>DATIVG010000494.1:0-19971 GCA_035466075.1 Nodosilinea sp. | reverse complement strand
TCTGGCGCAGGTTTCAACGCAATTTTGCACATTGTTGTCTGAACATAAAGGTCTGAATAAAGCCATGGTGTGGGTACGGTGTGGGCAGCGCTGGGTGGCCAAGGTCGAGGCCATCGTCTTCGACAAAGACGGCACCCTGGCCGATTCGCGGGGGCTACTGCACCGCTCGGCCCTGGCCAGGGCCACCGCCTGTGCCACGGCTGCCTGCACCGAAACCGCCTGCACCAAAACCGCCGGGGCCAAAACCGCCGGGCCCAAACCTGCCGAGGCCGAGCCGGCGCTCCGGCAGGCCCTGCTGAACTGCTTTGGGGTCACCGCCCAGGGCATCGACCCCGACGGGCTGATGGCCGCAGGCACCCGCGCCGCCAATCAACAGGCGGCGGTGGCCGTGCTCACCCAGGCGGGCCACGCCCCCGACCGGGCAACGGCGCTGGTGGCGGCTAGCTTTGCGGCGGTGAATACCGCCCCCCAGGGCAAAGCGGCGGCCACGCCCCCCTTTGCGGGCACCGCCGCGATGCTGGAGCGGCTGCACCAGAGCCCCCTCAAACTGGGGGTGCTGTCCTCCGACAGCCCCGCCTACGTGGAAGACTTCTTGCGCCACTACGACCTGATGCCCTGGGTCCACGCCTGGCAGGGGACCGGACCCCAGGATGTGCCCAAACCCGACCCGGCGCTGCTGAGGGGGATGTGCGATCGCATCGGCGTCCTCCCCCAACACACCCTGATCGTCGGCGACAGCTGGGCCGATCAGGCCCTGGCCGATCAGGCCGGAGCGGCGGGCTTTATCTCTGTCTCCGAGCCCTGGGGGCGGCCCCCACTCCCCGGTGCCCAGCTCGTGCTCCGCCATTGGCACGACCTGGCCGTATCGCTCACGCCGCCTGCCGCCTGACAGCAGGCTTGATAGTGCAAATGCACCACAGTATCATAGGAGAGCTGCACCCGCGGGGCTCCCCTATGGCCATTGTCTCCTCCCACACGCCCGACGACTCGGCCTCGGCCCCCAAGCCAAAATCTCCGGCCCCGGCCAGTGGCGCAAAAGACGCCCCGCGCGAACCGCTGCTATCTTTGGTGCGCGGCGGCGAACAGCAGCCAGACGACCTCCAGGCCGAGGCTGCCCCGGCAGACCAAGCCCCCCCGGCCCCAGCCCCCGAAGACAGCCTCCGGCCCCAGCGGCTGCAAGACTACATCGGCCAGGCCGCCCTCAAAGAAGTGCTCAGCATCGCCATCCAGGCGGCCCAGTCGCGGCAGGAACCCCTCGACCACCTGCTGCTGTACGGGCCGCCGGGGCTCGGCAAAACCACCATGGCCCTGATCTTGGCCCAGGAAATGGGCGTCACCTGCAAAATCACCACCGCCCCGGCCCTGGAGCGCCCCCGCGACATCGCCGGCCTGCTGGTCAACCTCAAACCCGGCGACGTCCTGTTTATCGACGAAATTCACCGCCTGCCCCGCATTACCGAGGAAATTCTTTACCCGGCGATGGAAGACTCCCGCCTGGATATCACCATTGGCAAGGGGCAGTCGGCCCGCACCCGCAGCATTCCCCTGTGCGCGTTTACCCTGGTGGGGGCCACCACCCGCGTCGGGGCGCTGAGTTCTCCGCTGCGCGACCGCTTTGGTCTGATCCAGCGGCTGCGTTTCTACGAAATCGACGAGCTCACCCCCATTGTGCTGCGCACCGCCGACGTGTTGCACACCCCCATCGAGCCCGCCGGGGCCGAGGAAATCGCCCGTCGCGCCCGGGGCACCCCGCGCATTGCCAACCGTCTGCTGCGCCGGGTCCGCGACTACGCCGAGGTCAAAGCCGCTGGCCCCATTACCGCTACCCTGGCCGCCGAAGCCCTAGAACTGTTTAACGTCGATCCCTGCGGCCTCGACTGGACCGATCGCCGCCTGCTATCGGTGATGGTAGAAAACTTTGGCGGCGGCCCCGTGGGCCTCGACACCATGGCCGCCTCCACCGGGGAAGACCCCCAAACCATTGAGGAAGTCTACGAACCCTACCTGCTGCAAATCGGCTACCTCCAGCGCACGCCCCGGGGGCGAGTGGTCACCGCCGCCGCCCGCCGCCACCTGGGCTACGACGACAGCTTTCCCGCCGCCAGCGGCCAAATGAACCTGCTGTAGCTGGCCCAGTAGCTGGCCCGGTGGGGCCGTAGCCCGCCCCCGCAAGGGTCTAGGCGGGCTGACTGTTCAAGGCAATCATGGTGGCCGTGTCGCCGGGCAGGTCAATAATCGCCTGCATCAGGTTGGTCTGACTCAAGTTCGCCCCCGACAGGTCGGTACCCAGCAAATTGGTGCCCAGCAAATTGGCACCGCTGAGGTCGGCCTGGGCCAGACAGGCCCCCCACAGATCGGCATGCATGAGGTTGGCCCCGGCCAGGTTGGCGCCGCGCAGGTCTACCCCGGTCAGCCGAGCACCGCTGAGGTCAGCCCCCCACAGCGAGGCCCCCGGAGCCAGTCGATAGAGGCCCTCGGGCAGCTCAAACCCGCGCGGAAACTGGGTGCTATCGGAGTAAAGCGCCCCCTTGAGGTTGGCCTCGGCCAGCTGGCAGCCCCGCAGGTTAGCCCCCACCAGGTTGGTCTGGCCCAGGTCGGCGTGGCGCAGGTCGGCCCCCCGCAGGTCAGCCAGCATCAGCGTGGCCTGGCGCAGGTCGGCGTAGCGCAGATCGCTATCGCCCAGCAGAGCGCTGAGCAGATTGGTTTTGCGCAGCACGGCCCCAAACAGCTGGCTGTTGACCAGCAGCGCACCGCTGAGGTCAGCCGCCGTAAGGTCTACTCCGCCCAGGTCGCGATCGCGCAGGTCTTTGGTGGCCAGTACTACCCCCGGTTCCAGCTTCCACATGCGGGCCTGACTGGGCGAAAAATCGTGGGGAAAGCGGGTCTGCTGGTTGTACAGGGCTCCCTCCAAACGCGCTTCGCTGAGGTCGGCACCGGTCAGCACCGCCTCCCGCAGGTCGGCCCAGCGCAGGTCAGCCCCGCGCAGGTCGGCCTGAGCAAGCTGCGCTTCTTTTAGATTGGCCCGACGAAAGTTGGCCTGGGTGAGGTTGGCACCGGTAAAATCGGCTCCCCAAAAATCGACCCTGGCTAAACTCCAGTGGTTGAGATCGGCCCCCGCCAGGTTAATACCGGTGAAGTCTCGCTCCCCGGCCACAAACGCGGTCCAAAGATTTTCTAGCGTTTTGAGATCCATGCCTATGTACTGCTTAGGTTTGCCTACAGCGGAGTTGTCTAAGAGCGGATGTATGGCCGTCTGGGGGCGATGGCTATCTGCCCGATTGCGGCCCCAGGTTTGCGGTTGGTTCTTGAACCGTCCCCAGGGCAATGGCCAACGCGACGTCTAACGCTATAGTTAGCCATTGCCGCAGTCTTGACCATTGGGCTCTCACCCCTTAACCAGCCATCCCCAGGCCCAGCCAGGGCTGGGCCTCTGCCGGCGGCTCAGCCGGATGTATCCACACCACATAGCCGCCGTCGTCGGAGGTGACCACCGCTTTTTGACCCTGCTGCTGCAATCGCTGCACCAGCTGTCGGGCTTTTTCGAGGCTGGGGCGCTGGCGGTAAAAACGGTAATAGTCACCCTCCATCTGCAAGGCCAGGCTGCGGCTTTGATCGGCCCCGTGAATGTGGTAAATCGGATGGCTGCCCATGGGCGTTGAGAGCAAACCGCCCTCAGTCAGAGGGGGCTCTTGCTCCGCCCTGGGCTGCACCAGGGTGGCCCAGTCCAGGGCGGAGGCGGCCGATTCTCCGGATTTGGTCTCAGCCAGCACTCCAACGGTGGGGTCAACCTCTAGGGTCGGAGTCAGGGGACGTTCATCACCGGTTTCGGTCAGGGCTTGATCGAGAAGACCCTGGCGTCGCTGCGATCGCACCTGCTGCGATCGCATGATTTCAGCCGTGCCAATGCCAACGGCCACGCTCGACAGAATGGCAAAGCCAATGTAGCGAATCGAAAACTCCTTATGCTGCCGGGTCACCAGAGCAGAGTCAGTCCACTGGCGCAGGGGGGCAGGCAACCGCCCCGACCATCCCACAGCCCGGTCAGAGGCCATTGGCCAGGTGAGCGCAGCAAAGCTAGCGCTAGAGGCCAGCAATGCCGGCAGTACAATCCGACGAAACGGTGAATCATCCATAACCGAGAACACACTGAGATGAGTAGGCTACCCCCGCAGGGGATCTCCTTCAGAATAAGCAACAGACCAGCAAGAATCTGCGAATTCACCCGCAGTAGTCTGTGATACTTTGATGAACCCTGGCCAACGCCTGCGTATTTATACGGACTCAGTCATCCTCGCCTCAGCACCGGCCGCAAACCTTTACACAAAGGCCCAAAATACCCATCAGAACTTGACTAAGGCCCTCCTGATCGCCGGGGGCAAAGCTGATGAGTTAAGAGCAATACCCTAGGGCCAACGGCCTGGTTTTAACCATGCGATGGAACATCTTAGTCAGCCTGCTGGTGCTGTTGACCGCCGTTACCCCCACGGCCCTGCGGGTAGCCCGAGAACAGCTGGCCCGCTACCAGCCCCCCGAAGCTGCCCCCGAAGCCGCCGCCCTGCCCGTAGCCGCCACCCCCGACAACCGCCGTTGTCAACAGTGCAACCTGGCCAACGCCGACCTCAGCGGCCAAGATTTGAGCCGCAAAAACTTCCGTGAGGCCGATCTCACCCAGGCCAACCTCAGCACGGCTCAGCTGATCAACACCGTGCTACACCGCGCCAACCTCACCCAGGCCTCCCTGCACCAGGCCAACCTCCAGGGCGCCGACTTGGCCGAGGCCACCCTGCTCCAGGCCGATCTCAGCCAGGCCCAAATGCTCCACGCCACCCTCACCCAAGCCGACCTCACCAACGCCAACCTCACCCAGGCCGAACTGCGCGATGCCGCCCTGTGCTCCGCCCAGCTCCAGGGTGCCAACCTGTCGGAGGCCAGCCTCTACGGCGCCATCCTGCGCCAGGCCAACCTAGCCAACACCGACCTGCGCGGCGCCGACCTCCGCTACGCCGATCTCTACCAGGCCGACCTCACCAATGCCGACCTCACCGGAGCCCGGCTAGAGTTTGCCACCCTGCCCGACGGCAGCACCGCCAACCAGGGCTACGTTCAACCCCTCAACCCCTCCCAGGGCTGTGACCCCAGCTCGCCCACCAGCCTCAGCCCTGGCCCACCATCCTAAGCGGTCGCCCCAAATCGCTCCCGACCGGGCTCCCACAGGCGAAACCCACCGATAAACGCATGGCTGTTGGCACCGGCGCGACAGCCCGCCGGCAGTTCCTTCAACTCCTTGACCTGGCCACCGCCCAGCACCACGTCATCCAGCTGTAGAGCAGTGCTCAACTGGCTCACACAAATGGTGACGTACTCGCGCCACCGCTTTTTGCCCAGCCGCTCCAGGGCTCGTTTGCCCAGGTAGTACTCATAGGTGCCCTTTTTGTACGGCAGGTGAGCCAACTCCATCGGCACCACCACGCCCTCGACCACCAGCGCCGAACCCAGCCCCGTTCCCAGCCCTAAAAACAGCATGGTGCCACTTTCGTAACTGCCCAGGGCCTGCATAGCCGCATCGTTAATCATCCGCACTGGGCAGCCAAAGGCCGCCTCAAAATCAAAACCAACCCAGCCAGGGGCCAGGTTCTGGGGTTCTTTAACCACCAGACCTTTGGTCACCATGCCTGGATAACCAATCGCCACCACGTCGTACTCCCAGTCTGCCGCCAGCTGCTTTACCCCCGCCACCATCGCCTGCGGAGTCATGCTTGGCCCCGAAGCAAACTTACGAGCCGTAGTCTGGCCCGTGGCCAAGATCTTGACGTTGCTGCCGCCAACATCTACCACCAATACATTCATCGCTAGCCCTCAAATACTGCCACCCGGCCCCAGAGCACTCCCTCTGAGCGTGCCCTTGGGGCCATATTAGGCGGCAGTATTCTAGCGCTGTGGTTTCCCCAGGATGATTTTAGAAAACCCAGGGCTCAAATTACTGAAAGTTAACAATGCGGGCAAAGCTGTCGGGCTCCAGGCTGGCCCCACCCACCAGGGCTCCATCGATCTCAGACTGAGCCATCAGCTCATCGACATTGCTCGGTTTCACCGAACCACCATACTGAATCGTCACGTCGGGGTTTTTAAGCAGCTTGCGGATACCGCCAATCACCTGATTGGCGTCGGCGGCTTCACAGGTGTCGCCAGTGCCAATCGCCCAGATTGGCTCATAGGCAATGATCAAGTTGTTTTGGTCAACATCGACAAGACCTTTTTCGATCTGGGTGGTGATCACCGCTTCGGTTTCGCCAGCATCGCGCTGACCTTTGGTTTCACCGACACACAAAATTGGGGTAAGGCCGCACTTCTGAGCAGCCTGAAGGCGCAGATTGACCGTTTCATCGGTGTCAGCAAAGTACTGACGGCGCTCGCTGTGGCCCACAATCACGTAGCGAACCCCCAGTTCCCGCAGCATGTCTCCGGAGATTTCCCCGGTAAACGCCCCCTCAGGCATCCAGTGAATATTTTGGGCCCCCACCTTAATGCGTGCCCCGTGCAGGCTTTTAGACAATGCCCCCAGAGCAGTAAAGGGTGCACAGAGCACCACCTCGCGATCGTCGGGAGTATCGGTCAGTTGTCCAAGAAAATGGCGCAAAAAATCCAGGGTCTCCCCCTGGGTCTTGTACATTTTCCAGTTGCCAGCAATAACAATTTTTCGCACGGTGTTTTGAGGTTAGAGGCTAGATATACAGACTTGCATTTCTGCATCGTACTAAGAAAAGAACCCCCGAATCAAATGTTGCAGCGTGCAACGGCTGATGCGGGGGCAAAATCACGGGAAATCGAGCCTAGGGGTCGGTGGAGACGCCGCTACGACAAGGGGGTGGCGCAGCCCTCTCCGCCGCCTTGCGGAGGCTCGGGTCGCCCGTGGTCTATCTAACGCAGGGCAGCAGCTTCGCGAGCTGCCGCCGCCTCATCGGGGTGGATATTGAGGCGGGTCAGGTTGATCCGCCCCCGGCCATCGATTTCTCTCACCTTGACGATCACCTCATCGCCCACGTTGACCTCGTCTTCAACCTTGGCCACGCGGTAGTCGGCCAGCTGGGAGATGTGGATCATCCCCTCCTGACCGGGGATAAACTCCACAAAGGCGCCAATCGGAATCACCCGCGTCACCTGGCCAACAAACACATCGCCAGCGGCGGGCTTGAAGACAATAGCCTCAATCAGGGCCTTGGCTTGCAGCGCCTTTTCGCCTTCGATGGCCGATACCGTAACGGTGCCGTCGTCGTTAATATCGACCTTGGCACCAGTTTGCTCGGTGATGCTCTTGATCTTCTTGCCGCCGGGGCCAATGACCATGCCGATCAGCTCAGGATCAATCTTGAAGCTGATTAGGCGGGGGGCATAGGGCGACAGTTCAGCCCGAGGCTTGTCGATGGTGGCCAGCATTTTCTCAAGAATGTGCAGGCGGGCGGGCTTGGCCTGGTGGATAGCATCGGCGATCACCTGAAGGGGCAAACCGGTGATTTTCATATCCATTTGCAGGGCGGTGATGCCGCTGTCGGTACCGGCGACTTTGAAGTCCATATCGCCCAAAAAGTCTTCGATACCCTGGATATCGGTCAGAATACGCACCTCGTCGCCTTCTTTAATCAGGCCCATGGCGGCACCGCTGACGGGCTTGGTGATGGGCACCCCAGCATCCATCAGCGAGAGGGTAGAGCCACACACCGAGCCCATGGAGGTCGAGCCGTTGGAGGAGAGCACCTCCGACACCACGCGAATCACGTAGGGAAACTCTTCCTTAGAGGGCAGTACCGGAACGATGGCCCGCTCAGCGAGAGCCCCGTGGCCAATTTCGCGGCGACCGGGCGACCGCATGGGTCGGGTCTCACCCACCGAGTAGGGGGGGAAGTTGTAGTGGTGCAGGTAGCGCTTTTCTTCGTCGGGGTGGAGATCGTCCATCATCTGGGCATCGCCGGGGGTGCCCAGGGTCGCCACCGACATCACCTGGGTGAGCCCTCGCTGAAAGAGCCCCGTGCCATGCACGCGCTTGGGCAGCAGACCCACTTGGCAGGAGATGGGACGCACTTCGTCGAGCTGGCGGCCATCGACCCGCACCTTCTCGTCAACAATCTGCCGACGCATCAGCTTTTTGGTCACCGACTTGTAGGTATTGCCCAGGGCTTTACCGTTTTCGGCCACCGCTACTTTGATGGGGTTTTCATCCTCTAGGGTGTCGATGGCGGCGACCAGCTCATCTTTGATGGCGTCTAGCTTTTCATCGCGCTCGGGCTTGGTCAGACTAAACTGCTTGAGCACGTCTTTGATCGCCGCCGCAGTTTTTTCTTCGATAAAGGTAGCCAGGGTGGGGTCTGTTTCGGGCTCCTGCTCGGTCACCACCTCAATACCCAGCTCTTTGATCAGCGCCAGCTGGGCTTGGATCAGGTCTTGCACCACCTCGTAGCCAAAGTCGATGGCTTCAATGACATCCGCCTCGGGCAGCTGGTTGGCTCCGGCTTCGACCATAATGACGCCGTCGGGCGAACCGGCCACCACCAGGTCTAGATCCCCGGTTTCCACTTCTTTGTAGGTGGGGTTGATAATGAAATCATCGCCCACCAGGCCCACGCGCACCGCCGCCATTGGGCCATAGAACGGGATTTTGGCCAGCAGCACCGCAATGGAAGCTCCCGTAGCCGCTAGGACATCGGGGGGGACTTGCTCATCCATAGCCAGGGTGGTGGCGACGATCTGAATGTCATCGCGCAGCCACTGGGGAAACAAAGGCCGCATGGGCCGATCAATCAGCCGACAAATGAGCGTTGCCCGCTCAGGGGGACGGCCTTCTCGCCGCAAAAAACCGCCGGGAATGCGCCCAGCGGCGTAAAGACGCTCTTCGTAATCAACCAACAAAGGTAAAAAATCGATGCCCTGCCGCCCGGCTGAGCGGGTGGCCGTGACCAAAACCGCCGTCTCGCCCGACTGTACCAACACGGCCCCACCGGCCTGGGGGGCAAGCAGCCCACCCCTTAGGTGAATATCGCGACCACCAAAGGAGATTGTTTTTTCAAATTCTTGCATGTACGACTACGTCCTTTCTCTCTTGCCATTCTTCTGGGTTACTTTGGCCTGATCCTAGCACCGATGACGGCAATGGCTAATTGCTGGGGCCATCGGAGGCAAAATTAGGCAAAAGACTTAAGATTTGCCCGCCGCTGAGGCACAATACTGGCACTAGCCTGGACAGGTAGTGCAGCAGGAGGAAACGGCCATCGCCGTACTGGTTACTGGGGTCGCAGGATTTGTCGGATATTTTGTGGCGCGGCGGCTGTTGGACAGCGGCCTTGAGGTCTATGGCATCGATAATCTCAATGACTACTACGACGTGAGGCTGAAGCGCGATCGCCTGGCTCAGCTAGAGCCCGATGCGGGGTTTACCTTTGAGCAGCTTGACCTGTTTGACCGCGAGGGCATGTTGACGCTGTTTAGGGGCCACCGCTTTCAGTACGTGGTGCATCTGGCGGCCCAGGCGGGGGTGCGCTACTCGTTGGAGAACCCTTTTGCCTACTCTGACAGCAACCTGTCGGGGTTTTTAAATTTGCTGGAGGGCTGCCGGTTGATGGGGGTTGACCACCTGGTTTTTGCCTCCTCTAGCTCGGTGTACGGCGCCAATCGCAAGGTGCCGTTTGCGGTGGAGGATCGGGTTGACCATCCGGTGTCGCTCTATGCGGCGACAAAAAAGGCCAATGAGTTGATGGCCCATGCCTACAGCAGTCTGTACGAAATTCCAACCACGGGGCTGCGTTTTTTTACGGTGTATGGCCCCTGGGGCCGTCCAGACATGGCCTATTTTAAGTTTGTTGAGGCGATTTTAGCGGGCCAGCCGATCCAGGTGTTTAACCAGGGCCAGATGAAGCGGGATTTCACCTTTATTGACGATGTGGTGGAAGGGGTGGTGCGGGTGATGGAACGCCCGCCGACAGGCAACTCAGACCCGACCAGCGATAGCCAGGCCCCATATCGGATTTACAATATCGGCAACCATCAACCGGTGGAGCTGCTGCGCTTCATTCAGGTGATTGAGGCAGCCCTGGGCAAGAAGGCTGAGACTATCCTGGCGCCCATGCAGCCGGGGGATGTACCGGCAACCTATGCCGATGTAAGCGATCTGATGAACGATGTGGGCTTTGCGCCCAGCACCCCGATCGAGGTGGGCATTCAGCAATTTGTGGATTGGTATCGCGAGTACTACCAGATCGGCGTTTAGTAGGCGAGGGTTTCTAGGGTCTCGCGCAGGTAGCGACGCACCAGCTGATCGAGGGGCGCTGTCTCCGCTTCGGCGGCGGGGAGTTCACCTTTCCAGCTTTTGAAGCCGGAGCTACTTGCGATCGCATTTTTAAGGCTAAACCAAATTCGGGCGTGGTCAGAGAGCGGTGTGGAGTTTGCAGAACGAGTTACGGCCATAGCTGCCTCGGAGGAATTTTAGGTGAACACTGAATGTCTGGGGCCATTCCGATACCGAAGGAACCGACGGTTTGGCTTTGTAGCGCTTCGGCCTGGAACAGCTGTCTGATCCTACGATAGCGCAACCCCCGAACGCCGATTGTGACTAGGGCCACAGTCTCAACAATTGAAAAATATCTATGGCAATATCGACAATCATCTAGCCGACGTTGATGTAAGAATTCACTGAAACGGCGCTGACCTCAACGGGTTCAGCTTCAGCGACCGCTGCGGGATCTATCTCAGGGTGAAGGGTCTCGGGGTGAAGGGTTTCAGGGTGAGAGTTCTCGGGGTCATGATTGAGCGGCTGGTCTTCAACCTGTACATCCTTGTCTGCCGCCTGGGGGGGTTGAATTGCGAGCTGAGAAACTGTCCCAGTCGACGGGTGATCTGGGGACCCATGGTCTGGATCTACTTCAGAAGCAGGGGGCAGTAGAGAGGATGACTCCTCGTGTTCTAACGGCGGAACACCGCGATCGACGGCAGCCCCAGGAAGATCGTTTTCAGCATTGCCAAGAGGCGGGGAGTCAGCGCCTGCCTCCATTTGGCTGGGGATCAGGTCTGGGTGATCTGCGGAGGGAGAACGAGGATGAGCCGGGGCCGGGGCAGCCGCTATATCGGGCAGGATGTGGCCAACTGGCCACCCCACGAGGGTGAAATCGGTAGCCACGGCGGCCACCGGGTAGGGAGGCAAAGCTGACAGACGGCGAGTGGAGGTGGCCAGCACCTGGAGAACGGCTACGGGCACCTGCAGAAACAGATTGGCCATGAGGAAGGCAAAAGCTGCGATCGCAACTCCGCCCCAGCGTCCCCCACCATCAAAGGGCGTCAGGTCACGGGCCAAAAATGCCAGCGGGTAGAGCTTTAGCAACACCCACACCAGCGGCAGCGGCACCAGCAACGCCCCCAGCCGCACCCGCCAGCCCCGAAACTGAGTCAACAGACGCCGACGCTCATCTCCCATAGCGGTCGGGCGGAGGGCCAGCCCCGGCACACTATAGATACAAAAGGGGCGAACGAGCTGCATCGCCAATACAGGCAGTACCCCGATGGCAATAATTACCGCTAGCTCCAGGGCCGGGAAAGTGGGGTTGCCCACCGCCAAACCCAAGAGCCCCAGATCCAACCACAGGGGCACCGTCGCCAATCCGGCTAGGTGCACCCAAAGATAAGGATCGTAGCGCCAGGCTGCCATCGCGTTGCCAACTCCTACACCATCGCCAGAGTACGTCGCTTCGTCACCAGACGGTAGGCGTCGATAATGTCGCCTTCCTTCCAATCGCTGAAGTTGTCGATGCCGATGCCGCATTCAAAGCCAGCGGCCACGTCCTTCGCGTCTTCCTTCATGCGCTTGAGGGAGTCGAGTTTACCGGTGTAAACCACCTCACCGCTGCGCACCACCCGCAGATTGCAGTTGCGGGTGACCTTGCCAGAGAGCACGTAGCACCCGGCCACAGCCCCCTTCCGCACCGGGAACACCGCCCGTACTTCCACCTGGCCCAGGGCCTCTTCCACCATTTCAGGATCCAGAAGACCTTCCATCGCCCCCTGAATATCGTCGAGCAGGTTGTAGATGACCTCGTAGTCGCGCACATCGACGCCCTGGCGGTCGGCTGACTGCCGCGCCCCTGGAGCCAGCGTGGTGTTGAAACCAACAATGACGGCACCGCTGGCGGCAGCCAGGTCAACGTCCGTTTCGCTAATCTCCCCAGGGGCAGCCAGCAGCACGCGAATCTGCACCTCGTTCTGGGGCAACTGCTGAAGGGCCGCCAAAATAGCTTCGATGGAGCCCTGCACATCGGCCTTCAGCAACAGGTTGAGATCCTTGAGATCGCCCTCCTGCACCTGGGCCGAAATGGTGTTCAGCGTCACCCGGCGAGAGGCCATCGACTGCTGTAGACGCGATTGGCGCTGATCCAACATGCGCTTGTCGGCCACGGCCCGAGCGGTTTTCTCGTCGGGGTAGACCTCAAACTCATCCCCAGCGGCGGGCACGTCGTTGAGACCCAGCACCTCGACAGCAAAGGAAGGTCCAGCCACTTGAACCCGCTGGAGGCGGTCGTCGAGCATGGCCTTGACCTTGCCCAACACAGGACCTGCCACCAGCGAATCGCCGACCCGCAAGGTGCCGTTTTGCACCAGCAGCGTAGCCACAGGACCCCGAGCCTTGTCGAGGTTGGCTTCAATCACCGTACCCCGGGCCAAACGATCTGGGTTGGCTTGCAGGTCGCCGACCTCGGCCACCAGCACAATCATTTCGAGCAGGCTGTCGAGATTATCGCCAGCCAGGGCGCTCACCGGCACCATGATGGTGTCGCCACCCCATTCCTCGGGCACCAGACCGTGCTCCATCAGCTCTTGCTTGACGCGATCGGGGTTGGCAGTTTCCTTGTCGACCTTGTTGATAGCAACAATCAGCGGCACTTCAGCAGCCTTAGCGTGGCTGATCGCCTCAATGGTCTGGGGTCGCACGCCGTCGTCGGCGGCCACCACCAGAATGGCGATGTCGGTCACCCGAGTACCGCGAGCCCGCATAGCGGTGAACGCTTCGTGACCTGGGGTGTCGAGGAAGACAATTTGGTGCGAGACACCGTCATGCTCCACATCGACATGGTAGGCACCGATGTGCTGGGTAATCCCCCCTGCCTCGCCTTGGGCCACCTTGGTTTTGCGAATAGAGTCGAGCAGGGTGGTCTTACCGTGGTCAACGTGGCCCATGATCGTCACCACCGGCGGGCGCCGTTGCAGGCTGTCGAGGTCAGCTGCATCGAGCATTTCGGTAACTTTCTTCGCCTCCGACTCGACCTCGCTGGTTTCCACCATGACCTCAAATTCTTCGGCCACCATTTTGGCGGTTTCGATATCGAGGGTTTGGTTGATGTTGGCAGCAATTCCCTTAAAGAACAGGGATTTGATCAGCTCGGTCTCGGGCACCATAATTTGCTCGGCCAGCTCGTGCACCGTCAGCCCTTCCGAGAGCACAATCAGCTCAGGACGCTCCTGGGTCGGCTGAGCTTCGCGACGACCCCGGCGAGAGCGACCGCCCCCACCGCTGTCGCGGTGCTGAGGCTTGTGGGTCTTCATGGTGGGGGACGATGGCCTGGCTCCGCCCATCCCCTTGGGCTTGGGCGGACGCGCCAGAGAAATGCTCAGATTTTGAGCGTCAGTGGCCTGCTCATCGTCTTCGCCGAGTTCATCGACCAGCACATCCAGGTCGTCGTCATCTTCGCCCAGCACGCCCTGTCCACGGCGCTTGGTTTTGCCAACCTTGCTGGCCTTCTCCCGCATCTTTTGATCGTCGTCCTCGTCCTCGCGCTCTTCGCGTTTGTGGCGAGGGGGCGATGGCCGTCGGGGATGAGATTCATCGAGACCACCTACCCCAATGACAGAGATCGAATCGCCTCCGGCCGGGGCGGCAGCCCGCTCGGCTTCAGCCCTGGCGGTATCGGCGTCGGCGTTGGGGCGACGCAGCTTAGGCTTGGGCTTGAGGCGCGTGACGTCTTCGTCGCCGTCGATTTCGCGAATGGGGATGGTCGGTCGCGGCGGCCCCCCATCGACAATGCGCACCTCCATTGGCCGGTCGCCGGAGCGATCGGCCCGCTTGATCACCGGGCGAGGGGGACGGGCTACATCGGGCGCGACGTCGGCGCGGCTGTCATCGTCGGGGCGCTGGCGAGAAACGGGGCCGACCAGCTCTGGGCGAGGCTTCACCGGCATGGCCACAGGCCGCTCTGGGGCCTCGGGAGTGGCCGCTACCTCAGCGGTGGGCCGACCGGCAGCTACCGGAGCCTTGGGCTTGAGCTCAGTCTGATCGACCGGAGGCACTGCCCCAGGGCGACTGGGCGGTGCAGAAAGGTTGTCACCGCTGGGGCGCATCGGCTTGCCTGGCGCGCTCGATGGGGCGACGGGATTGGGAGCAACAGGAGCGTCGCTGGGGGCCTCGGCCTTGGGGGTGACCCGGTGGCGGCGAATCTCTAAAATTTGCTGTTTCCGCTCGGGGCGGGCGCCGTTTTTGACGGGCGCAGGCGGCCGCGGGCGGTCTGGGCGATTGACACTACCGACGTTGCGAGACTTGCGAGCCTCCGAACGAATTTGGTCAGCTTCTGACTCAGCGATGGTGCTGCTGTGACTTTTCGCGGCAATGTCGAGGCGCTCTGCGATCGCCAGGATGTCCTTGTTCTCCAAATTCAGTTCCTTAGACAACTCGTAAATTCTCACTTTGCCGTTCATCCACATCTCCCTACGCTAGTCAAGCTTGTTCCATAAACCAACCCGCTTCGTCCAACAAAACGACATCAAACCATTCTGACGGATACGTTAGCCCTAGCTTGGCATTGTAAACCAAGGCCAGGCGGACATGGGGCCCTTAAGCAAGTTTACCGATCACCAAGGGGCCGATCGGTTACCCATACTATGAGTGTAATCAGTTGCCTCCCCAATGAACAGAATCTCAAAGGGATTGCCCCTAGAGTCATTTCATTTGCAAAAGTTCTTGGTTGGTCGGTCAATTTGAGCAATGGTTTCCTTGGGTGAGGGGGATCGGGCGGGGCGATCGAGGCCGGGAGCAGGGGCGCTGTCGCCTAAGCGCTGCCACAGCTGCTGGTAGAGTTCCTCTGGCACATTGGCCTTGAGGGCTCGACCCAGGCGGCTCTTTTTTTGGGCCTGGCGCAGGCAGTCGGCCTGGGGGCAGAGGTAGGCCGACCGCCCCAGGCCATAATCTAGGCGCACCGTACGGTCGGGGTAAACCCTGACCACACGCCAGAAGTCGGCCTTGGGGGCCACCCGCCGACAGCTGACGCAGCGTCGGTAGTTTGGTTGCATAGGGCGGGGGCTATTCTTCCTCCTGAACGGCCTCGACCAGATCGGGAGCCTCGGCGTCGGGCGCGGGGGCCTCGGCTTCGCTGTCGGCCGCCACGTCACCATCAGGATCGACGTCAGCGACAGCTGTCGCTGCGCCGACGGGCGCAGCGATGGCCTCAATGTCTTCGGGGGTGTCGTCGGCTGCCTCAGCTGCCGCAGCTTCCTCCAGCGCCGCCCGCTCGGCGGCTCGCTGGGCAGCTGCCGCCGCCGCCCACTCGGCTGCCTCAGCTTCTTCTGCCGCCTGCTCTGCGGCCTCAGCCGCCGCCGCTTCTCGCGCTGCGATCAAATCGGCAATCTTGCGGTCTTCCTCGTCGTAATCGTACTTGCCGGAGTCTTTGATATCGATCTTCCAGCCGGTGAGACGGGCCGCCAGACGCACATTTTGACCCTCCTTGCCGATGGCCAGGCTGAGCTGGTCTTCGGGCACCAGCACGTGGGCTTGGCGATCGTCGGGGTTGACCAGGCGCACCTCATCGACCCGAGCCGGGCTGAGGGCGTTGGAAATGTAGGTGGCCGGGTCGGGCGACCAGCGAATCACATCGATTTTTTCGCCCCGCAGCTCGTTGACCACCACCTGAATGCGGGAGCCCCTTGCCCCAATGCAGGCGCCCACGGGGTCAACATCGCGCTCCAGGGTATCGACGGCGATCTTGGTACGCGGGCCCACGGAGCGCGAGGGCGGGTTGGCCTCGCGGGCCACCGCCACAATGCGCACAATGTCGTCTTCAATTTCGGGCACTTCGTTGGTGAAGAGCTCCACCACCAGCGCCGCATCGGCCCGCGAGACCAGCAGCTGTGGCCCCCGGTGAGACCCCTCGGACACCTTCTTGAGGGCGACGCGGAAGGTGGCGTTTGCCCGGTAGTTGTCGTTGGGAAGCTGGTCGCGCTTGAGCAACTCGGCCTCCACTTCGGGCTGGCCGACGCCGCTGCTGACCGCCATGATCACCGACTGGCGCTCAAAGCGCAGCACCCGCGCCGAGAGAATGCTGCCCTCCAGGTCTTGAAATTCTTCCTGCACCAGCTTGCGCTGCTGGTCGCGCAGCTTTTGGGCCAGCACCTGCTTGGTTTGAATGGCGGCCATGCGGCCAAAGTCGCGCTGGTCGGGGGTGACATCGAGCACTACGGTGTCACCAGCCTGGGCTTCGGGGGCCACTTCGCGCACCTCAGCCAGGGCGATTTCGTGGTCCTGGCTGGTGACTTCATCGACAATGGTTTTGGTGGCCAGCACCCGAAAGCCCTGGTCGTCGTAGTCATCGACATCGAGCTCAATGTCAAAATTGTCGAAGTATTCTTCGTCGAAGTGGGTGTCGATTTCGCGGGTGCGGCGGTAGCGCTCGTAGCCCTTGAGCAGGGCCTCTCGCAGGGCGTTTTCGACCGCGTGCTTGGGCAGGTTGCGCTCGCGGCTGATGACATCGATCATTTCCTGCAAATTCGGCAGACTAACCAGTGACATAATCACTCACCTCCAGGGGCTGAATTAATGAAAAGAATGTTGAGTCGAGCGGTTGTCAGTCGGGGCTTTGGTCGCTCAGCTGAGTCGACACCACCAGCGCTCGGGGCAGGGTGACGGTTTTGCCTTTTTGGCTCAGCACCACGGCGGCCTCGTCGCGCCGCACCAGCTGACCCACCCAGTGCCGCTTGTCTTTGTGGGGAGTGGATAGGTTGACCTCCACCATGAACCCCTTAAACACCACAAAGTCGCGGTCGGTCTCCAGGGCGGCAGAGACCCCAGGGCTCGACACCTCAAGCACGTAGGCATCGGGAATGATGTCGGTGGTGTCGAGCACTGCTTCAAAAGCCTGGCTCATTTTTTCGCAGTCTTCTAGGCCGGTATCTTCGTTTTCGAGGCTGCGTACGTCAATGCGCAGCACCGGCGGCGACTGGTTGGTTTGAAAAACCGCCTCCACCACTTCTAGCCCTAGTTCTTGGGCAACGGGGGCCGCCAGTTCGAGCACCTGGGGAATCAGGGGATGTACCATCTAGAGGTCTGAAATAATGCCAATAAAAAAGTGGGCCTCGACCCACCTCCCTAAACATTTCTGCTAAAGGAGTCCAAACCCGGTGGCTTGAACTCCTCCATATTAGCGAACTGTGGCCGGAATGCGGCAGCAATTGATCGCGCTGGTGGTTCAACGCCGCCGCAGCCACATCAGCAGCGCCAGGACAAAGCCGATTAGAGGCAGCACCAGCAGGGCAAACACCCCCAGGCCAATCTGCTGCTGCACGGTCATGGTGATGCGGCGGTTGACCACTTCGCGGGGGCGAATGGAGAGGGTGGCGTCGGTTTGCTGCCCCAGCCAGCTGACCGCGTTGAGAAAGACGTCGCCATTGAGCTGCTGCTCGAACAGGCCGTCGGTGGCAAAGGTGGCGTTGCCGATCACCACCAGGCGCGCTTCGGGGGCGGGTTCGTCGGGGGCAGGATCATCGGGGGCGGCACCAGCGGCGGTAGCCCCTTCGACCGGGCGGCTGAGGGCGACCCCCAGGGTGTAGGGACCGGAGGGAGGAGCGGTTTCGTCAAACTGGAGTTCGCCCTCGGCAGAGAGGGCCTCAGCCCGGCTTTGGGGGTTGCTCTCCAGCAGGGGCACTGCCGTTACCCCCGGCACTGCTTCGACATTGACCGGCCGCACCAGGGGAAAGAAGGAACGCCCGCCGCCAAAGTCGCGGGTGATGGGGTGGTCGCCGTAGTCGGTGACCAGGGGGGCGGCGGGCCCCAGGCCCACCAGCTGGCCGCTGCCGGAGGTGTCGAGCACGATGCGCTCGTCGAGGGTGACCCCCCAGGGGTCAAGCAGGCTGTCGAGGCCGGGGCTGGTGCGGGGGTCGATCAGCAGCATGAGGCTGCCGCCGCCGTCGAGGTAGGTTTGCAGGGCCGCCACCTCGGCCGGGAAAAATTCGGCGGCGGGGCCAGCCACCACCACCACGCTGGCATCGTCGGGCACCGCTCCGGTTTGGGAGAGATCGAGGGGCTGCACCAGGGCGTTTTTTTCTTCGAGGGCGGTGGCGGCCTGCAAAAAGCCGGTGTCGCTGCCGTCGAAGACAAACTCCTGGTGGCCCTGGGTGAAGTACACGGTGAGGGTGCGATCGCTAATCACCTGATCGAGGGCGTTGGTCAGCGATCGCTCCGACAGCCGCTCGCTGGGGCCCACATTTTGCAGGTAGCGACGGGTCTCGCCACTCTCTAAAAACACCATGCCCTGCTCAGAAGCGCCAAACTCCTGGGCCAGGCGCGGATCGCTGAAGGGGTTGACGTAGTCAAAGCTAAACTGTGAGCCCGCCTGGCGATAGCTCTCCAGCAGCTGGCGATCCTGGGGGTTGGGCAGGGGGTCAAAAATCACGATGCGGGTGGGGTTCTCCAGCGATCGCACCACCTCCTGGGACTGGGGCGCCAGGGTGAAAATCTGGTTTTCGGTGAGGTCAACCCGGCTGGCATAGCGCACGGCCAAAAAGTTGACCAACCCCAAAATGGCCAGCACCGCCAGGGCCGACACCAGGGCATTGGCCCCGGCCTCGGTGGAGCGCTGGGCCCAAAACCTGCCCTGGCCATGGTTGCCCAGCACCAGGCCCAGCAGCAGCAGGCCAATGCCCCCGGCCAGCAGCCCCGCCGGCAGCAGCGTCCACCCGGCCAGCACCCCGGCCAGCAGCCCTGCTGTCACCAGCGCCAGCCCCGGCAGGGCCAGATATTTCAAATACTTTTGGTAGACCGAAAACGATTTCATCGCCATCACTCGCTACTACTAATCTGCTGCACGTTTTTGCTGCACGTTAACTCTGGCCCAGGCGCTAGGACCGCTGGAAGCGGAGCGTCTCAATGGACTGGGCGGTGAGGTAGAGCCCCAGCCCAATGAACGACAGAAACAGCACCAGCCCGCCGGTGTCAAAAATGCCTTCGGTGAAGTCGGTGAAGTGCTTGAGCAGCGAGAGGTGGGCAATGGCCTGGCCGACCACCCCCGGCAGCCCCTGGGCCACCGCATCCACCAGCCACAGCATGAGAATCAGCGCGAAGGTCATGATCGCCGCCAGCACGGTGCTCTCGGTCAGCGACGAGATAAACATGCCCAGGGCCAGCACGCTGGCGGCCAGCAGCACCAGCCCCAGGTGCGACAGCAAAAATACCCCCGACCCGGTGGGCGGCGTGGCGGCCCCCAGGGCCACAGCCTGGCACACCATCAGCGGCAGCACCATGGCGATGTAAAAGCTCACCACCGCCAGCAGCTTGCCCAGGGCCACGGCCCAGTTGGTCACCGGCGAGGTGGCCAGCAGCTCCAGGGTGCCCTGCTTGCGCTCGTCGGCGTAGAGCCCCATGGAAAGCATGGGCAGCACAAACATCGACAGCGACCCCAGTAGCCCTACGTAGGACTTGTTGAACTCGTAGGCCACATCAAAGGGCGGCGCGGGGGGCATTCCCATCTGCACCGCCTGGTCGGCCATGGCCGCCTGGGCCAAAATGCCCTGGGGGCCCAGCAAAATCGCCACCAGAAAGAAGCCGCCCAGCAGCCAGAACACGGCGGCAATGATGTAGGGCAGGGGCGAGGCAAAGTAGCTTTGCAGCTCGCGCTGGTAGATGGCGAGGATGTTTTTGAGAATCAGGGTCATGGGAGGGAGGGGGAGTTTTGAGTTTTGAAT
>DATIVG010000493.1:0-3383 GCA_035466075.1 Nodosilinea sp. | reverse complement strand
GGGGGTGGCGGCGGCTGAGCCGCTGCCGGGGTGAAGGTGAGATTTGGCGGGGCGAGGGTGTATGGATATTGGGGGAGGGGGTGCGATCGCACCCCTCCTCCAATACACCAACATTAAAGAGGGCAGGCGATTCAATCGCCTGCCCTCTTAGCTATACGAACGACCAGATGGTATCTAGCTGATTACCGCCAGACCCCCCGCCGCCGCTGCGCTAAGGGCCGAGACAGTCGCCGTGGCGAAGATCCACCAGGCCGCCGCCTCGGCGGTCTTACGGGTGTCCTCCACCTGCTGGTAGGCCTGGTGCTTGATCTCCGTCAGGCGACTTTCGACCGCGTGCTCCAGCTGTTCGGCCTTGCTCAGGGCCGTGTTGCGCACATCTTCCACCTGGCCAATAATGCGGTCGGCATCGGCCTCAGAGATGGCGTCGTGGGAGCTCAGCAGCGCCACCAGCGTGCCGCGATCGACCTGGTTGAGCCGCACCCGCAGCGACTCCAGCCCGGCCTGGGGATCATCCATCAGCTGCTGCAAGTCGCGGCGAATGCCGTAGTAGTCCAGCTCCGGGCGACCCAACGAGTCAAGGTAATTGCGCACGCGGGCCAAAATGCCCCGTAGCACCGAGGTAACGCGCTCCTGCACCTTGCGAATCTGCGCCACAATCTGGTTGCGCACCGCCAGCACCTGGTCAACGGCAGCTTCCGCTTCTTCTTGGGTCATGTCGGGGCGCTGGGCGACCAGGGCCACTACCGTGTCGCGGTCGATCTGCGAGAGCCGCGTTTGCAGCCGCTCGGCGCCGAGGCGCGGGTCGTTGAGCAACAGCTGCAGGTCGCGCTTAATGCCCTCGGGGTTGAGCGCCGCCTTGTCGGTGTTGCGCAGGTAGTCCTCCAGGGCCTGCTCAAAGGAGATCGCCTGGGCCTGGGCCCGCCGCGCCAGCCGCTGGGGCATACGCAGCAGGTCGCGGGTGGTGCTCAGCACATCGTCGATCACCTGGTTGACTTCGGCCTCGCTGAGGTCGTCGCGCTGGCTGAGCAGCTGCACCAGGGTGTCGCGATCCATGGCAGAGAGCCGGTCGCGCACCGCCTGGAGCCCCGCCTGGGGCTGGTTGACCAGCAGCTCCAGATCGCGGCGAATGCCCTCGGGGTTGAGCTCGGGCTTGCCGGTTTCCAGCAGATAGCGCTCAATGGCGCTGGTGGCCTCGTCGTACTTGGCCTTGGCCTGGGCGGTGAGGGCGGCGGGCGCGTGGATCGACTGGTACCAGACCGACTCGATCTGGTCGAGGGTGTGGTTGATCTCGGCCTCGGAGAGGTCTTGGCGCTGGTTGAGCAGCTGCACCAGGGTGTCGCGGTCAAACCGGGCCAGCCGCTGGCGCAGGCGATGAATCCCCGCATCGGGCTCATTCAGCAGGGTTTTGAGGTCGGCCTTGATGCCCTCGGGGTTGAGTTCCGCTTTGTGGGTGTTTTGCAGGTAGTGCTGAAGCGCCTGCCACTGGTTGTCAACCCTGGCCTTGGCGGAGGATTGCAGCCCCGCCGCATCGGCCTGGAGCTGGTTCATCACCCCTTCCAGGCGGGTGGCAATGGCGTTGACCTCGGTATCGCTGAGGTCGTTGCGGGTGTTGAGGGCCTGGGCAAACGCGTCATAGCCAAAGGGGACAAACCGCTCTTGCAGAATGTCAGCATCGGCGTAGGGGTCGTCGAGCAGGCTATGAAAGGCGCGGCTACCCATGTCAGACAGCAGCTCTTCGCGCGGGGTCTGGCGCAAAAAGGCGTAGATTTTGACCTGGGTATCCTTGGCGGCCTCAAGGCGGTAGCGCTCTGAGACTTCCTCCAGGGCCTGGGTGCGCACCACTTCGAGCTGGCGCGATACGTTGGCGATTTCACCCTGGGTGAGCAGCCCGCGCGGGGCGAGGGTGTCGGCAAAAAAGGCCTGGTCGAGATTCATCAGCTCCTGGCGCATCAGGCCGGGGTCGGCGGTGGGGTCGTAGATCACGTCCCAAAACTCTTTCTGCATGCGCTGGGTGGTGAGCTGCCAGGGGTAGGCGTTGAGCAGATAGGCCTCGACATCGGCCCTGACCACGCTGTAGCGATCGCTGCCGCTGACCCGGCTGGCCACCACATCTACCTGGCTGCCAAACTCCTGCTGGGCCTGCTTCAGCCGCCCGGAGATTTTTTCAACATCTAAATCAGAGAGGTCAGCGCGGGCCATTACCACGCCCATCAGGGTGCTGAGGCCCTGGGCCAAGATACCGCTCTGGGCTCCTTTCTGAGAGCCCTTACGCCGCTGGCGAAACTCATCGAGAAAGCTGTCGAGGCGATCGCCCAGGGTTTCGGCCAGCAGCTCCTCGGGGTGGGCCGACTTCAGATATTCCACCAGTTCGCCCAGGGAGTTGCTGCTGGAGGATTTATCCAGGGCTTTGCGCCAGGTGCCGTAGAGGCGATCGGCAATGCGGCTGACCTCCTTGCGCGACAGGTCGGTGCGGCTGCTGACCAGCTTTTCAAAGCTGTCGCGGCTGAGCTGGCTGAGGGTGTCGCGGTCGGCCAGGTTGGTGAGGTCTGACTCGCCAATTAGGCGCTCAAACTCAGCCTCTAGGCCGGTGGTTTCCAGGGCAGGAGAGCTAAGGCTTTTGACGTAATCCTGCAGGGTGGATTTGATATCCACACCATCCCAACCGGCGGTGAGCTCGCGGCGCACGGCGGCGGCGGTGGCTTCGGCGGTTTCGACCACCTGGTGGCTGGCCATTTTGGCCCCCACGGCCCCGGTGGCCGCCCCCAGCAGCGACTGAAAACTGGAGGTGGCGGTTTTGACCACAGAGCCAATCAGCGACCCCACGGTGGTGGAGCTAAACCAAAACAGCAGGCAAAAGTAGAGGCCCCACACCACTAAGCCGGTGATCGCCCCCAGCGCCACACTGCTGTAGAGACTGAGTTTGACGGCTAAAAAGCAGGCGAAAAACAGCGCCAGGCTGACCGTCACCAGGGTCCAAACGCCGAAGGCGGTGCCAATCTTTTTGCCGCTGCCGCCGGAGGAATCGCCCGACGACGAGCTACCCACGTAGGAGAGCCCAGCGGCCACGGACAGGTTAGTCAGCAGCAGCTGAAAGCCAAAGGACAGGATCAGCCCTGAGAGCAGGGCAATAAAGAACTGCGGCCCTGAAAAGATCGCAGCAGCCTCCTCGGGGGTAACAGCGGTTGGCCCAGGAATCTGGGCCATGAGGCCCAGCGGCAGAGGTAAAAGATAGTCAATCACGATGAAAGCCCTTCAAAAATTGCAGCTATTGAAATACGAAATGCCAATTTGTTGGCCCAGCGCCTAGTACTTTAGATCTAGGCCGGTTTAAACGAAAAAATTTGCCCGTGAAGCCAAAATTTCTAGCCGGTTTCTACCTTGAT
>DATIVG010000492.1:0-3207 GCA_035466075.1 Nodosilinea sp. | reverse complement strand
AGGGTGCGATCGCAGCTTAGCTTACGTAATATACTGACCCCGCCCCACCGCCGACCCCAGACCTTGCCGCCATGCCAGCCGAGTTCCCACCTTCTTCCACCGAGGCTGCCCTGTGGCAGCCCAACCGCCGCCGCAGTCGCCGGGTCGAACGCACCGTTCGGGTGATTTGCCTGGTGTTTGCCGCCATTTCCATCTTGACCACCCTGGGCATTGTACTGACCCTGATCTTTGAGACCATCGAGTTTTTCTCCGACCCCTTCTTTCGGCAGTCGCTGTGGCTCAAACAGCTGCCCGACCTCTTGCCCAATGCCACCGCCGAGCAGCTGCAAACCCTCAGCGACCAAATTGAAGCCGCCGACCCCGCCCAGCTATTTGACCAGGCCGAGGCCCTGGGGGTGACGCCGCCCAGTGAGGCCGCGGGCTTTTTCCACGCGGTGCGGCGGTTTTTGACCGACACCCGCTGGACGCCGCTGTTCCAGAGCGCCAGCTTTGGCATTTTTGTGCTGATCAGCGCCACCCTGCTCACCAGCACCATCGCCATGGCCGTGGCGGTGCCCCTGGGGCTGATGATCGCCATTTTCCTGAGCGAGTACGCCGCCCCCCGGCTGCGCCAGGTGCTCAAACCGATCCTGGAGCTGCTGGCCGGGGTGCCCTCGGTGGTGTTTGGCTACTTCGCCCTGCTGACGGTCACCCCCTTCTTGCAGAGCATCATTCCGGCCTTGCAGGGGTTCAACGCCCTCAGCGCTGGCATGGTGCTGGGCATTAGCATTTTGCCCCTGGTGGCATCGCTGAGCGAAGACGCCATCAACGCCGTGCCCCAGGATCTGCGCCAGGGGGCCTTTGCCATGGGGGCCACCAAGCGCGAGGTGATTCAGGCGGTGGTGCTGCCCGCCGCGCTGTCGGGCATTGTGGCCTCGGTGATTTTGGCGGTGTCGCGGGCCATTGGCGAAACCATGATTGTCAGCCTGGCGGCGGGGCAAAACCCCCAGCCCATCGACGGCAGCCTGGGCTTTATCAACCCGCTGATTCCGGTGATGACCATGACCGCCTTCATTGTGCAGGTCAGCCTGGGAGATGCCTCCTACGGGTCGCTGGCCTACAAGACCATTTTTGCAGTGGGCATGGCGCTGTTTCTGATCACCCTCACCCTCAACATAGTTAGCTTCTGGTTTGTGCGTCGCTTTCGGGAGAAATACGAGTAATGGCCTCATCCCCCTCCGAGTTTCCGGTTGCCCCGCCCGTGGTGGCTGAGGAGCGCGAGTTTGCGGGCAACTTGCCCCGGCGCTACGTCGCCGACCGCTGGTTTTTGGTGGCCGCCTGGGTGGCCACGGCGATCGCCATTGGCGTGCTGGGCTGGCTCCTGTTCGACGTGCTCAGCCAGGGCCTGGGCCGCCTCAACTGGCAGTTTCTCACCAGCTTTCCCTCCCGCCGGCCCCAAAATGCTGGCATTGTCGGAGCCCTGGCGGGCACCTTCTGGGTGATGATCATGGTTCCGGTGGTGGCCTTCCCCATCGGGGTCGGGGCCGGGCTCTACCTGGAAGAATTTTCCACCGACAGCTGGTTTACCCGCTTTGTTGAGATCAACATCAGCAACCTGGCGGGGGTGCCCTCCATCATCTACGGGCTGCTGGGGCTGGCCGCCTTCGTGCGCCTCATGGAGCCAATTACCGGCGGCCGCTCGGTGCTGTCTGGGGCCCTCACCCTGGCGCTTTTGGTGCTGCCCATCATCATTGTCGCCACCCGCGAGGCCCTGCGGGCGGTACCCGAAAGCATTCGCCTGGCCGGGCTGGCCATGGGCGGCAGCCGCTGGCAGGTGGTGTGGGATCACGTGCTGCCCGCTGCCCTCTCCGGCATTCTCACCGGGGTCATTTTGGCCCTCTCCCGCGCCATTGGCGAAACGGCACCGCTGATCACCATCGGGGCGCTTACCTTTGTGCCCTTTACCCCCGGCTGCACCGAGGAGTTTCCCTACTTCAACCCCGCCGACCTGCTGCGCTGCCCGGTCGATGTGGTGCAGAGTTCTTTTACCGTCATGCCGATTCAGATTTTTAACTGGGTCAGCCGCCCCCAGGCCGCCTTCCACGAAAACGCCGCCGCCGCCATCATTGTGCTGATGGTGATGCTGGTGCTGATGAACAGCATTGCGATTGTGTTGCGCAGCTGGCTGCGCCAGCAAAAGCCCTAGGAGAGAGGTGGGGGATGTCCCCAACAGACGATCCCAATGGCGGGCCAGGATTCCTGGTCCCAGCCTAGTCAAGGCATTCTACTTAACAGGTGTCCTGACCTACGGGACATCGGCCATTAGGGTTAGTCAAATAGATAGATCTAATTAAACGACGCTGTAGGGTGTGTTGTGGCAAAGCCCAACGCACCGTCGGGTCTAGGCTTGGTGCGTCACGCCCAGTGATGACCTGATTGACTGACAGAAGTTCTAATGTAGGTTGGCGTTGAGCGAAGCGAAACCCAACACCAGGGTCTGGACTTGGTGCGTCACGCCCAGCGATGACACACCCTACAAAAATTAAGGTGGTTTGCTGAGTGGGAATAAAAACAACCCATTAGTTGTTTTTGCTAATCATTAAACCCACCGACCAGGCTGGCTGAAATCTGTAGTGATTGTTAAAAAAATAGCCGTGATCAACCGCAGAAATGTCGCGCAACAATTTGCTAAGCGGCTTTCTAGCGGAGCTATAATTTTAGGATAGGCCGGACAGAAAAAGGTCACTTCAAAGGAAAACGGGCCAAGAATAAAGAGCACAAAAGCAAGGTTGTTAATGCCCCGAAGTTTTGATTCTATTCTGTTTTTAGAAACAATTTCTTTGACGCTGCTTTAAAAATTTATTCAGTTTAAATATCCAGGCTTCCTCAGATTGATGCCGCCCTTCCAGACTGTGGGCAGGGGTACTGATGGGTATATCGCAGGCTTAGAGGGCGTTTGAAAAGTGAGTCGATATAGCTTTAGTCACCTGCTGATCCCCCCTGCCCCCCTTAAAAAGGGGGGTAAAAGTCCCCCTTTTAAGGGGGATTTAGGGGGATCTCCACTTCTGCTACAAGAAATAGGACTTTTCAAACATCCTCTTAAACGTAGGATAGGCAAAGCATCGCGTGCCCATCGCCCTGATGATGGGCACGGACTTTGCCCTTTGCCCATCCTACGCAGGTTCTATATTTAATTGCGTCTTCTTACTTATCTGGCCAGCAGGCTGC
>DATIVG010000491.1:0-4251 GCA_035466075.1 Nodosilinea sp. | reverse complement strand
CCTAACGAAGTTTTAAGAGAAGTAAAGGTATGGCTTATACAAATTTGCTTCCAGGGATGGAAAATCTGATCGGTGGCGGTGGCATCTGCGGCAGAGGGGCGCTTTAAAAAATGCGTCGGTGGGTTGACAAGGGGTGCGATCGCGCCAAAATCAAGGCATTAGAACCCGTTAAAACCGATGAAAACAATGCGTGCGCTGGCGGTAATGAGTCTGGGGTTGACCCTGGTAGGCGGCTCGGTGCCCAGGGCGGTGGCAGACGGGGCGGCTCGGCCTGCTACCCCTGAACAAGTGGCCCAGGGCGCTACCCCGGCCCCCTTGCCCCCCACCAAAACCGTGACCGTGATGGTAGAAGGGGAGCCCCAGCCGATGGTGATGCAGCTGTACCAGCATCCTGAGGTGCCGCTCGTCACCTACTACCCGGCGGCGATGACCGTCAGCCAGGCCTGCGACGCCGACGGCTGCGGGGTCTCATTCACCGACGACGCCACCAGCACCGGCGTGATTGTGATGTTTCCAGCAGCGGCGACCACGGCGGCGGCGGTGGCCCCCCTGATCACCGGCCCCGAGGGGCTGATGGCGGGCAACGGCTGGGTCGTCACCGGGGCCTACACCGACGCCCTGGAGTTTCCCTGGGCGCGGCAAATGATCACCTTTCGCACCCCAGAGCTGACCGCCGGTGGGGTCGCCTACCTGGGCGAGGCCAGCGGCCAGGGGTTTGCCGCCGTGGTGGTGCTGCCCCCCGATGCAGGCGATGGATTTATGCCCCAGGCCAATGCCATGCTGGCCGAGCTGAGGGTGCGGCCGTTGCCCTAGCCCGCCGTGGGGCGACCGGCGGGCCAGATCCTGAGAGGCATTGTTAACTTTTTTGTCTAGATGTCGCCTGGCCTGGTGCGAGGGCGTAACGGAACTTGATAATCAAAGCAGAAGCGCAGATACGTAAGGACATACCCATGGGTTTAATCAAGTCTATTTTTGGAGCCATCTTTGGGCTGCTGGGCGGCATCTTCAAAACCATCGGCGGGCTGGTGGGCCTGGGCAAAAAGTCCGAATTTTTTATGGAGCTAGATGAGGCCGACAGCACCCCGGCTGTGACCCCCAGCGCTCCTGCGCCGGTGGCAAAAGCCGAGGCCGCTGCCCCTTCGGCTGAGCCCGCTGCCAAAGCAACCGCCCAGGAGAAAAAAGCTAAGGCCCCGGCCAAACCGGCTCCCGCGCCCGCGCCCGTAGCCGCTGCGGTGCCAGCTGAGCCGGTGCCTACGGCCTTTGCCAGCAACTATCTCACCACCGTGGGCATCAGCCAGCCTCGCCGCCGTCGCCCTGGCCCCAGCCTGTCGCCCTTTTTGACCATGGCCAAACAGGTGAAGGGTCGCTAGGCTCGCGTTCTAGAGTTGCCCTGGAAATGGGCTGCCGTTGGGGCTGGGGGTGAGGCGTGGCCTAAACCCCCAGCCCCAACGCTTTTTTAGGCTTTGGTGAGAAACCGCAGGCTGCTGTAGAGGTGAAAGGTGCTGTCCCAGGCGGAGGGTTGGGCTCGCCCCAGCTCGATGTGGGTGGCGAAGGGGGGCAGCAGCTCGATGAAGTCGAGGGCGCTTTCGCCAAAGCCGGTGAAGTCGGTGATGGGTGGTGCGGCGATGCAGTCGGCAAAGTGGCCCTTCATGGCCTTCCAGGCGGTGGCGGCAATCAGCGGTGAGGGAAAGGTGGCGGCGGGGGGCAGGGGAGTAGAGTCGCGGTATTTGTAGGCGCGATCGCAGAACCGCAGCACGCAGCCGCGCCCGTGCAGGTGCCAGTCGATCAGTTCGCTGTGGTCTTGAGTGGCGTCTTTGCGCTTCAGCTTGCCGCGGGCATCGAGGTCAACCACCGATTCGTAGACGGGCAGCTGCCCCACCACCCACTGAGTAATGTCGCCCCAGGTGAGCTGGATGCTACCTCGCTGACCGGCGCTATTTTGGCAGATCACCGTCAGCTGGGGCGACAGCGTTTGAATGGCCAGCACCCGGAAGGTGGTCAGCCCCTTGACCTGGTCGATGGTGAGCCAGCGGGCCGGGGTGTTGGCCGCCCGCAGCTGCTCGCTGAAATACTGCATTTCCCCGGCGGCACCCACCCGCAGCAGCCGCCAAAATTTGCTGGGCAGGCGGGTGCGGGCGCTGTAGGCGTCGATCTGCATGACCTTGGCCAGTCCAAGGGCGGCGGCCTCGCGGCGATCGCCCACCACGGGCTCCAGCACCAGCGCCGCTGCCGCTGTGGCCCCCGGCTGCTGCTTGGCGGCGCTGAGGTCGTGCTCGCGCTGTTTGGCCAGCTGGTCGCGCACCCGCTGAATGCCCTCCCGCGCCTGGCTCAGCACCTTGGTGTTGGCGGTGGTTTGCAGCAGGCGAGCGTAGCTGACCTGGGCCTTTTCGAGCTCAGCTTTGGCCTCCCAGTAGTGGCCGAGGGCGAGCTTGAGCCAGGGATCCTGGGGCTGCTTTTGCTGCCACTGCTTGAGCAGCTGGGCGGCCTGAGTGAGCTGCTGGGCCCCCAGGGCGGCTGAGACAAGGTCGTACATAGACAGGGCAACCCATAGCGTCTTCGTACACCGCTGGAGCGGTAGAGGCGATCGGTGGTGCAACCAATGGACGTAGCTGGCCTCGACCAGTGATCTCCCCCGCTGTCAACGGGGGGGCTGATACGTTCAAAAGCCTTGCCGCTCAAGCCTTGGGAGGCCCTCAACCGCACAACCCACACCCAGAGCGGATCCAATCATTCTTGAAGGTTTAACTTTTTTGCGCTCTTACCTAGATGATAGCCCCTACACAGCCCCCCAATGCCTCCACTGCCTCGGTCTCAGCCCTCCACCGGCAAAGCAAAAGACCGCGATCGCACACCTCCCCCCAGAGGCCTAGAGCTCACCCCGGTGACTACCGCCACAAGACACAAAGGTGCGTTGTCTGATGGGGGCTATCTGCTTAGGGATGGGCGGTCAGGTCGGAGATTGGCACCAACCTGGGCAGGTGGGTTGAGCCGGTTTGAGTAATTTTTTGTACCGCATATTGGTACTGCCATCCAGGGTTGGGGCTGGGGCGGACGGTGTCGCTCCATTGGAAGACGGCTCGCCGCCGCACGATGCCCGTGCGCAAGTCTTCGGCACAGATGAGTTCGATGCGGCTGGCGGCTGGCCCCCAGGCGAACCTTGTACATTCAATCCCTGCTGGGGGTGAGGGTGCGATCGCGCCCTCACCCTGACCACCCTCCGGGCTCTGAACCATGCCGCGCAGCAGACCGTAGGCGGCCTGGGGCGCAGGGATGACGGGAGAGTTTACTATCCGCACGGGTAGAACTATGGTGCTCGGTTCGCTCTGTCCGTTTACGGTTAGCGTCAGGGTGAGCTCCAGGACGTCTCCCTGGCTCAGGGTAATTTTATTGACGGTCTGAAGGTCTACTAGGGACAGGGGAATCAGGTTACGACTAAGAATTTTGTCTTTTTGCTCAGCGCTGAGCCCGTTGTCTAGGGGCCAGCGCAGCGGTCTGACAATACCCGCTGTATTCACCCGCGATACGGAGATTGTGCCCTTAGAATCTGGGCGGTTGTCGCTCCAGTCGTAGCGCAATAGAAGAGTACCCTGGGGGTTGTACTCCCTGCGATCGCAGGCCAGGGTAATGTCGTAGATCACATTGAGGCTGGCTCGCTGCTCCAAAACCGACACCGTGGCGGTAGCTGCATTTGAGACCAGCTGGCGGTTATATTCTGGGTCTTCAAACTGAATAAAGGTGGGGCGTAAGGGCAGGGGCAACGCCTCTGGATCGATGACCCGCAATGGGAAGGTGAGGGTTTGCCAGAAATTATCTGTAGCGGCAAATGGTTTGACGCGGGCGACAACCTGCACAACATCCCCTGCGGCCCGGCTGGCTAGGGCATCTTGTAGTCTTGAAGATATATTGTCACCAGTCAGGTCAAAGTCAATTTTCTCCGGTGGCTCAGGGCTTTCATAGTCTGGATAGGAAAAAGTTTGTAGTTGATCGACAACCAGCCGAAGCTGAATTTTCCATCCACCCACATTGGAGGCGTTTGAGAAAGACAGCTTGCCGTCCCAGGTGGGAGGAATTGTCCCCGTAGGGGGAGATTGAATCTGCAATTGAAGGCGCTGGGCCGGTCTGCCGCCGCACGCGGCAAAAAAGGCTTCGTCAGCGGGAGTGGGGGTAGCCCGCAGGTTGCGTTGGGGGTCAAAGTAGCTGGCCCAGGGCTGGAGCGCATAGTCTGTGTGGTCGTTGTCGGGCAAGGCCACC
>DATIVG010000490.1:0-20017 GCA_035466075.1 Nodosilinea sp. | reverse complement strand
ATGCGCAGCTCCTGGGCCGTGAGCCGGTCGGAGGTCAGCGCCATTTCGTACACCGGCAGCTGGGAGGGGTCAAACTTAAACAGCCGCGGGGTCTCAATGCTGGCGGGGAGGGTGCTGCGAGCCCGGTTGAGGGTGGCGGTGGCGTCGTTGAGGGCCTGGTCGATGTCGCCGCCGGGCTCAAAGAACAGGTCGATGCTGAGCCGACCTTCCCGGGTTTGGGAAAACACCTGGATCACGCCTTCGGTGGCGGAGAGGGCTTCCTCTAGGGGGCGGGTCACTTCGTCGATGGCCACCTCTGGGGACAGGCCCGGCGCATCGCCCCGCAGGCCAATGCGGGGATAGGTGATGGAGGGCAGCAGATCGACCGGCAGCTGGGTGGTAATAAAGAAGCCCATGACCAGCACGGTCAGGGTCAGCATCAGGGTGCCGATGTGCTGTCGAATGGCGAGGCCGCTGATGCTAAAGCGGTTGGAGGGGAAGGAGGGGGGAGTCATAGCGGTGGCGGTGTGAGAGAGGAGGAGAACGGGCTAATGGGGCGGCCCTTTTTCGTGTCTATTACCCTTCGGAGGTCAAGCTGGGGGCAACGGCTTGACCAGGTTCGAGCGGCTGGCTGCTGCGGACCACATACTGCTCCCCCGGGGCCAGGCCCGCGAGAATGGTGACCTGGCCATCGGCGCGATCGCCCACCTGCACGGCCCGGGCTTCGACGGTGGGGGTGCCGTCGGTTTCGGTCACCACAAAGATTTGATTGTCGCTGTCTTCAGCGGTTTCTAAGGCGCTCTCGGGCACCAAAACGGCGTCGGACTGGCCCGCGGTTTCGGTGACGCGGGCCAGCAGGCCGCTGCCAATGCGGCTGCCGGGGTTGGCCACGGTGATCTCGATGGGCAGCAGGCGGGAGGTGCCGTCGGCCACCGGGGAGATGCGGGTGACGCTGCCGGTGAAGGCTTCGTCGGGGAAGGCGTCGATTTGGAGATCGACCGACTGACCCAGGCTGAAGCTGCCTAGGTTGCTGTCGGCCACTTCAATGATGACCAGAATCTCGGACAGATCGCCCAGGGTTAAGACCGCTTCGCCGGGGAGCACCAGATCGCCGGGCTCGACTACCCGCTCTAGCACCACGCCGCTGAGGGAGGCGGTGAGGTTGGCGAAGGAGAGCCGCTTTTGGGTTTCTTGGAGGATGGCGCGCTGGGCTTCTACCCGCTGCTGGGCGGCGGCTACGGCCTGCTGCCGGGTGCGCACCTGCTCCTGGGAGGACAGCAGGGCCTGCTCGGCGGTGCGCAGGGTGGTGAGCGCCTGCTCGGCGGCCTGGGCCGAGATAGCCCCTTCGGCGGCGAGGGCCTGGAGGCGCTGGGCGTCGTTGCTGGCCTGCTGGAGGCGCACTCGGGAGTCTTCGATGGAGGTGCGAATGTCGGCGAGCTCGGCTTCGGCCTGGGCGACTTCAAACTGGCGGGCGGCGAGCTCGGCCTGGGCTTCGCCGACGGCGGTTTGCAGCAGCACCCGGTCGATGGCGCCGACCACCTGGCCCTGTTCGACGGTATCGCCCACGTCGCGGGTGAGGTTGAGGAGGCGGCCTTCGGCCTGCGATCGCAGCGACACCTGACGGGCCGGTCGAGTGGTGCCGGTGTAGGTGTGGGCCGCTGCCGCCGCCGACTCGGCTGTGGCAATATCGACCACCACTGGCCCATTCTCGCCCTCGCCCGGCTCGCCCTGGGCCTGGGCGGTGGGCTCCGTTGCCCGACCGCAGGCGACGCTGGTGATGGCGAGGCCACCCACCAGCAAGAGCCCTGGCACTACCCTGAGGGCCCGCTGGCCCCTGCCCAAATACCTGACCACCATGGCTGTATATTCCCTAACCGGCTTGCTTTACTTTACGTTACGTTTATGGCTCGGGCTTCTACCCTTTTGCAGATGCCAGGGCCGCTTTTACAGTGCCTTGCCGCCCTAATGTAAAGGATTTGTAACTATTAATACCGGTCTGGCCGCTGCTCGGAGGTATCGCTGGAGTCAGTCTGGTTAAGATCTCGCCCGGATGGTTCAAATCAGGTCTGGGGCTGGGCGGGCTTCGGCGGCGCGGGTGGCGATGAGCCCTGCCACCACCCCCCGGGGGCGATAGCCAAGGCGGTAGGCGCGATCGCACCTAGACGACACATCGGCGGGCCGGGCGGCGGCCATGGGCACATCGGCCTGGCGGCTGGGCACCAGCAGGGTTTGATCGAGGTCAAACACCTCGGCCAGGCGCAGGCCAAAGTCGTAGCGGCTGAGCCGTTCGGGTCCGGCCAGGTGCAGCAGGCCGGTGGCGTTTTCCAGGGCCAGCAGCAGCCCGGCGGCGGCATCTGCGACGTAGGCGGGGGTGCGAAACTCATCGGTAAACAGCGCCAGGGGCTGCCCCGCCCGCAGCTGACGCAAAAAGCCCTGCAAAAAGCACGCCGCCGTTGGGCTGGCCGGGCCATAGAGCAGCGGCAGGCGACAGATGGCGGCGGCAGGGTGCACCGCCTGAACCAGCGCCTCGGCCTCGGCCTTGTGGTGGCCGTAGCGGTTGATCGGGCTGGGGGGCGAGGTCTCGTCGTAGGGGGCGGCCTGGCCGTCAAATACCTGGTCGGTGGAGGTAAACACCAGGGGAATGGCCCGCCGGGCGCAGTACTCCGCCAGCCGACGGGTGGCCTCCACATTGATGGCGTAGGAGCGCTCGGGCTCCTGCTCGCAGCGGTTGGGCTGCGACAGGGCGGCGGCGTGAATGATCGCATCCGGCGCGAGGGCCTCTAGCCACGGATCGAGGGCGGCGTCGGTGAGGTCGATGGGGTGCAGCGCCAGGCCCGCCAGGGTTGGGCAGTGGCGGTGGTAGGTGCCCACCACCTGCCAGGTGGCCTGGGCGGCGCGGGCCAGGTGCCCGCCCAAAAACCCGCTGGCGCCGGTGACCAGCAGCCGTCGGGCGGGGGGTGGGTCGGTGAGTGATGCCATAGAGCCCAATATGGGGTTGAATGAAGGCGGCCAGATCAGGCGTTTTGCGGAGTTGGGGTAGCTATGGCCCGGTACCAAGGTCGTGCCTGGAACAGAAGAAAGCGGGGGCTGCGATCGCACCTCTGGCTGCTGGGCCTGGCCCTAATGCTAACCCTGGGGCTGGGCTTTAGCGCCCCGATCGGCGGCGGCCCAGCGCAGGCCACCGAGGTCGCCGACGTTTTCTTTGCCGATGTGCTGGTGCGGGGCCAGCCGGTCTTTCAGGTTGGCGGCCTGCCCGATCCCGGCGCGCCCGATCCCGGCACGCCCGGCATTGGTGCCACAGAGCGGGCTCAGCAGATCAACCGCCGCATTGCCGCCCTGCTCAACCAGACGGGCGACCCCGACCCGATCACCGTAGCCGGAGATAGCACCGTCGCCACCCTCCAGGTCAACCAGCGGGTGATCATGATCGTCACCGAGCAAGATGCCCTCGATTTTGACACCACCGTGCCCCGGCTGGCCCAGCGCTGGGCCAACCTGCTCAACCAGGCCATGGCCCGCACCAGCCTGGCCGCAGCCGTGTCGTACCGCATTCGGGCTACAGCCCAGCAGCTGGTGCGCGACACCCTCGACAACCTGCCCGCCCTGGTGGGGGCCCTGCTGATGCTGGTGCTAACCTGGCTGCTGGCCGCCATTGTGCGCCACGCCGTGCTGGTGTGGGCCGAAAAAACCGAGGGCGATCGCACCACCGAAGAGCTGATCAGCCGCCTCTGCTACGGCGGCGTCTGGACCCTGGGGGCCGTCATCGCCCTGGGGGTGCTGGGGCTCAACTTTGCCGCCCTGCTGGGCACCCTCGGCCTCACCAGCGTCGCCATTGGCTTCAGCCTGCGAGACGTGCTCAGCAACTATATTTCAGGCGTAATTTTGCTCGCCACCCGGCCATTTCGCATCGGCGACCAGATCGTGATCAACAACTACGAGGGCACCGTCACCCAAATTCAGCTGCGGGCCACCACGGTGCAGACCTACGACGGCCGCCTGGTCTACATTCCCAACCAGGAGGTATTTCAGAGCAGCATCACCAACAACACCGCCTCGCCCATCCGGCTCAGCAGCGTCACCGTAGGCATTGCCCACGATGCCAACCTATCTGACCTGCTGAGCCGCATACAGCAGCAGATCGATGAAATCGACGGCGTTGAGCTTGACCCCCAGCCCATCGTGCTGGTGCGAGAGCTCACCCCCAGCACCGTCAACCTGGAAGCTCAATTTTGGGTGAACTCCCGCAAACAGTCGTTCTTGCAGGTCACCTCCCAGGTGCTGGCGGCGATTAAGCTCACGCTGCAACAGGCTCAGTTTGCCGAAACCAACGCCCCCGAAGCCATGGCGGTAGAACCCATCCCCAACGAGAGCCCCCCCGATCAGCCCATCCCCGATCAGCTGGTCTCCAGCCCCCCTGACCCTGACCAATCCGCCCCCAACCCAGTCGCCCCACCCTAGGCCTGGGTGGGGCGGCTGGGCCAGCGCGATATTTCAGCGTTGAGTTTTAGGGTGGGGGTACTAAAATACTGAGTTAAGTCGGTGACGTGCGATGAATTTGAAAGAGCGCGGCGGCAGCGCCTGGGGTTGCCCAGCATCGCTAACGCGCCGGATCGGTATCGGGTTCCAGTTGGCCCTAGGGAGATAGCACTGTGTTTACTGGCCTTGATCTGGTCGTGATTGTGCTGGTGTTTGTTGCCTTCTTTTACGCCACCACCCCCAACAAAGACAGTAAAGACGGCGGTTTTAAGCTTGAGCCGCTGACTCTGCTGGTGGTGACGATTGTGGTGGGCATGATTGCGGTGTCGCTGCTGGATCGCTGAGCCAAGCCGCTGTCGGCTTAGCGACTAGAGAACAACGGCCTAGTGGTTCGTCAAGCCCAAATTTGTCGGTTGGGTGGTGCAATAGCAGAACCCAACAAAACTAGCTCTGAGGTTGGGTGAAACAAAGGGTCACCCAACGTCAGAGAACCCTCATGTCTACTGTTGACGCTGCCCTAGAGAAAAATTGAGAGCGGGCGCAGAAAGCTGGCCAGGTTGTTGTAGGCGGTTTGAATGTTGTCGCCTTCCAGCACCACCTCTTCGGTGGGGTAGTTTTGCAGCACTTCGAGCAGGGTGATTTGGCTGTCTTCGCTGGCCGAGAGCACCAGGGCCGAGCGCAGCGCCTGGCGATTGGCGGTGCCCGTGCCGGTGTGAATCGACTCGCCCAGGTAGTCGAGGGCCCACTCGCCGGGGCTGCTGTTGAGGGATCGATCGAGCAGCACCGGGTCGGCGGGGATGGGGCGCAGCAGTAGCGATCGCAGCTCCTCTGGATTTTGGCCCGCCTGGTTCAGCAGGCCCCCCAGCACCCCCGAGGCTGCCCCAGACTCGGCCAGCAGCGTCAATACCCCCACCGGCACCGTGCGGCTAAAGCCCCGGTAGTTGAGGCGCACGCGCTCTGCTGCGGCGCTGGGGAGAGCGCTGAGGGCAACCAGCCCCAGGCTGGCTAAGGCCACCAAAAAATGCTGTTTCATGGCAATGGCTAACGGGCTCCAAGACGGTGACAAATGCTGAATATGTAAACAGACGCGGAGCTTGGGGAAAGGTGCCGCCCAGCTCCGGCATCGGGGGCAACATCATCCCAAGGACGGAGCTGGGTGGGCGCGGGTGCTGAGCGAATAGCAAAACCGATCGGCCCGCGAAATCGTCGCCCCGTGCAGCACGGGCCGCTGGTGACTGGAGTAGGCCGTGTAGCGGTAGACCATCAGGGCATGGCCCAGGGGCACCTCCAGGTAGACGCTCATGTCGTAGTCGGCGTGGGTGCATTCCACCACCGCCTCAACATGCTCCACGGGCACGCCGTTTTGGGCCAGGGTGGGAAAGGTCATCTGCTGGCCCAGCAGCGCCCCAAACCGCTGCCCCAGCTCCGCCACCAGGTAGGAGATATCCACCGCCCCGGCCACGCCATCCATGCGCAGGAGCTTCTTTTGCAGGTACACCTCCGTTCCCGCCGCAATGGCCAGTGCCGCCGCCACCTCCGCCGGGGCAGCGGTGACCTCAAAGGCCAGGTTCTCAAAGGAAAACGCCACCCCCTGGCGGGCCATGTCCTGCTCTAGAAACACCAGCGGGCTGGAGAGAGAATAGGTAACCTTTTTCTGCGGGGTGACAAAAACGCCCTTGCCCCGGTAGGCGATCGCCAGCCCCTGGCTAACCAGGTTGGCCACCGCCTGGCGGGCGGTGATGCGGCTGACGCTAAAGGCCTCCATCAGCTGGTGCTCGCTGGGCAGGCGGTCGCCCGCCCGGTACTCCCCCGCCTCAATTTGATGGCGCAGTTTCTCCGAAATACTGATGTGCAGAGGGGTAGACATAGGCAGACCCGTCAATGGCTAGCCCCGGGTCTACTCAGGGTTGGCTTTGTCACCCCAGGGCAAATATGCTAAGCTCACTTGTTATAACAAGTTGAGTTATGGTCGTTTGGGCTGTCCGCTCCGGCGGCGGGCCGTGGGAGATCGGTAGCTAGGGCAGGCGCAGCGGACATGTCTGGCCTTAGACTATCCATTCTCCACTGTTCCTATGAGCAAATCCCATGATCAAACATTGTTCAATCATTTGTTAGTCACCCGTTAACCATGCCTACGAATACTACACCCGTTGCTAAGCCCGGCGCATCCACCGCCGGGGCCCGCCAAATTTTGTCAGCTGAGGCCCTCGGCTCCCTCAACCAGCGCTCCAACTGGGCCGGGGGGCTTCAGCTGGCGGGGCATGTCGGGCTGATTGGCCTGAGCGGCTACCTGTGGGCCACGGCCCCCCTGGGGGTAGCGCTGCCGGCGCTGGTGGTCTGCGGCGCAGGCCTGGCGCTGATGTTTTGCGCCATGCATGAGTGCTGCCACCGCACCGCCTTTGCCAACCCCCGCCTCAACGACGGGGCCGCCTGGCTGGCGGGGCTGCTGTCGTTTTACAACAGCACCTTTTACCGGCGCTACCACAAGTGGCACCACCGCTACACCCAGATTCCGGGCAAAGATCCGGAGCTAGAAGATGCCAAGCCAGAGGGCCTAATGGACTACCTGTGGCAGCTCAGCGGTTTGCCCTGGTGGGCGGGCAAGCTGCGCTGCCACGGCCGAGTGGCCCTGGGCGACCTGGCGGGCTGCTACTACATTCCTGAAAGCGGGCAGGCGGAGGTGATTCGCTCGGTGCGGCTCCAGCTGCTGACCTACGCCGCCGTGGCGCTGATCTCGACCCTGCTGGGGCATCCCTGGTTTCTGCTGACCTACTGGGTGCTGCCCCTGGCGGTGGGCCAGCCCCTGCTGCGGTTTGTGCTGCTGGCCGAGCACACCGGCTGCCCCCACAGCGACAACCCCCTGGTCAACACCCGCACGACGCTGACCCTCTGGCCGCTGCGCTGGCTGATGTGGAATATGCCCTACCACGCTGAGCATCACCTGTATCCGTCGATTCCGTTTCAGCAGTTGCCGGTGGCCCACGGGCAGCTGCGGCCCTACTTTGAGCGGGTGGAGGCGGGCTACCTTGAGGTCAATCGCGGCATTGTGGCGGATTTTAGCTGATGGCGATGGCAACGCCGGAACGGTTTACGCTCCGTGATTTTCCGCTTCAGTGTGGGCTGGTGCTGCCCGAGGCTGAGGTGGTGTACCGGCTGTATGGCGAGCTGAATCGCGATCGCACCAACGCCATTCTCTACCCCACCTCCTACGGGGCGCAGCACAGCGATGTCGATTGGCTGGTGCGCCCCGACGGCATTCTCGACCCCAGCCGCTGGTGCGTGGTGATGGTGAATATGTTTGGCAACGGCCTCTCCACCTCGCCCAGCAACTGCCCGGCGGTGGCCCAGCCCGGCGTTTATTTTACCCACTACGACAACGTGCGGGCCCAGGTTGAGCTGGTCACCCAGGGGCTGGGCATTGACCGGCTGGCCCTGGTCTACGGCTGGTCGATGGGGGCGCAGCAGGGCTACCACTGGGCGGCGCTCTACCCCGAGCGGGTGCAGCGGCTGGCCGCCCTCTGCGGCACCGCCAAAACCACCGACCACAACAAACTGTTTCTCTACAGCCTGCGGGCTGCCCTCACCGGCGACCCGGCCTGGAATGGGGAGCGGTTTGAGGGGGTGCCCGAGCGCGGGTTTCACACCTTTACCCAGATCTACGCCAGCTGGGCGGCTTCCCAGGCCTACTACCGGGCCAAGCCCTACCTGGCCTGGGGCTACGAATCGCTGGAAGACTACATTTTGCGGGGCTGGGAGGCGGGCTACCGCCGCCGCGACCCCCACAACCTGCTGGCGATGATCGACACCTGGCTGCGCTGCGATGTGGGCGACAACCCGACCTACCAGGGCGACTACGCCAGGGCGATGGGGGCGATTGCGGCCGCAACGCTGGTGATGCCCGCCACCACCGATCTCTATTTCACCCCGGAGGACTGCGAGGCTGAGGCCGCAATGATTCCCAGGGCCGAGTATCGGCCCATTCCGTCGATCTGGGGCCACCGGGCGGGCAACCCCTACCAAAACCCCGAGGATGAGCGGTTTATTCGAGGTGCGATCGCAGCCCTGCTAGACCAAACCTAGCCCCCCGGCTCCAGCTGAATGGCCGGCTCGCACAGCACCGGAAAATTCACCGAGTTGGCAATGAAGCACTGGTCATGGGCGCGCTCGTGCAGCTGCGCCGCCAACCCCGCATCGCTCTCGGGCATCACCGTGACGATCGGCCGCAGCAAGACCTTGGCAAACTGCCCGCCGCCGTCCCCCGCCACCATCATCGTGCCGATCGGGTAATCGACGTAGCGGGTGACTACCACCCCGGCCTCGGCGCAGAGGTGCAGGTACCAGAGCATGTGGCAGCTCGACAGCGAGGCGACCAGCAGTTCTTCGGGGTTGTATTTGGTCTTGTCGCCGCGAAAGATGGGATCGGCAGAGGCTGCGATCGCGGCTTTGTCAGCCGCCGTGATCGTATAGGCGCGCTCGTAGGCGCTGTAGCTTTGGGTGCCCGGGCCGGTATTGCCCGTCCAGGTCACCTCGACCCGGTAGAGATGGGGTTTTGCCTTAGTCATGCCAGTCCTCGCCATTGCAGTGCTCGCTGTTCCATCGCCTTTACAAACGCGTCTTTGCCGTCCATGTAGCCGTCGATGTCGTGGGGGTGCTGGGCCGCCAGGTCGCGCTTGAGTTTACTGTACTGCTGGGCGCAGTCAGGGTGGGCCATCATAAAGTCTGGAAAGGCCAGGTGCCGCACCACCTCCGGCGAACCCACCAAAAAGGCATGAACGTGGTGGGTTCTGACGCCCTCGGCATTATCTCTGCGAAAGTAGCGCCGCTCGGGGATGCCGTATGCTCCCATCGCCCCATAGCCCAGGGCCGCCATGGCGGGGTTGCAGCCATCCACCTGGTCGAGGTCATTGACCTCGACCAGCAGATCAATCACCGGCTTGGCGTAGATATTGGGAATTGAGGTGCTGCCGATGTGGTGGATGTGAACCGCGTTATGGCCCAGGGCCAGGGCAATCTGGGCGGCGGCGGCGGCAAAGTCCTCAACCCACTGGGGATTGGGAGGGTGAACCTGGACATGGCGCATGGGGTAAACCTACAGATCGAGGGAGAGCAAGATGCGGTCACGGCACCAAATGCCATTTTCATAGATTGGCTCTGGGTAGGTACGCACAAAGTAGTCGCGATCGATTGACTCGAAGCGAAAGCCCATTTTTTGGTAAAACGCCAGCTGGACAATGCCAGCGTTGCCGGTGCCCACGATCAGCCGCTTAATGCCCTGCTGACGCAAGCGCTCGAAAGCCGCGGCCAACAGCAGTTTCCCCAGCTTTTTGCCCTGGTAGTCAGGGGCAACGGCCAGGTTCATCACCTCCGCCACCTGGGGCTCCCGCTTCAGCACCACCACTACTGCGATCGCAGCATCCCCCTCCACCAACCCCAACACCGTAGATTGATGAATATAGGTCTCGATCAGCTCCCGGGAAGGGTCAGCATCCAGCAGCAGGGGCCAGGGCCATTCGGCTGGGGTGAGGTCTTTTACCTGCATAGCGGCTTACCACCAATCTTGCACTGCACCTGGATTATTTATCTTAAAGGTTCAGATTAAAGGTTCAGATTAAAGGCTCACCTATTGTCGGCCTAGGGCTGTGAACTGTCCCGGCCCGGCAATCGCCCGGCGCAGCCAGTCCAATGCTGCTGCGATAGGGTAGCCAAGACAGCTGCGCCCAGCCCAGCGCAAAAAAAGAGCGCCCAGCCGAGCGCTCTTTACAACTAACTATCATTTGCTCAGAAACCCTCGGTTTCTCGGGCAAAAAATCTAGTTCTCCAAAATCACCTTGGCTACCATGCCAGCCCCACGGTGGGGAGCGCAGTAGTAGGTGTAGGTGCCAGCGGGCATGTCGCTGGTGAAGGTGGTGGCGTAGTTTTCGCCGGGGGCGAAGGTCAGCTGGCTGTGGGAAATGCTGTCGGCCAGAGCCTTGTCGCCGGGGACGTTAGCCGCATCAAAAATGACGTTGTGGGGGGCCATTTTGTTGTTGACCCAGGTCACGGTGTCGCCAGGCTTCACGGTGATGGTGCTGGGTTCAAACACCAGCAGACCCGCATCAGAACCCATCTTCACATCGTAGTTGGTGGCCGCAGCGGGGGCAGAGGCCAGGGTGAGGGTACCCACAACCAGGAGCGCAGACAGAAAAACTAGACCCAAACGCTGGGCGGCGCGAATTACACGTTGCATATCTACCTCTAAAGCTCGTATCTCCAGTTCAATCATACAGGGGGCAATGAAGCCGCCTACCTATGGCATATTACCTGCTTTGCGAAGCAACTTGGGCCCAGGGCCCTGGGGTAATTGCCGATCAGAGCCGCCAAGCGGGGCGATGGATCGGGTCACCATGGGCCAGTGACTCTCACCCAGCGCCCCAGCTGCCCTGCCGCCTAGCTCACCGAGGGAGCCGAGAAGCGGGTCTTGCCAGCGCCCCACATGTCGCCGATCACCTTGGGCTGTAGCAGAATGTGACCCGAGATAGCCACCAGGTCTTCCTCGGTCAGGCTGCGCATTTTGGGGTAAATGTCAGCGCTCTTTTTGCTGGGGTGAACCTGAGAGATATCGGTCAGACCATCGTAGGTCATCGGCTCTTTCAGATAGGCCACCAGAGCTTCAATGTTGTCGCGGGGGGGAAGGGCACCCTGCAAAGAGTCGGGGTCAAGGCCAACGGTGGGGTTAGTTTTGGTAATGCCCCCCACGTGGCAGGTGCCACAGGCGTAGTTAAACTGGCGACGGCCACGGGTAATCTGCTCCAGGGATAGGACGACCGTATCACCCTGGGCGTTGAGCGGCACCGTGCGGGTGACCTCATCTAGCTCAGCCGCGACAGCGTCTCCCATGACCAGGTGGCTGACAAAGAAGAGTGCGACCGCAACTAGCCAAATGCATCTCTTCAACATGGTTCTCCTCGAATATATAGGGCTTGGATATTAAATCAACACAGCCAATTCAACGGAGACTTCCCCCATTGAATCGTTCTCGTATTGTCTATCATGCCACCGAAGGGGGCCATTCCCAAGGTTTGCCGATTACAAATCCATGCCAACATGGGTCGGCCCCGCCGCGCCGAGGCCGTTGGCCCAGGGGGTGTGCCCATCGGCTGTCGCCGGGCCTGCGGTGGGGTCTGCCAGGGGGGCGGCGGCCGGGGCCACCGGCTGGTGCAGGCGAATCAGCTGGGCCAGGGTCTGTTTGAGCTGGGTGCGCGGCACAATCAGATCGACAAAACCGTGGTCGCGCAGGTATTCGGCGGTTTGAAAGTCATCGGGCAGTTTTTCGCGCAGGGTCTGCTCCACCACCCGGCGACCGGCAAAGCCGATGGTGGCCTTGGGCTCGGCCAAAATAATGTCGCCCAGCATGGCAAAGCTGGCGGTGACGCCGCCGGTGGTGGGGTGGGTGAGCACCGGCATGTAGAGCAGCTTGGCCGCCTGGTGCTGCTGCAAGGCCCCGGAGATCTTGGCCATCTGCATCAGGCTGAGCATGCCCTCCTGCATGCGGGCTCCGCCGGAGGCGCAGACGATAATTACCGGACGCCTGGCGGCGGTACCCTGCTCGATCATGCGGGTGAGTTTCTCGCCCACCACCGAGCCCATGCTGCCCCCCATGAAGCGAAAATCCATGACGCCCAGGGCCACGGGCAGGCCGTCGAGCTCGCCCAGGCCGGTCTGGACGGCGTCGGTGAGCTGGGTTTTGGTCTGGGTGTCGCGCAGGCGGTCGCCGTAGGCCTTGCGGTCTTTGAATTTGAGCGGGTCCTGGGGCTGCATGTGGGCGTCGAGGGGCTGCCAGGTGTTGGCGTCGATCAGCTGGCGAATGCGCTCGTCGCTAAAGATCCGGTGGTGGTGGCTGCACTCGCCGCACACCCACTGGTTGGCGCGTAAATCTTTGGTGTAGGTGAGAACGTCGCAGTGCTCACACTTGGTCCACAGGCCATCGGCGATCTCGCGCTCCTGGCGGTCTTCGCTAATGGGGCCTGACTTTCGACGATTGGCAAACCAGTCAAACAGGGACATGCGCGGTGCGTTGGCTCAACGGCGACAGAACAACCTGAAACTGTCCGAATTGGACATAAACCTCATCCTAGCGGGTTTGCTCCCCCGGCGATAGGTGGGCCAGGGGGATGACCCTACCCGGGCAGCGTGGTGCGATCGCAGCCCGGGTCCCGCCCCAGAGACTTGGAACTTGGCTCTACAGAATGGTTCTAGGAAATTTCGGCCATCTACTTGGTGGTCATGATGTAGACACCGTCCCAATCGGCCGGGGGAGGCTGCACCAGGTACTGGCGGGCGCGGCTGAGATGGACGGCGACGGCTTTGTCCTGGGGGCGCATCTGCTGGGCCTGGCCAAACAGCGCCAGGGCCTCATCAAAGCGCATGCCGGTGTAGGCGGCGCGGGCGGCGGCGTAGAGCTCCAAAAAGGCTTCGGTCTCGGCACTGAGGGGGGTGTCGCGCTTGTCGATCAGCTCGTAGAGGTTGACGGCTCGCTGTTTGCCCTTCACCTGGGTGCGGTCGAGCTCGCGCACCCAAATTTTGTCTTCGCAGAGGGCGTAGGTGTATTCGCTAATCACAATGTCGCAGCCGTACTCCTTGGTCACGCCCTCCAGGCGCGAGCTGAGGTTGACCCCGTCGCCAATCACGGTGTACTCCATTTTGCGCTGGGAGCCGATGTTGCCCGAGACCACTTCGCCGGAGCTGATGCCGATGCCGATGCGAATTTCGGGCTGGCCCAGGGCGCCCCGCTCGGTGTTGAAGCGATCGAGCCGCCGCCGCATGTCGAGGGCGCTCTGCACCGCCGCCCAGGCGTGGTTGGTGAGGGGCAGGGGGGCCCCAAACACGGCCATCAGCGCGTCGCCGATAAACTTGTCGAGGGTGCCCTCGAAGTTAAACACCGACTCGACCATGGTTTCAAAGTAGGCGTTGAGCATTTCCACCACTTTGTCGGCTTCGAGGTTTTCGGTCAGGGTGGTGTAGCCGCGAATGTCGGAAAACAGCACGGTGACGTCTTTGCGCTCGCCCTTCATCAGCAGGTCGTCGCCCAGGGCCATCACCTGCTCGGCCACGCCGGGGGTCATGTAGCGGTAGAGGGTGCTCTTCATCCGCTTTTCCTGGCTGATGTCTTCGAGCACTAGCAGCCCGCCCAGCACGCCGCCCTCGGGGTTGGTGAGGGGGTTGACGGTGAGGTTGATGCTGCGCTCAATGCGCTGAACCAGGGCGGCGGGCACGGCGGGAGCCTGGGGATTGCCCCAGGCCCGGTAGATCTCAGGATGCTGGGGATCGGCCAGGGCCAGCTCGGAGACGGGGTCGAGCCCGGTACCGGGGCCGGGTGCGATCGCAACCCGCAAGCTCTGCTCGGGCACGTAGTGGCGGGCCCCGTGGCTGAGGCTGTCTTCGAGGCGAAAGCGCAGGTTATCGATGGGGATCGCCTCCCACACCGGGCGGTGGAACAGCGCCCCCTGCCAGCGATCGCGAATGGTGCGGCTGTGGTCGGTCTCCGCCGGGCAGCCAATCAGCTCCAGGGCGGCGTCATTGATGGTGACAATCCGCCCCTCCAGGTCGGTGGAGATCACCGCGTCGGAGAGGCTCTGCAAAATGTCTTTTTGGTACTGCTTTTCGACCAGCACGCTCTCAAACAGCTTGGCATTTTCGAGGGCGACCCCCGCCTGAATGTTGAAGGCCCGCATAAAGGCTTCGTCGGAGGTGGTAAAGGTGCCCTGGGCCTTGTTGATCAGCTGGGTGACGGCGATCAGCTTGCCCCCCGAGTCAAACACCGGCATGCAGAGAATGGTGCGGGTGGTATAGCCAGTGCGCTTGTCGGCGTCGGGGTTGAAGCGCGGGTCCTGGTAGGCATCTGGAATATTCAGCAGCTCCCCCGTGGTGGCCACATGGCCGACAATGCCCGTATTGCTGGGAATGCGCAGCTCCATAAACGAGGTGCCGTCGCCGGTTTTCACCTTCGACCACAGCTCGCCGCTCTCCTCGTCGATCAGCCACAGGGTGCTGCGGTCGGCCTGCATCAGCTGGCGGGCCTCCCCCATCACCGATTGCAGGGTTTTCTCTAGATCTAAGCTCTGCTCCAGCGACGAGATCGCCTTGAGCAGCGCGGCGACGCCCTTTTGGTTGCGGGCCGCCACGTAGAACGAGTTGCAGCTTTCGAGAATTACCCCCAGCGACTCGGCAAACTCTTTGAAATGGCGCTCGTCTTGCTCGTCAAAGGGGGTGTGGTTGAGCTTGTTGAGCAGCTGCACCACCGCCACAATGTTGTTGCTTTTTTTGCTCAGCACCGGCATGCAGAGAATGCTGCGGGTGCGGTAGCCGGTCTTCTGGTCGTGGGTGGCGTCGAAGCGGTCGTCGGCGTAGGCGTCGGGAATATTCAGCGGCAGCACGTGGGTGGCCACGTAGCCCGAGATGCCTTTGCCCATGGGCACCCGAATTTCCAGCGAGCGTTCGCCGTCGCCCTGGGCAATTTTTGACCACAGCTCCTGCTTGTCTTGATCCACCATAAAAATAGTGGTGCGCTCGGCCTGCAAAATCTGGCCAATCTTGAGGGTAAAGGCCTCCAGGATTTGCTCCAGCATGATCTCCAACGACTCGTTGTTGATCATGTCGATGGCGCGCAAAAAATGCTCGAACTCCGCCGTAATTTGGTCGAGCAGGCTAATGAACTGCGGCGTGGGCAGGTCGCGCACCCGGTTGGTGAGAGAGCTGTGCTGGTTGGCCAGAGACAACGCGGTGATCATGCTGCTATCGATCTGAGTTGCCATAGGAACCCTACTCAAGCGTGGCAGTTGGAAATGCAATGGGCGCAGTCAGACGCTGAGGCGGTTGAGGGTCTGCCGATGGCGGCTTTTCCGCAGCGGTGGGCCAAGGGGGCCAAAGGTGAAGAACGCTTCCCCAGCGCCAGCACCGGACTAAGGGGCCAACACACCGGCTAGGTACCTTCTACTCTAACCGTATACTCCAGGGCGTAGACCAGAAAGTTGCGATTCGCACAGAATGCCCGCCCGCTGCTGTAGAGCCAACATCGCCAGGGCCTAGGTCTGGGCCCCGGCGGGGGCAAACGCCGGGGCCAAAAAAGCAATGATCTCAGCCCAGGCGGCATCGGTGGCGGCGGGGTCGTAGCGGTAGCCGTCGTCGCGCATGAAGGTGTGGTTGGCGGTGTAGAGCAAGGTTTTGTGATCGATCCCGGCGCTAGCTAAGGCCGCCACAATGGTGTCGCGCCCCTCGGCGGGCACGTGGGGATCCTGGTCGCCAAAGATCAGCAGCAGCTGAGCCGAGAGTTCTCCCAGGCGCTCCAGGGTGTCGGCCCGGTCGCGGCCCAGCCTGCCGCTGTGGATCCCGGTGGGGTAGCAGCACACCGCCGCCTTGACCCCGGGGCTAAGCGCGGCGAGGCAGGCCAGGTGCCCGCCGATGCAAAAGCCCAGGGTGCCCACCTGTCCGGGGGCGACGGCGGGATCGGTCTGCAGCCAGTGCAGCGCCGCGCTGGCGTCGGCATCGTACTGTGCGATCGCAGTGCGCCCGGCCGCATCGTTGCCCCGCAGCCGCCCCACATCGTTGGGCTCAATCACCGTGCCGATGGGCATCAGCCGATGAAAAATCTCCGGGGCCGCCACCACGTAGCCATAGCCCGCCAGCCGATCGGCCAGGCGCACAATTGGCCCCCCCAGCTGATAAATATCGGAGTAAAACAAAATGCCAGGATACTCGCCTGGCACCGCCGGTTCGGCCACGTAGAGCCGCATCAGGCTGTCGTCTACGGTGAGCCCCACCTCGCGCCGCTTAATCTGCACCAGTCAACCTCCTCTAGTTACTTCCACAGTTTGGTTGCTCAGCCCCCCGAAACTCTGCCAGCGTTGGCACGTTCAGGCGTGGGAACGTGCCAACGTTCTCACCCTCTAACCGTCTAACCGTTGATTCCAAACAATGTCCTGCCCCACCCGCTCCTGCCCCACCCACTCCCCGCTATGGTGAAGGATGACCCGCTCCCCAAGCGGTTACCCAGAACACCAGCGCTGGCCATGACCTCATTTTTTACCGCCGATCCCGCCCTTCAAGCGGCCCTCGACCAGGTGATCGAGACCCTGCGGGCCGAGTTTGCCCTGGCCCCCACCCAACTTGCCGTCACCTGGGTGGCCTACGACCCGCCCTACATCACCAACACCGGCGGGGCGCTCAGCGCCACCGACTTTTGGCAGTATCGGCCGCGGGGGGCCAGCTACCGGGGGGTGGAGCTGATCTATCCGGCCAGCGTGGTGAAGCTGTTTTACCTGGTGGCCGCCCACGAGTGGCTAGAGCAGGGCATGATTTCGCCCTCGGCGGAGCTGGAGCGCGCAATCAGAGACATGATCGTAGACTCCAGCAACGACGCCACCTCGCTGATTGTCGATGTGCTGAGCGGTACCACCAGCGGCCCGGAGCTGCCCCCTGGCCCCTTTGCCACCTGGTGCCACCAGCGCAACATCGTCAACCGCTTTTTTCAGTCGCTCCAGTGGCCGGAGCTGGCCGGGGTGAATATGAACCAAAAGCCCTGGGGCGATGGCCCCTACGGTCGCGAGCGGGTGTTTGTGGGTGAGCACTACGAAAACCGCAACTACCTCACCACCCACGCCGTGGCCCGACTGCTCCACAGCATTGCGGGCGGGGTAGCGGTCTCGGCGGTGCGATCGCAGGCCATGTTCACCCTGCTGGAGCGCACTCTGCCCAGCCAGCCCCCCGCCCCCGGCGAAGAAGACCAGGTCACCGGCTTTTTGGGCCAGGGGCTGCCCCCCGGCACCCGGTTTTACTCCAAGGCGGGGTTCACCAGCCGAGTGCGCCACGATGCTGCCTACTTCGAACTGCCCAATGGCGTTCCCGGCCTGCTGGTTGCCTTTACCGAAGGCCAGCAGCACAGCAAAAACCAGCACATCCTGCCCCGGCTGGCCGCCCTTGTCGTCGAGCACCTCTAGCCAGCCCACGCTAGCCAGGGCCCGATCATCAGCCTCAGACCCGTTGGCCACCGCCAACCTGGGTCTAGGTCATCCCAAAATCAAATCCGCTCAAACCGGCGCGGGCTCCAGCTAGGCCGAGGCCCGCTTGCGGCACCGGGCTACCCCAAAATTAATGCCCAAAATCAGTGATAGCCCCCAGGGCAAAGGGCGCAATATCCCCCCTAAGGCCATGAAAAATGTTGTCAACATAGCCTTGCCCCCAGGTCATAGGTGGTACAATTCTGCCAATTTCATAAGGAAATGTGGTGTGTATAGCTGTTGTGCTGGCGGCGACCGAGCCTTAATTCTCCAGACTCATCCACAGCACTTTTGACCGTGTTTGACACGCAATAGTAGACCGGTGTCGACCCTAAACCCTGGGATCCGACCCCATATAAACAGAGGAGTGAACGAAATCATGGCGTATCTCAAGCAATTTTCCCTAGCGCTGGGTCTGGCCGCCGCGGCTGGTCTGGCCAGCCCGGCCCTGGCCCACCACCACCAAGGTGAGCTAGAGCGGGCCCACAACCACCTCACCGAGGTCGAAAGCGCCCCCGAGGCCGCCGCTGAGCCTGCCGAAGTGCCCGCTGCCGAGCCCGTAGCTGTTGATCAGCCCGCCGAAGCCCCTGAAGTCCTGGCTGAAGCGCCCGCCGAAGCCAGCCTGCTAGCCCTGCCCGAGACCAGCGCCCCCACCGTCAGCACCGGCTTTGACGGGGTTGATATCGAGTCTGTGCTGTTGGCCGCTACCGTCGAAGCGCCTGCCGCTGCTGACTCCGCTGATCTGCTGGCCCAGAGCACCCGAGCCGCCTACGATATCACCCCGGCCTACCTCGGTGTGGGCGGCAACATTGGCATTGGCGAGCGCGACCAGAGCGCTCTGTCTAGCTTTGGTTTCAACATCATCAGCAAAATCTCCCTCGGCCCCCGGTTCTCCGTCCGGGCTGGGGCCACCGCCACCAACGATCGCTGGGGCTTCACCATTCCGGTGACCTACAACTTCAACACCATTAGTGCTGGCGGTTTCCGCGCTCAGCCCTACGTGGGCGCTGGCGTCGAAATCCCCACCAGTGGCGATGTCGGCCTGCTGCTCAACGCCGGTGCTGACGTGCCCATCTCCCGCGACTTCACCCTGAATGGCGCGGCCAACTTCCGGGTCACCAGCGGCTTTGCCCTGGGCATCAGCCTGGGCGTGGGCTACAACTTCCCCTTCATCTTTGAGTAGGGGCTGCTCTGAGCCGGAGCTGAACCGATTTCCCTGCTAAGCCAGGGGGATGCCGCCTTAGTAGCCGAGCCGGTAGCCTCAAACCGTTAAACACAGGGGATCGCTAATTGAGCGATCCCCTGTGTTGTAAGGCGGGGGTTGTGAGGTAAGTTTTCCCCTGGCCCTGGGTAGCGGTGTTGGCCCCTGATGCAGTGCTAGCCCTGACCGTTCGCGATGATCGCTGTCGGTGTCTGGCCCTGGCTCTAGTCGCCAATTCAGATTGGGCATGCTGGAGGCAGGCATCAGGGGGACGGCATGGTTGAGACTTCGGTGGCCTGGGGTGAGGTACTCCAGGCATTTCAGCGCATTTGGGGCTATGACGACTTTCGCCCCCCGCAGGATGCCATTGTCAAAGCCCTGCTGGAGCACCGCGATCTGTTGGTGGTTTTACCCACGGGTGGGGGCAAGTCCATCTGTTTCCAGCTGCCGGCCTTGCTCCAGACGGGCCTCACCCTGGTGGTGTCGCCCCTGGTGGCGCTGATGGAAAACCAGGTGCAGGATCTACAGGCCAGGGCTCTGCCCGCCGCCACCCTGCACAGCCAGCTGCCGCCGCCCCAGCGCCGCAAAACTCTGCAAGCCCTGGAGCAGGGCACGCTGCGACTCCTCTACCTGTCGCCCGAAACCCTGCTCAGCCCGCCGGTGTGGGAGCGGCTGTGCCAGCCCCAGCTGCGCCTCAACGGCCTGATTTTGGATGAAGCCCACTGCCTCGTGCAGTGGGGGGAGACCTTTCGCCCGGCCTACCGACGGCTGGGGGCGGTGCGGCAGGCGCTGCTGGCCTGCCGCCCGGCGGGCAGCACTCTGCCGATCGCGGCTTTTACCGCCACCGCTGACCCTGTGGCCCAGACCGTGCTGCGCGAGGTGTTGCAGTTGCAGTCGCCCCAGGTGGTGCGGCTCACCCCCCACCGGCCTAACCTCAATCTGCGGGTGAGGGCGGTGGTCAGCGAGGGGCAGCGGCGGGGAGCGTTGAACCGCTATTTGCAGGCCCAGGGGCACCAGGCGGGGCTGGTGTATGTGCGCACCCGCAAGGCCAGTGAGGCCCTGGCGGAACAGCTGCGCCAGCGGTATCGGGTGGCGCCGTACCATGCGGGGCTGGGAAGCTGCGATCGCAGGCGCATCGAAGCCGACTGGATGGCGGACAACCTTCAGTTTGTGGTCTGCACCTCAGCCTTTGGCATGGGCATAAGCAAGGGCAATACGCGCTGGGTGGTGCACTACCAGGCCCCCTGCACCATCACCGAATACGTCCAGGAGGTCGGCCGAGCCGGGCGCGACGGCAAGCCCGCCCAGGCCCTCACCCTGGTCAGCGAGC
>DATIVG010000489.1:0-8959 GCA_035466075.1 Nodosilinea sp. | reverse complement strand
CTCGATCTGGTGGTGCAGCTGGTGCCGTTTTCCGGGCGCGGGGCCCGGCCCATTATGCTGCTGCTGCCCTTTCGCTTTGTGGTGCAGCTGCTGCCCGCCAAGGCCGCCATTCCCCTGGTGAACTGGATTTTGAAGCGGTAGCGGTGGCTGCTTGTATTGCGGGGGGCCAGTGCAGTCAGACCGGTTGCTTGCCCAATGGGGTACTGGCCGAAAGGCTATGCTAGGTAACAACTCTCCGATCTGCCGCCGCGAGCCAAGCTGAGCCATGAATATCACTATTCCCGTGCCTAGTGACATTGAGCAGCGCCTGCAAGCGCACCTGGGCAGCCTATCGCAAAAAGCTTTAGAAGCCGTAGCCGTTGAGGCCTACCGTTCGCAGTTGATCAGTGCAGCGGAAGTCCAACACATGCTTCAACTGCCGTCACGACTGGCTACTGATGCCTTCCTCAAGCAGCAGGGGGCCTACTTACACTACACAGAGGCCGACCTAGAGCAGGACCTAAAGGCAATCGAGCGCGCGCTGACCCAGTCTTAATGGTTGTTTGCGACACGTCACCGATCTGTTACCTAATCTTGATCGATGAAATTGGCCTGCTGCCACAGCTCTTTGAGTCGGTCACAATTCCCGCTGGCGTTGGGGATGAGCTGAGGGCAGAGCCAGACCATAGCCAGATCCAGGCATGGATCGCTGCGCCCCCTGCCTGGGTCAATATTCGGCAGGTGCCCCAGTTGATTGATAACCTGCCAACCAAGCTGGGTCGAGGGGAGCGAGAAGCCATATCCCTGGCTGTCAGCTTGCAAGCAAGCCTAATCATTTTGGATGATTGGGAGGCCAGGCAGGCGGCATTATCTCAGGGCTTAAGGGTTACAGGTCTATTGGGGCTGTTGTTCAGGGCGGGAATAGAAGGGCTGCTGGACTTTCCCAGCGCCATTGACCGCTTACAGCAGACGTCATTCCGGGCTTCACCCAGCTTGATTCAGCAATTCCTAGAGCGGTATGCTCAAACGATGGGACAGCAGTTCTAGACTAAGCCTAGGGCTGCCTATTGAAAGGTCGCCAGCAACTCCTGGGCCGATTCTAGGGTGTCGGCTTCGGCGGCGGGTTTGTCGTGGCGCCAGCGCAAAATGCGGGGAAACCGCACCGAAATGCCCGACTTGTGGCGGGTAGAGGCGGCGATGCCCTCGAAGCCGATTTCAAACACGTGCAGCGGCTCGACCGAGCGCACCGGCCCAAATCGCTCGGTGGTGTGGCGGCGAATCCACTTGTCGAGCTGATCGATTTCAGCATTGTCGAGGCCGCTGTAGGCCTTGGCGAAGGGCACCAGGCTGTCGCCCTGCCAGAGGGCAAAGGTGTAGTCGGTAAACAGGTTGGCCCGCTTGCCGCTGCCCGCCTGGGCGTAGATCAGCACCGCATCCAGGCTCATGGGCTCGACTTTGTACTTCCACCAGTAGCCGCGCTTGCGGCCCACCAGGTAGGGGCTGTCGATGGCTTTGACCACCAGGCCCTCGGCCCCGTGGTCGCGGGCGCTGTCGCGCAGGGCCGCCAGCTCTGCAAAGGTGCTGAAGCTCAGGGGGGCCGACTGGTGCAGGTTGGGGGCGGTGTGCAGATTGAGCAGGGTGGTGAGGTGGTGGGTGCGATCGCACCACCCCTGCTCCCGCAGATCCACCCCGCCCGACTCCAGCAGGTCGTAGGCAATGAAGTGAACCGGGCTGTCCTCCATCACCTTTTTGCTCACCTTTTTGCGGCCCAGGCGCTTTTGCAGGTGGTTAAACGACAGCGGCCTGCCCTCCTGCCAGCAGAGAATTTCCCCATCCATCACGATGCCGTTGGGAAAGTCCGCCATCATCGCCTCGATTTCGGGGAACTGGGGCGTGACTAGATCTTCCCCCCGCGACCAGATAAACACCTGGTCGGCCCGCTTGATCACCTGGGCGCGAATGCCGTCCCACTTCCACTCCGCCCGCCAGCGCTCAAAATCTTCGCTCTGAAACTTGGCCTCGTCCAGCGAGGTGGCCAGAAAAAACGGGTAGGGCTGGCTGGGGGCATTTTGGGTCGCCTCCTCGCTGGTCAGGTTGGTGTAAAACTCGACCGTGGGGGCAAAGTCGCCCATCAGCCGGTGGGCCAGCACCGGCTCAGGCACCCCCGTGGCGGCGGCCAGGCCCTTGATCACCAGCTTGGCCGAGGCCCCCACCCGAAACGCCCCGGTGAGAATTTTGTTCAGCACAAAGATCTCGGTGTTATCCAGCGCCGCCCACCAGGAAACGATCAGATCCCGGCGCTCGGCGTCGGTCTCCACCGCCCTGTACATCGGGATCACCTCCTCCATCCACTGGTGCAGGGGAATCGAGGGGGGAATGGACGGGGGGCGGTCCTGGGCTAGGGCCTGCCCCGCCAGGTCTACATCCCGCAGCAGCAGGGCGATCACCTCCGCAGAGTCGCCCACCTGGGCGTAGCAGTCTTTAAACAGCCACTCGGGAATGTCAGAAATTTGCAAAAACACCTCCCGCAGTACCCGCGAGGTCACCGTGCGGCGGCGGGTCTTCCCCAGCAGCAGGTACAGCGCCCACACCTTGTCGGCGGGCTCGGCGGGGTCGGCGGCGGCAAAGTAGGCCTGTAGCGATCGCACCTTTTCATTGGTCGAGGTGGTGGCGTCGATGGCCAAAAAAAGCTGAGTAAAGCGCTGCATCACGGAGGGCAAAGATCACCCTATCAGGGTAACGGGGTCAGCCCTCAACTTCCATCATCCGGGGGGGCGGGGTCGCCCACAGTTGGCGGGCGCGGGTCGCCCACCCGCGCCACATGCACCAGCGCATCGCCCTGATTCACCAGCGGATTTTGGCCGTGGCCAATCACCAGGCCGTCCATGGGGCTGCGCACCGTCGCCGTCTTGTCGCCAAAGGTATCGCTGATAAAGCCCAGGGGCTGGCGCTGCTTCACGGTCTCCCCCAGCTCAATCGAGCGGTGCCAGATGCCCCCCCGCGAGGCCCGCACCCACCGCGTTTCCTGGGCTTCCACCGTGGGCGTCGGGGTCGATTCGGGCGGGGCGTACATGCCCAGGTAGGCCATCACCCGGTAGATGCCGTCGATTCCGGTTTGAATCGCCTCGGCATCAAACCGCAGCGCCTCGCCCGCCTCGTAGAGCAGGGTCGGAATTTTCCGCCGGGCCGCCGCCTGGCGCAGCGAGCCGTCGCGGTGGGAGGCATGGATGATCACCGGGGCCCCAAAGGCATGGGCAAACTCGTAGGTGGCCGGGTCTTGCAGGTCGGCCCGCACCTGGGGCAGGTTGATCCGGTGAATCGCCGCCGTGTGCAGGTCAATGCCGTGGGTGCACTGGCTCACCACCTCCCGCATAAACAGAGCCGCCAGCCGACTGGCCATCGACCCCCGACTCGACCCCGGAAACGAGCGGTTGAGGTCGCGGCGGTCGGGCAGGTAGCGCGACTGCTCCAGCAGGCCAAACACATTCACCACCGGCACCGCAATCACCGAGCCGCTCAGGCGGTTGGGCTTGATCGCCTTGGCCACCCGGCGAATGATTTCTACCCCATTCAGCTCGTCGCCGTGGATGGCGGCACTCAGCCACAGCCGCGGCCCCGGCTTTTTGCCGCTAATCACCGTCACCGGCAGCGACATCATGGTGCCGGTGGTGAGGCGGGCCACCGGCAGGTCGAGCCGCACCCGCTTGCCCCGGGGAATGATTTCGCCGCCAATGGCCAGCGGGGCCGAGGGAGTGGGCGGGGCCGGGGAGGTCAGCAGCGGGCCCGCCGCCTTGATGCGCCTGAGAGAATCTGGTGAGGGTTTGCCCAAGGGAGCCTCCGAGCCAGGGGGTGCTGGTTTGCCGCCACTATAGCCGATCTACCGCCGATCCCATGTTAGAAGAAAGAGCAGACGCTAGGGCAAAGCAGAGGGCCGACGAGAATGCAGAGCTGAGGCAGCACCGGGCTCAGCTCCCCCGTTCTCCGGCAGGCAGCTTCCCCGCTGGCCAGACTTGACAGATCCGCGCCGCACTCATTAACCTGAAGTCATTACGATTATGACTAAGAAATTGGGAGGTATGCAATGGTGAAGTTTGTGGGCATAGCCGGCAGTTTGCGGCCCAACTCCTATAGCCAGCTGGCGCTGGGGCTGGTGTGTGACCGGCTGAGCGCCCTGGGCGCCGACGTCGAGCGCCTCGACCTCCGCCAGCTCAACCTGCCCCTCTGCCACGGCGGCCAAGACTACCCCGACCACCCCGATGTCGAGCGCCTGCGCCAGGCCTTTCTCCGGGCCGACGGCTTGGTTTTGGTGACCCCCGAGTACCACGGCAGCGTCAGCGGCGTGCTCAAGAACGCGCTCGATCTGATGAGCTTTGACCAGCTCGACGGCAAGGTGGCCGGGACGGTGAGCATTCTGGGCGGTCAGGCCAACAACAATGCCCTCAACGACCTGCGCACCATTTTGCGCTGGGTGCACGCCTGGGTGGTGCCTGAGCAGGTGGCCATTGGTCAGGCCTGGCAAGCCTTCGACAACCAGGGCAAGATCGTCGATGAAAGGCTTTCCCAGCGCCTCGACGGCCTGGCCCAGAGCCTCTACGACAACACCCGCAAACTGCGCGGAGTGGATTGAATCACGTTAGGCTGAAAGGGTGCCGTTACCTGGGTTTTCATGTCTACGCCCAAGCCGCTATCACAGTCGTTGCCCGAATCGCTGCCCGAATCGCTGCCGGGGTCGCCGTCAGGATCGCCATCGGGGCCCCCTGCCCCCCCGATCAGCTTTGCCGGTGGGTTTGATGCCGACCACCCCCCCAGCCCCCAGCTGATCGACGCCTGCGTGCACTGTGGGTTTTGTCTCACCACCTGCCCCAGTTACCGGGTGCTGGGCACCGAAATGGACTCGCCCCGGGGCCGCATCTACCTGATGGATGCGATCAACCAGGGCGAAGCGCCGCTGTCGGCCACCTCGGCAAAGCATTTTGACTCCTGTCTGGGCTGTTTGGCCTGCACCACGGCCTGCCCCTCGGGGGTGCAGTACGACCAGCTGATTGCGGCGGTGCGGCCCCAGGTGGAGCGCCACCACCAGCGTTCCCTGGCCGAAAAGATGGTGCGATCGCTAATCTTTAGCCTCTTCCCCTACCCCACCCGGCTGCGGGCGATGGCGGGCCCCCTGTACCTGTACCAAAAGCTGGGGGTGGCAAAGCTCGTGCAGAAAACCGGGCTGCTGGCCAAGCTGTCCCCCAGCCTGGCGGCGATGGAGTCGCTGCTGCCGCCGATCACCGCCGAGAGCTTTCAAGACGACCTGCCGGAGCTGATCCCGGCGGTGGGCCCCCAACGCTACCGGGTGGGCATGGTGCTGGGCTGCGTGCAGCGGGTGTTTTTCTCCGATGTGAATGCGGCCACGGCGCGGGTGCTGAGCGCCAACGGCTGTGAGGTGGTGGTTCCCCACGCCCAGGGGTGCTGCGCGGCCCTGCCCGCCCACCAGGGGCAAACCGCCCAGGCCCAAACCCTGGCCCGCCGCATGATCGACTGCTTTGAGGCGGCAGAGGTGGAGTTTGTGGTGATCAACGCGGCGGGCTGTGGCCACACCCTGAAGGAGTACCACCACATCTTGCAGGACGACCCCGACTATTCTGAACGGGCCAAAGCCTTTGTGGCCAAGGTGCGCGATGTGCAGGAGTTTCTGGCCCAGGTGGGGTTAGTCACCCCGCTGCACCCGATTGCCGAGGGCAGTCTGCCCATCGTCTACCAGGATGCCTGCCACCTGCTCCACGGCCAAAAAATTAGCCTTCAGCCCCGGCAGCTGCTCCGCCAAATTCCGGGGGTCACCCTGCGGGAGCCCATCGATGCCGCCCTCTGCTGCGGCAGCGCCGGGGTCTACAACATGCTGCACCCCGAGGTCGCCGCTGAGCTGGGCCAGATGAAGGTGAGAAGCCTGCGGAATACGGGGGCGGCGCTGGTGGCCTCCCCCAATCCGGGCTGCTCGCTGCAGATTCAGCAGCACATGGGACCGGGGCCCCAGGCCATGCCGCTGTTTCACCCCATAGAGCTGCTCGATTTCTCCATCCGCGGTCTGCCGCTGCCCCTCGATCGGCCCCCGGCGACGGACCCCAGCGCTGAGGATTAAGGGAGACAGCTGGCATCTGCCGGGCCGCCGCCGGGTATCCTAGGAAACAGAATTTATTCTCTCCTGATGGTGTAGCCCACTGGGCTCCGGTCAGGGTCCCTTCGTTTCCCTGCCGCCATGACGCCTGTTTATCACCGCCGCACTCAGCTTAAAACCCAGCTGCTCCAGCAGATCGAGGCCCTGGGGCCGGAGGCTGCCGTTTTGCCCACCGAGCACCCCGCCATCGATGCGATCATCTGCGAGCTAGAGCTGCTCACCCCCATTGACCAGCCCCTGCGGCCCGAGCACTGGCCCCTGCTGATGGGGTCCTGGGCCATGGTCTACGCCTCGCGGGGCACGGTGGTCACCCGCCGCCTCAACCGGCAGCTGCCTTTGCCGGTGGGCATTCGGCGGGTGTGGCAGCGGTTGGTTGACCCCGAGAGCAGCGGGGGTGCGATCGCAGCCGAAAATGGCGCGGTGCTCTCTCTACCCTTGTTTGGTGAACTCACCGCCACCATCCAGGGCACCTGGCAGCCCTACGAGGAGGGCGAAAGCGCCCGGGTCAGCTTTGGTGCCATTAGTGTGCAGGCCACCCGCCTGCTCGGCATCGCCGGGCTGCACCTGCCCCAAATCACCGTTCCCGTGCTCGAGTTTCTGCGCCAGGAGGCCCTGTGGATTACCTCCTACCTGGATGAAGACCTGCGGTTTGGCCGGGGGGCCACGGGCAACCTGTTTGTCTTTCGGCGCTAGGGCCGGGCGCTGGCTACCGATCGCGGGGCGATTTTGGCCGTCCGGGGCGACCGCCTGCTAGCTCGCGCTTCACCACAATCGCCCATTTGTCCACCATGGTCATCATGGCGGGCATGTCCTTGGAGCATTTGGCCTGCCAGCCCAGGTCTGCCACCACGGCCCTAAAGGTGTGATTTTTGGTCATGCGGTAGGCGATTTCTTCCACCTCGGCCCAGCTCAGCTCGCTTTCCACAAAGGCCTGAATCATGACGTTGAGCAGGTGCTGGTAGCGGTTGCCCTCCTGGGTGGTCATCATCGTGTGGGGAATGTCGAGCACTCGGTTAAACAGGGTGTACCAGCTCTGGGGCTGGTGCCTCAGGGCCGCCTCAAAAAAATGCTGGTGGTCAACATTGCTGACTGCCCGGTCGCTGGCGCTCGAAATGGTGAAGGTCGGCGCTACCGGTGCCTGCTTTACCCGCTGCTGGCAGGTTTGGCCCAGCGCCAGCACCGCCCGCAGAGCCGGGGTGGCAAACCCCAGGTAGCCCAGGGGCCCCTGGGGGTCCGGCGCAGGTGCAGCGGCGGTGGCGACCACCTGCTTGGGGGCGGCGGCCCAGGTAAAGTAGGTGTCAACTTTTTGCACAAACAGGTCGATCACCTTGCTGCTGGCGCTCAGGTAGGGGGCGCACAAAATCGCTCGGTCTACCCGCGCCGACTGCTCCAGGGCCAGCCAACCCGCCAGGGTGCCACCGCCCGACAGGCCGCCCACCACCACCCGCTGGCCCAACCGGCTGGCCAGGTTGAGCCACTGGAGGCCAAATTTTTGGTACACCTCGGGGTCGGTGGGCAGGGGCGGGGGGTTGTCCTTGTCCCAGTGGCCCGCCCGCCCGTGGCCCGGCAGCAGGGGGGCGACCACGTTGTAGCCCGCCCGAAAAAAATGCTGGCCCAGGGGGGCCATCTGGTAAGGGCCAGCGGTAAACCCGTGGAAAAACAGGCAGACTCGGTCGGTGGGCTGGGGGTGGAGCCAGACGCGGCTGTGCAGCGCCTCAGCCATAAGGCCGTAGCGGGCCTCCTGCTGGCGAATGTCGTGCTCGAGCGCGCGCTTGAGGATGGGGTAATCGACCATGGGGGGCTTACAGACGGCGCAACAGGCTGGCCCCGTGGGTGTCAGTGCCGCAGGTGGTCAACAGGCGGTGGTCTTGGGCTAGCTGCTCAACGGTGGGGGTGTGGCGGGGGCAGGGGGTCCAGTCTTCGGGGTTGGTGTAGGCGTAGTAGGCCTCCACCCCGTCGATGCCCAGGGCGGCGGCGGCGGGAATCAGGGTCTTGGCGGACACCCGGTAGCGGGCGGGGTGGGCCAGCACCGCCAGGCCCCCCGCCGCCTGAATCGCTCCGATCACGGCCCCGGCCAGCTTGGCCTCGCCTCGGGGGGCGCCGCTGTGGAGGTAGGGCTGAATGGCGCTGTGGCCCGGCAAAAACCCGTAGCCCAAAATGTGCACTTCGGTCTCCGCCAGCAGGGCGGTGATTTCGACGCCGGTAAACAGCCGCGGCACCGCTCCGCTGCCCTTGCCGTACTGCCGACGGCGTAGGGAGGTGGGGTTGCGCCACTGCCAGTCTTCGAGCCAGGCCTTGGCCTGCTGATAGCCCTTGACGGTGTGGTGGTCGGTGATGGCGAAGGCGCTGAGGCCAATATCAACCACCTGCTCCATCAGGCCCGCCGGGGTGAGCTTGCCGTCGGAGCAAGCGGTGTGCATGTGAAAGTTGTAGGTGTGGGGGCAGCTCTCAGCATCTACGGCGGCGAAAATTTTCCTCAGGGTTTCCGCATCCCCACTGCGGGGGCGCTGGCTAACGGTGCTGAGGCTAGGGGTGGCAACCATGAATCTTGGCGAAAATTTCGGCGTTTTACTCGGGGGGTGCTGGGGGTTCTTTATTAAATATATAACTTTGACCCATTGACTGAGGAAAAATCTGTGCTTTGTACTGCTATTGTTTGGCAATTTGTGGCCAGTGTGGTGATTAATGGGGTGACCAGCGCTGCAATTTTTGGGGGGCACCCAAGACCGCAGGCTGGGAGATTGTGGGAGAATTTGGCCTGAGCTTCAGCTTGAGTCTAGTGGAGTCTATGGACTGCGATCGCGGGGGGGGGGGGGGGGGGGG
>DATIVG010000488.1:0-1863 GCA_035466075.1 Nodosilinea sp. | reverse complement strand
AACCAGGGTCGAATCGCCAGGCCGGACTTAGCGAAGGTTTGTTAATTTCCATGTTAACTTTTGTTGGGAGAAACGCAGGGAAAAATTCGCCTAATCTGCTGGCCGCTGTGGTTTAACCGTTTATGAGAGGCCCGGCCTGGGAGAGATCTGGGGAGGCGGCCGATGGTCGCGGTATTTCTTCTCGGTAGTGAAGGTGTTTTCTGGGTGCGGGCTGCTGGACTGGGAGCCGGGGTGGGGTGGCGAGAGCCATTCTGCCGGAGCATTAGAAAATATGGGGCATAACGGGGCGTAGCAACAGCAAAACGGGCTCCATGACCAGCGGCGATAGCTGGGATGAAGCCCGTTGGCGATTGGTGCCTTAGGGGTTGTCAGTGCGGCGGTGGGCTACTCGTAGTAGCGGCGGTCGAGCCAGAGGCGCACGTCCTGCTCTGAGGCAAACTGGCGGGTGCGGTTGGTGACGGGGTCGTGGGCAAACCAGGTGGGGTTGCCGTTGCGGGTGCGCTGCCAAATGCGCGGTTCGGTTTGGCCGGTAAAAAAGCTCATGGCTCGATCTCCTAGTTGTTTGAGGGTTTGGGTGAGGGGCCAGCTAGCCTGGGGGGCACGGGGGGGCTGAACCAGGGCCTCTAGGCGCTGACGCTGGCGATTGAGCTCAAAGTTTTGGTCGCGAGTGGTGCTGTTCATGGTGGGTCTCCCCGTGACTATGGTGGTGCCCAGGTGGGGCCTTGACTCAGCGGTGCGGAGCAGATAGCCGACGCTGCGATGCCTGGAATGTCCAGGGGCGCTGCCCAGCGCATCCCCAGGGGTGGGGATGGCTGGCGGTGGGGCGCGATCGCAGAATAGCTGTCGGGCAGCGCGCCTGGTCTGGGGCCTTGAGCCCAATGCCAGGGGCGGCTGCGGTCTCCGTTGCTGATGTCCTCAATCTATCCGGGGGGACGATATGTAACAAAGCATGACGTGAATAGGTTCTATGCAAAAAATCGATATGCCGCTGCGCCCCCAGCGGCTAGCCTTGGAGAAGCCTTCAGGTTTTGTGGAGTGGCCATGAACCTCAGCAAAATTAAGCTCTCTCAGCTGCGGGCCCTAGTTGCGATCGCAGAGGTCGGCAACTTTAGCGAAGCGGCCCTCCGGCTGGAGGTCACCCAGTCCACCGTTAGCCACGCCATTGCCACCCTCGAAGAAGAACTGGGGGTGACGCTGCTCCAGCGGGGCCGCCACGGGGCGCGGCTGACCCCGGTGGGCGAGCGCATTACCGAGCACGCCCGCGCGGTGCTGGGCCTGCTCGACACCATTGCCGGGGAGGCCAACCAGGCGCGGGGCGTGCAGGGGGGCACGCTGCGGATTGCGTCATTTCGCAGTGTGGCCACCCATGTGCTGCCGGGTGCGATCGCGCGTCTGCACCGCCGCTACCCGGCCATCGCCATCAGCGTCCACGAAATGGACGAAGTGCACCAGCTCAAGCAGGCGCTGGTCAAGGGCGAGGTCGATCTGTGCGTGGCCGAAACCCTCGACGACGACGACGTGGAAAGCCTGCACATTTTTGAGGACGACTACGTGGCCCTGCTGCCCCCCGGCTATCGCCCTAAAACCGGGGCCCTCACCGTGGAGGAAATGCGCCAAATGCCGATCATTGGCTCCAGCCACAGCAGCTGCGGCCTGCGCATTCGCACCGTGCTCGGGGCCCAAGAACATCCCTTAGCCATGGCCTACTGCATTCGCCACGACTCGTCGATGGTGGCGATGGTGCAGCAGGGCTTGGGCATCGCCATTTTGCCTCGCCTGGCCGCCGAGCCCGTGCCCGCCGAGGTGCAGATTGCCCCGCTGCCCTTCCCCATCTCGCGACCGATTGGGGCCACCATTCTCAAA
>DATIVG010000487.1:0-3155 GCA_035466075.1 Nodosilinea sp. | reverse complement strand
CGCAACCCGCTCAACAACATTGCCCTGACGGTGTCGTCGCTGCACCGCTACGACACCCAGCTGCGCCCCGACGAAAAAACCGACTACCTGCTCACCATCAACGCCAACGTCGAGCGCATGACCCAGATGATCGACGACATTTTGGTGATCGGCAAGATCGAGGCCAAGGTGCTGGAGGTCAACCCCAAACCGCTGGATTTGGTGGTCTTTTGCCAGCAGATGCTCACCGAGGGTGACTACCGACGGCCCGTGCCGATTGAGTTTGCCTGCCGCAGCCGCCAGGTGCTGGCCTGCCTCGACGAGCGGCTGCTGCGCTCCATTCTCAGCAACCTGCTCTCCAACGCCATTCGCTACACCCCCGCCCCCAAGCCGATCTGGCTGAAGCTGGCCAAGCAGCAGGGGCAGGTGATTTTGCGGGTGCAGGACGAGGGCATTGGCATTCCTGCCGCCGATCGATCGCAGCTGTTTGAGCCCTTTCACCGGGGCCAAAACGTCAGCAATATTCCGGGTACGGGGCTGGGGCTGAGCATCGTCAAGCAGTTTGTGCAGCTCCAGCAGGGCACCATCAAGGTCACCAGCCGGGTGGGGGCGGGCACCACCTTTACCGTTAGCTTGCCGGCCTAGGGGGTTTACTGAAAAGGTGGCGGGGCTCTGTCTCGGCGCTGGGCCATTGCCCCAGCGCTGAATCGGCCAGCCTGTGCCACAATTAGCGCCGTGTGAGACGAGGACTGACATTGTGATACAGCAGGGTAGGGGCCGTTGGCGAGCCGCGCTGGCCCGCCAGGGCCGGTCGTTGACGATGGCTGGGCTGCTGGGCAGCAGCTGGCTGGTACCGCTGCCCAGCCTGGGGCAGGGGCCAGAGCCCGCCGCCCCGCTGCTCAGCCCGGAGCAAGGGGCTGAGGCCCTGACTGGCGAGCCCGCTCCGGCGCTGCCCCTCGACGACACCCCCCCCACCGCCCGGCCCGGCCGCCGCCCCGCTGAGACCCCGACCATTCCGCCGCTGCCCCCCTCCCAGCGGCCCAGAATCCTTCAGTCCGCTCCCGGCGACTCTGGGACCGATCCTGAGCCCGGGGCCGCCAGCCCCACCACCGGCGACCCCGCCGAGCAGATCGCCCCGGCGGTGATCGAGCTGTCGCCCACCGGGCGGCCCCCCAGCCCGGTGGTGTTTTTGGCCATGCAGCAGGAGCTCAAAAACCTGATTGGCCGCTTTGAGAGCGCGCTGATTATGGATCGCGCCCTCGATACCGCTCCGGTGCTCGCCCTGCCCGACCGCCAGCCGGTGCTGACGGCGGCGGCGCAGGCGGTGAATGTCTCGGGCAGCGGCGGCACCCACCTGCACCCGGCCCTGGGGGAAGCCCAGCAGCTGCTCAACGAGTGGGACGGGCTGCTGAGCGCCGGTCGGCACAGCGAGGTGCGCGATCGCTGGCTCAGCGCCCGCGCCGCCCTGTGGGATAATTTTCCCGCCGAGCGCCCGGTCAACCAGGGCGAGATTCGCGCCGTCTGGCTCGATCGCGGCACGATTGTAAAGGCGCGATCGCACCAGGGGCTCAGCCAGCTCTTCGACCAGCTGGCCGCCGCCGGTATCAACACCGTTTTCTTTGAAACCGTCAACGCGGGCTACACCATCTACCCCAGCCAGGTGGCCCCCGAGCAAAACCCCCTCACCCGCAGCTGGGACCCCCTGGCCGCTGCCGTGGAGCTGGCCCACCAGCGGGGCATGACCCTGCACGCCTGGGTGTGGGTGTTTGCGGCGGGCAACCAGCGCCACAACCGCCTGCTCAATCTCCCCGCCGACTACCCCGGCCCGGTGCTGGATCGGCACCCCAGCTGGGCCGCCTACGACAACAGCGGCAACCGCATTCCCCGCGGCCAGGACAAACCCTTCTTAGACCCCGCCAACCCCGAGGTGCGCAGCTACCTCACCCGGCTGATGACCGAGATCGTCACCACCTATGATGTCGATGGCCTGCACCTCGACTACATTCGCTACCCCTTCCAGGACCCCGGTGCCAACCGCACCTACGGCTACGGGGAAGTCGCCCGCTGGCGGTTCCAGAGCATTACCGGCGTAGACCCCACCACCATCAACCCCCGCCCCGACGGGGGGCGCGATCGCAACCAGCAAATTCAGCAGCAGGTGCTCTGGGAACGCTGGACCGAATTTCGGGTGCAGCAGGTCAGCTCCTTTGTCGAAACCATCTCCAGCACCCTGCGGCGGCAGCGCCCCGACCTGGTGCTCTCCGCCGCCGTCTTTGCCAACCCCGACCACGACCGCCTCCAGCGCATTCAGCAAGACTGGGGCAGCTGGGCCCGCGCCGACTACCTCGACTGGATTGTGCTGATGAGCTACGCCGCCGACACCAGCCGCTTCGAGCGCCTGGTGCAGCCCTGGCTGGTCGATCAATCCTTTGGCTCCACCCTGGTGATTCCAGCCATTCGCCTGCTCAACCTATCGAATGCCGCCACCCTCGACCAAATGCAGGCCAGCCGCGACCTGCCCACCCCCGGCTACGCCCTGTTTGCCGCCGCCGACCTGACCACCGAGCTCTCGGCCCTGCTCACCCAGAGCCAGGGCCGCCCGCCCAGCCCCACCACCCCCTACGCCATGGCCCTCAGCCGTTACGAAGCCCTCCAGCGCGAGTGGCACTGGCTGCTCAGCCAGGAGCGCCTGTGGATGGATCGCGACAGCCTGATTGCCTGGGTGGAGGCCGTCAACAGCCTGGGCACCGAGTTTGAAACCCTCGCCCAGGCCCCCTCCCAGCGCCACCTGGCCGCCGTCCAGGCCGGGCTCACCCAGGTGCGCGCCCCCCTCAACCAGGGGGTGCTGATCGACACCACCAACAGCGGCTACCGGCTGCGCTCCTGGCAGCACCGCCTCACCGCCATCGAGCAGCTGCTCACCTACGGAGAACGGACCCAGCCCTAGTGCTCCATCAAGTCTAAATTGGTAGGTTGGGTGGCGCGCTAGCAGAACCCAACAAAACTAGCTCTGGCGTTGGGTAACCCTTTGTTTCACCCAACCGACGAGAATCCTACAGGGAACGGGCTCAGCCCCAGCCGCCATAGGCAAACGGGCGGCTAGGAGTTTGGGCATTGCTGAACTCAGGTGTGAAGTTGGGCCATTTGCCCCGACAAGAGGCCCCGACAGGAGGCCC
>DATIVG010000486.1:0-3422 GCA_035466075.1 Nodosilinea sp. | reverse complement strand
GAGGCGATGGATCGGGGCAAAAAGTTTGAGGAATATCGCACACTGCCCAGCCTGCAAGAGTATGGGCTGATTGACTCTACGGCTATGACTGTGGAGATCTATCGCCGGGGGGAAGGGCGACTATGGCTGTATTACCCCTATCAAGATGGAGACCGGGTTGTCTTCGATAGCCTCGGGGTTGCTTGCCCGATTGAGCAAATTTATGAGGGTGTGGTGCTGCCCCTGGTCTGACAATCAGTATTTGACAATTGGCTGTGTAGGGTGGGTGGCGCGCTAGCAGAACCCGCCAAAACCAACTCTCGAATTAGGCTTCACTCGATCTATCGATCAAAATATGTCGGTCAACCGCGTCATTTTTTGGCGTCAACCGTCAGCTGAATAATTGCGTCGAGGGCGGCGGCGATGCGCTGCCAGCCTGCGGGTGAGCTAAAGTCGAGGCCCATAAACGTGCTGCTAGACTTGGTGCGCAGCATGAGATAGACCACCCCGGCCACCAACACAGCGCTGATCGCCGGAATATCTTTGTCGGGGGGAAATGATGCCTTAGTTTCCAGAAACCGGAGGCTATCGAGGGCAAACCGGTCGCGCACGTTGGCCAGGTCGCGAGTGAGCTCGTTGCCCTCCAGCAGCTCCCACCGCAAAATCTCCTGGGTCATGGGGCGCTCTTGCAGGTTGTCTGCAAATCTTGCCAGCAGATAGGCCATCCAGTCGGCCAGGGTTTCGGCCTCCACCGCCGACTCATCCCCCACCAGCTCAGCCACCGTGGGCCAGTAGCCCCCTTCCTGGGCAAAGCACTGGAGGAGGTTGGGCAGCCCCTCGAAATAGCGGTAGATCAAGACTTTATCGACCCCGGCCTCGCGGGCGATCGCATTTACCCCCAGCCCCTTGACGCCGGAGTCGGCCAAGAGCGTGCCGACGGCGGCCAAAATGCGGGCCTTGGTTTCTTCGCGATCGCGGGCCATAGCTCTCCTTGCTGACTTGTCACCACTCGGTGACTATGATACCGTGTCACTGGGCGGTGACTTGGGCGGATTATTCTCTGGGTGAGCGCAGACTATGCACAAACTTCTGTTTGACCTTGAGGTATACACCTATCAAATTGATTTCGCGGGCCATGTGAACAACTCGGTCTACATTCAGTGGATGGAAATTGGCCGCCTCAAACTGCTAGAAGCCATCGGTATGCCGATTCACGAGGTTCTCAAGCAGGGCCTCGCGCCGATTTTAGTGGAAACCAATATTATTTATAAATTGCCGCTGTACCTGGGCGATCGCGTGCAGGCCCAGATGTGGCTGTCTGAGCTGCGCCATGCCTCTGCGGTGATGCAGTTTCGGTTTTACAATGGCGACCGGGTGCTGGCTGCGGAGGGGGTACAAAAGGGGCTATTTGTCGATGTCAAAACCATGCGGCCCAAGCGCCTGAGTGCTGAGGCGAAGGCCTCTTTTACCCCTTACTTGAACCTGGCGGCTGAGGCCTAGGGCGTGTCATCAATTGTGGCCAAAAGTGTGGCCAAAAGCCCGGTATATCAGACATTGCCACGCCCGATTCCAACAGCAGGCTAGGGGCTATCAACCTTGATTTTGGGGGTTTAGCAGCTAATTGATGACAGCCCCTAGTGCAGCGTCAACCACATTTCACCGGAGGCTCTATGGCAGACATTCCTCACATTGTGAATATGGCCGAAATGGATTGGCAGGACGCGCACTACTCCGAGCACTACACGGGCTGGGCAAAACGGCTCACGCCCTCGATGGATCGTCGCCAGGGGCACATTGGGGTTGTAGTTGAGCGGCTAAAGCCCAAAAGTCTCTCTTGCCAGTACCACTACCACGTCCATGAAGATGAATTTTGCCTCATTCTCAAGGGCAAAGCCAGGCTGCGCTACGGTGATACCACCGTCGAAGTTAAGGAGGGCGACGCCATTTCGTTTCCGCGAGGGGAGCGGGTGGCCCATCAGTTTTATAACCATACCGATGAGGTGGTCGATATTTTAATGGTGGGAGAGAACTTGCCCTACGAGGCCTGTTATTACCCCGATTCTGACAAGTGGCTGTCGCGATCGATCAAGGGCGTGGGCAAGTTTGAGGCCACCGATTACTGGGCTGACGATCCCGATATTCCGATTATGAAGCGCGATCCCTCATCTGAATCGTCTTGACTTGAGCGTGGTGCCCATGGATCGATCGGTCTCAGTGTTGGACCACCGGCAACCCAACCCAGCGGCAGACCTGCTGCCCCGACCGGCGGTTTTGACCAGCTCGGGCTGGGACGGGCTGCACCTGGAGCTGTACCGGCAGCCGAAGTTTTCGACCGCTGAGCATGAACATACTCTGCATGCGATCGCACTGGGGCTACCCGATGCGGCGGGCCAGATGCCGACCGGGTATCGCTGGCTCGACGGCCAGCGCCAGCGGGAAGATCGCCCGGCGGGGGGTGTTGCGGTGATTCCGGCGGGGGTGGGCCATCGCTGTAGCTGGGACAGCGGGGCGCAGTTTGTGGTGCTGGCGCTGGAGCCTGCGCTGCTGCATCAGATGGGCCAAGACTGGGTGCAGGCCGATCGCATTGAGCTGAGGCCGCAGTTTATGGAGGCTGGCGACGGGCTGCTGGCGGCGGTGCTAACGACTTTAAAGACTGAGGCGGAACTGGGGGGCCTGGGCAGCCCGCTGCTGGTGGATAGCCTGAAGACGACCCTGGCCATTCACCTGCTGCGCCACTACTGCACCACCCGGCCCCGGCTGGCTAGCGTTGCTGGGGGGCTATCTCCGGGGCAGCGGGAGCAGGTGAAGGCCTACGTGGAGGCCCACCTGCACGGGGAGCTGACGCTGGGCGAGCTAGCTGCGATCGCAGGTCTGAGCCCGGCCTACTTTGCCCGCCTGTTTAAGCACAGCGAGGGCGTCACCCCGCACCAATACATTCTGCAACGGCGGGTGGAGCGGGCCCGGTTTTTGCTCCGGCACAGCCCCCTGGGCACCGCCGAGATTGCCGCCCGAGCTGGCTTTTGCGATCAAAGCCACCTGACCCGATGGTTCAAACGAGTGACCGGGGCTACCCCCGCCCAGTTTCGCCAGGGGTGATCGCAGGAATGTCCTAAAGGTTCACCGCTTTGTTCTAGAGCCCGGCCCAGCCCATTGCCTACGCTGGCCCTAGCGCTTTCTAGAGAACCCCCATGTTGGTCGAACAATCTATCGAACAGGCCCAGGTCACCGTGGTCACCCCCGCTGGCCCCATGCCCGCTTTTTTGTGCAAACCCGCCCAGGCGGGCCGCTTCCCCGCAATTTTGCTGCTGATGGAGGCCTTTGGCCTAACCGCCCACATTCGCGATGTGGCGACCCGTCTGGCGAAGGAGGGCTATGTGGTGCTGGCCCCCGACCTGTACTACCGCGAGTCGCGCGATCGCACCTTTGGCTACGACCAGGTCGCC
>DATIVG010000485.1:0-3818 GCA_035466075.1 Nodosilinea sp. | reverse complement strand
TAAATTGGCTAACCACTAAAATCTCGCCCTCGATCTCGCCTACTGAGCAATCCCACCGGTCGCTCTCCGGCGACGGAAACAGCCGCAGGTCAAGGCACTTTTGCGCCATCCAGGTGAGCTCGGCGGCGGTGTCGGTGGGGGCGAAACCTACCAGCAGGGTCAAACCCCGGCCAATAGCACCCACTACCTGCCCCGCCACCGTCACGCTGGAGGAGCTCACCCGCTGCACTACGACTCGCACGGCACCGACTGGGGCGCAAACTTCTGCTGCCACACCGCGCGAATCTGGGCGGCGGCGGCGGCCATCTCGGCGGCGGGCGGTGGCGCGCTCAGGGTGCGAAATACCTGCAACTCTAGCCCCTTCAGCCCCAGCTCCTGGGGGTGGTGGTGGTCGGCGTAGCGGGGCTGGAGCACAAAATGTACGTGGTAGGGCGGCTGGTCAACCCAAAGACTGACGTAGACCCGCTCCGCCGCCATGGCCACCGCAATCGCCTCCGACAGCTGCTGCATAAACGGCCCCAGGGAGGCCGACTCTTCTGCCGATAGATCCCACAGGTTTTCGCGGTGGGCTCGGGTTTTGAGCACCACCGAGCCCAGGCCGTAGGGGCCGACACAGTGGTCGGCCACCCACCAGGTGTTTTCGGCAATGGTGCCGCCGGGGGCAGTTTGGGCCCCGGCCAGCAGTTGGCAGGCGAGGCAGTCGGTGGGGGAGTGAGAGAGTGGTTCGGTCATGGTGCTGGCCTCGATGCCTGCCAGAAAAGGAGTTGCTGAACGCAGGTATGAATTAGAAAGTAATGCCTGTTGCAGGGGCAAGCGGCCGTTTGCCCTTACCCAAATTCATGTTTTCCTTCAGCAGCGCTAGGGAACGTTCACTAAAGAACGCCCAGCGCAGCCAGGCAGCCTACAGCTGAACCAAGACCTGGTCGCCCTCTATCTTAGCGGCCAACGCCGTCAGCCCCCTGGGGGGTGGGCCCGAGTTGACGCTGCCGTCGGGGTTAAAGCGCCCGCCGTGGCAGGGACAGGCAAACAGAGCCTGGGCCTGATCCCAGGCCACTGTGCAGCCCGCGTGGGTGCACACCGCGCTCACCGCCAGCAGCGTCGCGGGGGCGCTGGGGTCGCGGACAACTGCTACATTTTGGCCCTGGAGGTCGGCGTTGGCCAGGGCCCCCTGGGCATCCAGGTCGGCCACCGTGCCCAGGGGCACAAACTCGCCTGTCCCCGTCGAGGGGGCTGACCCAGAGCGGCAGGCGGCTAGAGCCACCGGCAGAGAGCCGGCCAGCAGCCCCAGGCCGAGTAAGTTGGTAAAGTCGCGACGGTGCATAGTGTTGATTTGTTTACTGATTCCCTTTTGCTGGCGGCGGCTTTACTTGCCAAACCCCTGGCCGCGCTTGGGCGAGGGCAGGCAGAGGCAGGCGTCGAGCTGCTGCCGCAGGGCGTCGTGGTCAAGGTTTTGACCGATCAGCACCAGCTGGTTTTTGGGCTCGCCCTTCCAGGCGTCGTCGTCGAGGGAAAAGCGCTTGCCGCTGAGGTGGAAGATGTGGCGCTTGGGGCTTTCGTCGAACCAGAGAATGCCCTTGGCCCGAAAGACGGACTCGGGCAGCAGGTTGTCGAGGAAGTTTTGAAACTTGCGAATGGCAAAGGGGCGATCGCTGGCGAAGGAGAGCGATGTAAACCCGTCAATGGCCAGGTGGTCGGAGTGGCGATGGTCGTGCTCGTGGTCGTGCTCGCAGTGACCGTGGTCGTGGTCACAGTTGGCGTGGTCGTGAGCCTCGTGGTCATGGGCGGCATGGCCGTGGGCGTCATGGTCATGGCCGTGGGCCTCGTGATCGTGATCGTCATGGCCGTGGGCCCCGTGGTCGTGGGCCCCGTGGTCATGGGCGTCGTGGTCGTGGGCATCTTTGGTGCCGCCGCCAAAGTATTTGTCGGACTCAAACAACCCCACGCTGAGAATCAGCGGCAGGGGCACCTGGGACTTGGTGGTTCTGAGGATTCTAGCGCCCGCCTTGACGTCGCGGATTTTGACCTCCAGCAGGTCGAGGTCGGCGTCGTCGACCAGGTCGGCTTTGTTGAGCAAAATAATGTCGCCGTAGGCAATTTGGTTGTGGGCGGCCTGGCTGTTGAAGAGGTCGAGGCTGTAGTTTTCGGCATCGACGACGGTGACGATGGAGTCGAGGCGGGTCATGTCGCGCAGCTCGGTGCCCAAAAAGGTGAGGGCGATGGGCAGGGGGTCGGCCAGGCCGGTGGTTTCGACCACCAGGTAGTCGATTTTGTCCTGGCGCTCTAGCACTTTGTAGACCGCTTCCATGAGGTCGTTGTTGATGGTGCAGCAGATGCAGCCGTTGCTGAGCTCCACCATGGTGTCGTCGCTGTTGTCGGTGGTGATCAGCAGGTCGTTGTCGATGCCGATTTCCCCAAACTCGTTTACCAGTACGGCGGTTTTGAGCCCTTCCTGGTTGGCCAAGATGTGGTTGAGCAGGGTGGTTTTGCCGCTGCCCAAAAAGCCGGTGATGATCGTGACGGGCAGGCCGTGTTTAATGTCATCCATCGCCTGGGGCGCAACGGGGGGAGCAGCGGTAGACATGGTTGCTCTGGGAATGCAGGACATTTTCCATACTAGCGATCAATCTGGAGTCGTGACTGTTGGGGGTGAGATTGTTTAGCTGGCCCGCTCCTGGGGTGGGTAACCGCGATCGGTAAATGTCAGGGATACATATTAGAAATATGCGGTATGGGGTAACCGCGATCGACAAAACAGTACAATTGCATTATTTAACTGCCGGAGACCGCTATGGCCGCCCCTGAGTCTTCTCCCCATGCTGCCCCTGCTGATGCCGCCCCCGATGGGTTGACCCGCTGCGGCTGGGTGCACTCTGACCCGCTTGAGCTGGCCTACCACGATGGGGAATGGGGGGTGCCGCTGCACTGCGATCGCACCCATTTTGAGTTCATTATTCTCGATGGGTTTCAGGCGGGGCTGAGCTGGTTCACCATTTTGCGCAAGCGGGCCAACTTTCGGGTCGCCTTTGATGACTTTGACCCTGAGATGGTGGCCCGCTACGACGAGGCCAAGCACCAGGAGCTGCTGCAAAACGCTGGCATTGTGCGCAACCGGCTCAAAATTGCCGCCGCCACCGCCAATGCCCAGGCCTTTTTGAAGGTGCAGGAGAGCTTTGGCAGCTTTGATCGCTACATCTGGCAGTTTGTCGAGGGCGAACCCGTGCAAAATGCCTGGGCCACCCTGGCGGAAGTGCCAGCCCGCACGCCAATCTCCGACGCCATGGCCAAGGACCTGAAGCAGCGCGGGTTTAAATTTGTGGGCTCCACCATTTGCTATGCCTACATGCAGGCGGCGGGCATGGTCAACGACCACACCATCGACTGTTTTCGCCATCGGCAGCTGGCCGCCTGAGCTGTCCACTTAAACAATCAGCCTGAAACAATTCACCCAGCAAATCCACCCTAGGGATGGGGCAAGGCTGGCCGTAACTTGCTACGCTTTGGGCGCTGCAAACCCACAGGTACGATGACGGCTAACTACATCATGGCCCTGGATCTGGGCACCACCGGCCACCGGGCGATTATTTTTGATCGCGAAGGTGCGATCGCAGGTCAGGACTACCGTGAGCTCACCCAGTACTACCCCCAGCCGGGCTGGGTTGAGCATGACGCCCGCGAAATTTGGGAAGAAATTGAATGGGCGATGGGGTCGGCGATTTCCAAGGCCGGGCTCAAACCCACCGACATTGCCGCCATCGGCCTGACGGTACAGCGCGAAACCTGCCTGCTGTGGGACAGCCGCACCGGGCGGCCCCTGGCCA
>DATIVG010000484.1:0-5682 GCA_035466075.1 Nodosilinea sp. | reverse complement strand
TGGGCCACTGTCAGCAGGGCGGTGGCGATGCCGCGCCGCCGGTGCTGGGGGGCGACGTAGAGCATCAGCACGTAGGGATGGAGAATGCCGCTGCGCTGGTCGGTGGCCTGCCCGAGCCAGAGGACGGCTACTGGGGAGGCGGGAGAAGCCGGGGCAGAATTTATCGCCCCAGCCGGATCGACCCACCAGAGAGGGGTGTCGCGGCTGAGGTAGCGATCGACGGTGGCGGCAAGGTGGCCGATGGGCTGGTGGGGGTCAAGCTCGCTGTAGGTGCGCTCCATGAACTTGACGACGGAGGTGCGATCGCAGCTGGAACCCACCCTTAACCTATAACCCGGTAGCACAAAGCCATTGGGTTGTTCCATGCTAGCCCTGCAAGATAGTCTCGGCGGCTAAGGCCAGCTGCGAGAAAATGGACGATTGGACTACAGTTTGACCCTGGTATTCGGTGGCCTCGTACCATCCTTCTAACAGGATGCAGACGGTCACTTTACCCAATAGCGGGTCTACAATCCAATACTCTGGAATATCTAACACGCTGTATTCAGCCCGCTTCGCCCGGTAATCGGTGCTTTTGGTCGATTCACTCACCACTTCTACAACCAGCAGCGGTGGCGGCTCATTGAGGCGAATAACGGCCTCTCGCTCCTGTAACGCCGCCCACTGCTCTGAGGTCAGCACCGATACGTCGGGAATTCTAACTGTGTCCCAGCGATCGCTGCGGGGGCTTTGCAGGCCAACGGTTCCAGCTAAGGCAATCCAGGCCTGCTGCACTCGCTCGGCTTCAACGTCAAACAGTCTCTCCAGACGCTTGATGATGGCGCCATGCTTACCTGTGCCCAAGCTCATCGGCAGCAGTTCTCCGTTGACCAGCTCGTAGGTGCGATCGCAGCCGTCATCGTAGGCCAGATACTCGTCTAGGGTCAGGCGCTGGGTGGTGGTGGTCATGGTGGATCAGTGCCGCTAGTAATTCAAATTATGACATTCCTGCCGATTTCCTATCGCTACAGACCGGTGCCCCGCCCCGCCTGAGCTGCCCTGGCGACCCTTCTTGTCCTGGCCAGAGAGAAGTGAACTTGTTAGGCTGAGGGCAGTTTGCTCAACATTGGCATTTACCCCATGGCACCCCAGTCTAAGACCCTGTTTGAGCAGTTCCTCGCGCCGGTCTTTTCGCACCTGATCGATCGCGATGCTTTGCTGCGGCTGCGCGACAGCATCGACTGGGAGACCGGGGTGGCCCAGTTCACCAATCCCCAGGTGGTCTACCCCAACTACTACAAGACCAGCAACTTCCACGGCGTCAAAAACGGCTACCTGAATGTCGATGCCGCCCTCACCTACGACCCGATTACCCAATACGTGCTGCCCCCCGGCGAAACCTGGGTGCGCGAGAGCCTGGTGAAGGCCATTGGGGGGGAGCCGCGGCGGATTTTAGACCTGGGCTGCGGCACCGGCACCACCACGCTGATGCTGAAGCGCCGCTTTGTCAATGCCGAGGTGGTGGGCCTCGACCTGTCGCCTCAGATGCTGGTGATGGCCGACTACAAAGCTCGCGCGGCGGCGGTGGAGGTGACTCTTCGCCACGGCAACGCCATGGCCACGGGGCTGCCCGCCGCCTCGTTTGATGTGGTGTGCGCCACGCTGCTGTGCCACGAAACGCCGCCAGCGGTGGCCAAGACCATTCTCTCGGAGGCGTTTCGGCTGCTGACGCCGGGCGGACAGATGCTGGTGCTCGACGGCAACCAGCGCACCCTGCGGGCCACCGACTGGCTCAACAATATTTTTGAAGAACCCTTCATCCACGACTACGGCCAGGGCAATTTGGATGCCTGGCTGGGCTATGCCGGGTTTGAAAAAGTGCGGACCGAGGACGTGTTTTTGCTCAACCAGCTCAGCTATGGCCGCAAGCCGCTGCCGGTGGTGGATCACGTCGTGACGGATGAGGGCGATTCGGCAACGGAGCGCTTCGCGAAGCGCCAGTCCGAGGATCTGCCCCTGGCTCAGCCTGCTTAGCCAATCAAAGCCATGTCCAAGGTTCTGCACACCGAGCACCTGACGTTGCGGCCCTGCACCCTGGCCGACCTCGATGCATTGCATGAACTGTGGACTGACCCAGACATACGGCGATTTCTCTTTGACGATCGCACCCTTTCCCGCCAGGAGGCCAGCGATTTTTTGGCGGCCAGCACCGAGAGCTTTGCCCAGCAGGGCTACGGGCTGTGGCTGTTTTTTGAGCGATTGGGGGATGCCTCTGGGGGGCCGTCAACCATCGCTGGATTTTCAGGGCTAATGCCTGTGCCTGGAGAGCCGCCCAGTCTGGTGTTTGGCACCCACCCCCAGCGCTGGGGCCGAGGCTACGCTAAGGAGGCAACGGCGGCGGTTTTACGCTACGTCTTTGACGAACTGGGGCTGGAGCAGGTGGTGGCCGATGTGGATGAGCCCAACACAGCATCCATTCACGTGCTGGCAGGGTTGGGCATGGTGCTGACGGGACGAGCCGTGGTCAATGACCACCCGCTGCTCTACTACGCGATCCACCGTCCCTCGCCCTGAAACCTGCCCGCCAGTGTTTGTGAACCGCTGGCCAAGGTCAGTGGCGAATTCCAGTGCCGAACGTTTGATTCCCCCCTGACGTTCGGTTATCTGTGCCGTGGGTGCTGTGCTGCGCTGCTTACACTAGAGGCGTTGGGCATGGCGAGGTAGGGCAATGGTGCGATTAAAACCCTGGCAGTGGGCGGTGCTGGCGCTGCCGCTGGTGGCCATCGCTGGATTCATTGTGACGGCGGCGGGGGTGCAGATTCACGCCTGGGGCCTGAACTGGATCTGGGCGGTGATCGTGCTGATGCTGGTGCTGTGGCGGGGGCTGCTGGCCCGCTGGACCAGGCCTGTTTTTAAGCAAATGGAGGCGGCCCTGGAGCAGGTGCAGCAGGAGCTGGACGAGGCGATCGAGGCCGAGGCTCCCGTCGGTATTTCCAGCACCGGTTCTGCCGCTGCCGCCCTGGAAGAGATTCTGGTTGCCGCCCAGCAGGACCCGCCGGTGTGGGAAGACTGGAACCCCTTTTGGGAGCGCTGCCGCGCGGTGGTGACGGCGGTGGCCCAGGCCTACCATCCGGGCGTTAAATACCCGCTGCTCAATATTTACCTGCCCGATGCCTACGGCCTGCTGCGGGGCACCGTGGACGATGTGGACCGCTGGATTGAAACCCTGGCACCGGTGCTGGGGCAGGTGACCGTGGGCCAGGCGGTGCAGGGCTACGAGGTCTACCGCCAGGTGGAGCCTTCGGCCCGCAAGCTGTGGCAGGCCTGGAGCTGGGCCCAGTGGCTGCTCAACCCGGCGGCGGCGGCGGCCCGCACCCTGAGCGAGCCCACCAATGCCCTGGCCAACCAGCAGCTGTTGGGCAATCTCAACGCGCTGCTGCGGGAGGCGACCCTGCGGAATCTCTACCGCCAGGCGGTGGCCCTCTACGGCGGTGAGTTGCCCGCTATGCCCGGCCCCCAAAAGCCCTTGCCCCAGGCCCAAACCCAGACCCTACGGGACATTCTTGACCGGGCCCAGTCGGTGGAGCAGGTGGCGGCGGCGCCGGTGAAGATTTTGCTGGTGGGGCGCACCGGGGCGGGCAAAAGCAGCGTGATCAACACGCTGTTTGATGCCGACCGCGCTGAGGTGGATGTGCTGCCCAGCACCGATACCCTCAGCACCTACCGCTGGCAGGGGGAGGGGGGCGACATGCTGACCCTGTGGGATTCGCCGGGCTATGAGCAGGTGGATCGGGCGGACTACCGCGACCAGCTGCTGGACTGTGCCCACCAGGCGGATCTGCTGCTGCTGGTCACCCCGGCCCTGGACCCGGCCCTGCAAATGGATGCGGATCTGCTGCGCGACCTGCGGGCGGAGGTGCCTGGCTTACGCGCGATCGCAGCTCTCACCCAGGTCGATCGACTGCGGCCCCTGCGGGAGTGGCAGCCCCCCTACGATTGGCAGGGGGGCAATCGCCCCAAGGAGATCGCCATCCGTGAGGCCACCCGCTACCGGCAGGAGCAGCTGGGGGAATGGTGCGATCGCACCATCCCCCTGGTCACCCGCGCTGGGGAACGCCCGGCCTGGAACACCGACGCCCTGGCCACGGCCCTGATCGAGCTGATCGACCCGGCCAAGGAGCTGCGGCTGGCCCGGTTTCTGGGCGATCGCGAGGCCAAAGTCACCGCCGCCGCCCGCCTGATCGACCGCTACCGCCTGCAGATGAGCACCACCCAGGGCATCGCTACCTTCCTCAAGAGCCCGGTGCTGCAATTTCTCGCCACCCTCACCACCGGCACCCCCACCCTGGCCTACCTGCTGGCCGAGCAAATTCCGGTTGAGCAGCTGCCCGTGGTGATCGGCAAGCTCCAGCTCGCCTACGACCTGTTTAAGGTGGTTGGCCCCGCCACCGCCCAGCTCGACCTGCTCACCCTCTGGCCCCTGCTGCTGGAGCACAACCACCAGCCCGACCGCGCCGCCTGGGCCTTTGGCCACGCCCTGGTCGAGTACTGGAGCCAGGGGCTCACCGTCGAGGCCACCCGCCAGCGGGTGGAGCACTACCTGGAGGCCTACAGCTCAGCCGTTCCTAGCCAGCGCTAGGGGCTGTCATCAAGTAGCGGCTAAACGCCCAAAATCAAGGTTTACAGCCCCTAGCCTGTTCTTGAAATCGGGCGTGGCAATGCCTGATATACCGAGCTTTTGGCCACCATTGATGACACGCCCTAGCGCTTCTCCCACTGGTCTTTCATCCGCTGAATGCGCTCCAGCAATGTCTCGTTCGACATCCGCGCATTCAGCCGCTCCACCAGCAGCGGAAAGGCCAGGGGCGACGGGCGCTTAGTCTCCTGCCAAACCACCGAGCGCTGGTCCAGGCGGGCCAGGGTTTTCGCCAGCCGGTGGGTCTCCAGCCGGTCTTGCAGCACCTCTCGCTCCGCCTGCTTGAGCAGCAGATTGTCGGGCTCATACTTGGTAAACACCTCGTACAGCAGCGACGTACTCACCTGGAGCTGGCTAGAGGTCTTGCGCGACCCCGGATAGCCCTTAAACACCAGCCCCGCCACCTGGGCCACCCCGCGAAACTGGCGCTGGGTCAGCTCCGAAATATTCAGGCTGGCGCGAATGTCGGCTTCGAGATTTTCCAGGCTAAAAAAATCGCTGGAGAACAGGTCTTGGTAGGGGTAGCCCTTGGGGCCGAGAATTTCAAAGCCGTAGTCGTTGACCGAAATGGTGAAGGTGGCAGTCTTTTGCTTGGCAAACCGATAGCCCCACAGAAACCCCAGCCCCTCATGGACAAACCGCCCCTCAAAGGGAAACACGTAGAGGTGCTGCCCCTCGCGGGTTTTGCAGCTCTCCACCAGCAGCTCATCGGCGGCGGGCAGCATCGAGAGCCGCTGCTGGGCTGCGAGAATCGGCGCAATGGCGAGAATTTCCGCGTTGGGAAGATCCCCCCTACCCCCCTTAAAAAGGGGGGTGTCAGAGGGAGCTGTTTCAGCCAGCGACTGGGGGAATCGGGGCTCGTCGGGGAGGCATTCTACAGGCTTGGGAGAATCTATACCGCTGGCGGAGCCGAGTTGCAGGGGAGCAGCTTCTCCCAAGGAAAATCGCACCCGCTCCACCTCCCGCCGCAGGTGATGGCTGAGGGTGTCAGAGATCGCCAGCTGCCC
>DATIVG010000483.1:0-6889 GCA_035466075.1 Nodosilinea sp. | reverse complement strand
CTATGATCTCCAGCACTTGGATTTGCCATTCTTTTTTAGCGATATTGAGCGGTCTCACCGAACTCAGTTCCTCACAGATCTATTGAGAAAAGCCAGCTTTATCATCTGTATTTCTGAGTTTACTCGGCAATCTTTCATAGCCCATCTGAATGCCGATGCAAAGAAGCTGATGTCGATTCCTATTTGTATTCACGAGCGGTTGACTAAGGCGTCGGGTGATTTTGTGTCTGACACTCTCAGTCGTTTGGGTCTAAAAGAGAATCAATATCTGTTTTTCCCTGCCAATTTTTGGCCCCACAAAAACCATCGCATGCTGCTGGCGGCTTATTCAATTTTCAGGAAAAAGTTCCCGCATCTCACCTTAGATTTAGTATTCACAGGAGCTTTGGAAGAGCCCCAGAGAGAACTGAAGGAGCTCATCTCGAATCTGGGCTATGGAGACAGCGTTCATTTTCTGGGGTTCTTGAGCCAGGCGGAGTTGGTGGCTATATGGCAGGGTGCCAAGGGCTTGATATTTCCATCGCTTTATGAGGGGTTTGGCATTCCCCTGCTGGAGGCGATGTGGTTTGATAAGCCCATTGCCTGTAGCGCTATGGGGAGTTTGCCGGAAGTGGGTGGAGATGCCGTGATCTATTTTGACCCTCGCAAACCGGAGTCGATTGCGGATGCGATCGCAGCTCTAGCCCAGGATGACGCCCTGACGGATCAGCTCAGAGCGCGGGCCCAGCAGCGGTTGCAGGAATTTAGCCAGCGCTCCATGACGGAACAATACCTGGATGTGTTAAGAGCCGCTGCCTGCCGTACCTTACCCCCATCCCGGTAGCTTGCTATGACCCTTACCTTTAGTGTGGTTACCCCGTCCTACAACCAGGGGCTATTTATCGAGCGCACGATTCAGAGCGTGCTGGCGCAGACCCATGTTGCCTTTGACTATATGGTCTGTGACGGGGGGAGCACCGATGGGACGGTGGGGATCTTAAAGCAGTATCAGAATCATTTGCGCTGGGTCAGCGAACCCGACGGGGGCCAGGCCGATGCCGTCAACAAAGGCATTCGCGCGACCAGTGGCGATATCATCGCCTGGATTAACTCTGACGATGTTTACTACCCTGACGCATTTAGTAAAGTACAGCATATTTTTTTGACCCATCCTGAGGTGCAGGTTGTCTATGGCCAGGCCAACCACATCGATAGAGATGACGGATTTATCGAGCCATACCCCACGGAGCCCTGGAACTATAGACGCCTGAAAGAAATCTGCTTTTTGTGTCAGCCGGCGGTGTTTTTTCGGCGGCAGCTGGTGACAGACTACGGGGAACTGGATGCCAGTCTGAGATTTTGTATGGACTACGAACTCTGGCTTCGGTATGGCAGGCACAGTGAGTTTTTTTATCTGCCACAATTGCTGGCGGGTTCACGCTTTTATCAAGACACTAAAACCCTGGGTCAGCGGGCGGCGGTGCATTACGAAATCAATGACATGCTAAAGGCAAAGTTTTCGCGCTCCCCCGAGCGGTGGGTGCTGGCCTACGCGTCAGTTTTGGTGGAGGAGCGGGAGAAGGCTGAGGGGCAGGTTGGGGGCAGTTTGCGGGCCTCGGTGCAGCGGGTCAATCAGTTTTGCGTGGAGGCTTTTCGCGGCTACCGTCGCTGGCGAAATTTTGTGGTTTCACCGGCTACGGTTTGGCAAATATCTCGATGGATCGGGGCGGCCTACTACCATCTGCTGAGAAGCAAGGTTAAATTTTAGCGTGATGAAAATAGGATTTGACATCAGCCAAACGGGCAGCATTAGAACCGGATGTGGTTTCTACGCGGATACTCTGGCCAAAAGTTTGGTTTCTCAGTATCAAGATGATCGGTTTTATCTCTACAAAACCTTTGGGGATACCTACTGGGATCCGGGCTACCGGAAAAATATTTCATCCCTGGAATATGACAACTGCGAGTATCCGCTGACCTTTAAAAGCAAGGAAGATTCCTTTGCCTTTTGGGGCAATCCCCAGGGCATCGATGAGGGCCAGGTGGGCTGGCCCGACGTTATCCATGCGAATAATTTTTCGAGCCCGCGGCTGACCCAGGCGCGCCTGGTTTATACCGTCTATGATTTGAGCTTTATTGATCTGCCCGAATGCACCACCGAAGAAAATCGACATATTTGCTTTAACGGCATCTTGACGGCGTCAGCGCGCGCCGATGTAGTGGTGGCTATTTCTCACTACAGCAAACAGCGATTTCTAGAGAATTTTCCCCACTACCCGGCCGAGCGGGTGGCGGTGGCCCACCTGGGCAATCGCCTGGCGGCGGCGGGGCCGGAGGAGCCGGTGCGGACTTTGAATCCAGACAATCCCTTTTTTCTGTCGGTGGGTACGCTGGAGCCGAGAAAAAATTTGCGGCGGCTGTTGGCGGCCTACCGGCGCTACACCGAGCAGCAAAAATCGCCCAAGCCGCTGGTTTTGGCGGGGGGAAATGGCTGGCTAGAGGATGATTTGGGGGCCTATATTGCCGATCTGAAACTGCAACATCAGGTGCATATTCTTGGCTATGTCAGCGATGCGACTTTGCGGTGGCTCTACCGCCACTGCTGGGCGTTTGTCTACCCCTCGCTCTACGAGGGCTTTGGGCTGCCGGTGCTGGAGGCGATGGGGGCCGGGGCGGCGGTGATCACCTCGAATACGACCAGCCTGCCCGAGGTGGGGGGGGAGGCGGTGCTCTACATCGACCCCTCTAGCGAGGCGAGTATTGTGGCGGCGTTGACCCAGATCGAGGACCCGGCGCGGCGCTCTGCCTGCCAGGAGCAGAGCTTGCAGCAGGCGCGCTTGTTTGCCTGGGAAAACTCGGCGGCGGCGGTCTATGCTGCCTATGAACAGGCGTTGCAGATGCCGCGCTACAGCCGACCGATGTTGGACTAGGTATGTTTAGGGTTGTTGTTGAAGCTACGCCAGTGCTGCCCCGGCCCAGCGGGGTGGGGCTGTACGTGTTGAATTTGCTGTGGGCGCTGCGATCGCAGCAGGTCGCCGAAGACTTTAGCCTGGGGCTGGCCTACCAACCCAGCCTCAAAAACTGGCTGCGGGGCAATCTGGCGGTGCCGGAGCTGCTGGCGGGCTACGGGGATCTGGCGGTGCTGCCGCTGCCGGTGCGGCTGCTCAACGGCCTGGCTCAGGTGCCCAACAATCCAGTTCTGGGGCATTTAGAGGGTCGATTTGGGCGGCCGGACATCTACCACGGCACCAACTATGCGGTGTACCCCTGTCGCCACAGTTTGCGGGTGATGACGATCTACGATCTGTCGTTCATTCGCTACCCCGACTATGTGACGGCGGTGGTGCGCACCTACGCCCGCCGGGTGCGGCAGTGTCTGGGCTGGACTGACCTGGTGGTGACGATTTCAGAAAGCTCCAAGCGCGACATTGTGGACTACCTGGGGGTGCCGCCGGAGCGGGTGTGGGTGACGCCCCTGGCCAGTCGCTACGCGGCGGGGGCCCTGGGCAGCGGGGGGGAGGCGGTGCCGGTGGCGGGGCTGGGCGATTCGCGGCGAGATCGGCCCTACATTTTGTTTGTCAGCACCCTGGAGCCGCGCAAGAACGTGGTGAGGCTGATTCAGGCCTTTGACCAACTCAAGACCGAGCAAAAAATTGACCATCAGCTGGTGCTGGTGGGGCAGAAGGGGTGGCAGTATGAGCCAATTTTTGAGGCGATCGCGGCGTCGCCCTGGCGGCATCACATTCGCCACCTGGACTATCTGTCGGATGGGGAGGTGGCCTACTGCTACGCCCATGCCGATGTGTTTGCCTACCCCTCGCTCTCCGAGGGCTTTGGGCTGCCGGTGCTGGAGGCGATGACCCTGGGCTGCCCAGTGGTGACGGCGGCCACCTCCTCGCTGCCGGAGGTGGCGGGGGAGGCGGCGCTGCTGGTGGACCCCACCAGCGTGGAGGCGCTGGCGGCGGCCCTGGGGCAGGTGATCTGCGATCGCACCCTGCGCCAAACCCTGATCGATCGCGGCCACCGCCAGGCCGCCGAATTTTCCTGGATGCGCACGGCCAAAGCGACCCTGGCGGCCTATCGCTCCCTCCTGTAGGGCACTACTATAGGGAGACTCAAGCTCTCGATCCAGAAACTCTCGACCCAGAAACTCTCGACCCAGAAGCTCTCGACCCAGAAACCCTCGATCTAGAACCACTGCAATGGCCAAAACAGCATTGATCACGGGCCTCACCGGCCAGGACGGCTCGTACCTGGCAGAATTGCTGCTGGGGCAGGGCTACGAGGTCTGCGGCATGGTGCGGCGCTCCAGCTCCAGCAGCTTTGAGCGGATTAGCCATTTCTCCAACCAGATTGAGGTGATCTCCGGCGACCTGCTCGATCAGTTCTCGCTGATCGACGCCATCGAGCAGACCCAGCCCGACGAGATCTACAACCTGGCCTCCCAGAGCTACGTGCCGCTGTCCTGGACCCAGCCCTCGCTGACCGCTGAGTACACCGCCCTGGGGGTTTCCCGACTGCTGGAGGCGATTCGGCGCTGCAAGCCCAACACCCGGTTTTACCAGGCGTCGAGCAGCGAGGTATTTGGCCAGCCCGACGAGTCGCCCCAGACCGAGCGCACCGCCTTCCGGCCGCGCAACCCCTACGGCGTCGCCAAGGCCTACGCCCACTGGATGACCATCAACTACCGCCAAAAGTACGACCTCTACGCCTGCTGCGGCATTACCTACACCCACGAGTCGCCAAGGCGGGGGGCGGAGTTTGTGTTTCGCAAGATTACGCGAGGGGCGGTGCAGATCAAGCTGGGTCAGGCCAGCGAGCTGCGGCTGGGCAACCTGGAGGCCCGCCGCGACTGGTGCCACGCCCAGGATGTGGTGACGGCGATGTGGCTGATGCTGCAGCAAGATACCCCCGACGACTACATCATTGCCAGCGGCGAAACCCACTCGGTGCGGGAGCTGGTGGACTGCGCCTTTAGCTATCTCGGCCTCGACTACGAGCAGTACGTCACGGTGGATCCGACCTTTTACCGGCCCGACGAGGCAGTGCAGCTGGTAGGCTCGGTGGACAAAATTAAAGCGGCCCTGGGCTGGCAGCCCCAGTACTCGTTTCAGCAGCTGGTGGAATCGATGGTGGATGACGACCTCAAGACCCTGAGCCGCCAGGAGGGCCGGTGAGCGGGGGCAGCGGGGGTGGCGCGGCGCTGCTGATCAACCTCTCCTTTGTGCCAGAAAAACCCACCGGCCTGGCGGTGTACGCCCTCAACCTGGTGCGCCACCTGCCCGAGCTAGACAGCTGCCTGCTCAGCGCTCGGGAGCAGCCGGGGCAGCGGGTACTGCCGTCCCCCGCCCGGGCCACCAGCGATTTTGGCAAGGGGGGCCACGGGCGGCGGCTATGGTGGACGCAGTTTCAGGTGCCCCGGCTGTACCGGCAGATGGCGGCCCGGCTGTTTTTTTCGCCGCTGCCGGAGGCCCCCCTGGGGGCCAACTGCCAGACGGTGGTGACGGTGCACGACCTGATTCCGCTGCACTTTCCCCGCTGGGGATCGCCCGCCACCCTCTACAGCCGCCACTACCTGCCCCGGGTGATCGCCCAGGCGCGGCACCTGATCTTTGACTCAGAGTCCACCCTGCGGGATGTGTACCAGTTTTTTGGCCCGCCGCCGGGGGCTACGACCGTGGTGCCCCTGGCCTACGATGAGGGCCACTACCGGTGGCTGGATCTGCCGCGCCAGCCCTATTTTTTGTACGTCGGTCGCCACGAGCCCTACAAAAACCTGGGCCGCCTGATCGAGGCCTTTGCCAGCCTGAAGGGCTCCGACACCGAGCTGTGGATTGCCGGGGCAGTCGATCCGCGCTACACGCCGCAGCTGCAGGCCCAGGCCGAGGCGCTGGGGGTGTGCGATCGCACCCGGTTTCTCTCCTACCTGCCCTACGCCGAGCTGCCCCGACTGCTCAACCAGGCCCTGGCGCTGGTGTTTCCCAGCCTGTGGGAGGGCTTTGGGCTGCCGGTACTAGAGGCCATGGCCTGCGGAACGCCGGTGATCACCTCCAACCTGTCGTCCCTGCCCGAGGTGGCCGGGGAGGCGGCCCTGCTGATCGACCCCTACCGGGTGGGGGAGCTGGCCGAGGCCATGGCGGCGGTGGCCGACCGCCCCGGCCTCTGGGCCCGCCTGCACCAGGCGGGGCTAGAGCGGGCCCAGGCCTTTAGCTGGGCCAAAACCGGCCGCCAGACCGGCGACATTTTGCAGCGCTACCTGTAAACCGCGCCTCCCTAGGCCGCCAGGGCCTGGCGCAGGGTATCCACCACCCGTTGGCTGGTGTCGGCGTCGAGCTCGGGCCACATGGGCAGGCTCAGCACCTCCTGGGCCAGCTGGTCGCTGACCGGGCTGGCGGGGTACTGCCCGGCGTAGATGGGCAGACAATCCTGGGGAATGGGGTAGTAGATCATGGCTCCAATGCCCGCCGCCGCCAGGGCCTGGTGGACGCGATCGCGCTGCCCCCCCAGCACCCGCAGGGTGTACTGGTGAAACACATGGCCATCGGTAATGGTGGGGGTGATCACCCCCGGCAAGTCGGCCAGCAGCTGGTTGTAGGTGGCCGCCACCTGGCGACGCTGCTGGTTCCAGCTGTCGATGTAGCGCAGCTTGACCCCCAAAATAGCCGCCTGAATGGCGTCGAGGCGGGAGTTGTAGCCCAGCATTTCGTTGTGGTAGCGCTGCTTAGAGCCGTGGTTGCGCAGCATGCCCGCCAGCTCGGCCAGCCCGTCGTCGTTGGTGACCACCAGGCCGCCGTCGCCGTAGGCCCCCAAATTTTTGGTCGGGAAAAACGAAAACGCGCCAATAGCGCCGATGCTGCCCACTGGCTTGCCCAGCAGGGGCTGACGCCAGGCGGGGTCGCAGCGCTGGTGG
>DATIVG010000482.1:0-3837 GCA_035466075.1 Nodosilinea sp. | reverse complement strand
TGGGAGCCTACACCGGGAACGTGATTTGAAAAGCACAGCCAACAGGTTGGGGCAAAAAGACCACATCTCCTTTGATCTGTTTAGCCAGATTTTGCACCAGGCTCAGCCCCAATGATGACATCTGTTGTAAATCAAAGCCATCGGGTAGGCCCACCCCGTTGTCTTGCACCTGCAGAGAAATTTGGTGGTCGGGGTCGACCGATGAGAGGATGGCAATCTCACCAGGTCTACCGTCAGGAAAGGCATATTTAAGCGAATTTGACAGTAGCTCGGTGAGCATGAGGCCGCAGGGCAGGGCGGTTTCAATGTCTAAACTGTAGGGCTCAATCTCTAGCCGCAGGGCAATGCGATGGCTGCCTGTGCGGTAGGTTTCCAGCAGGCTGTAGGCCAGGCTCTGAATATAGTCGGCTAGATCGATGCGAGCCAAATCTTGGGATTTGTAGAGTTTTTCATGCACCAGGGCCATGGCTCGCACCCGGCTTTGACTGTCGCGCAGCACCGAGAGGGCCAGCGGGTCAGCCACTTTGCGAGACTGGAGGTTGAGCAGGCTATAAATCACCTGGAGGTTATTTTTGACGCGGTGATAAATCTCTTTGAGCAGCAGATCTTTTTCTTTTAGGGAGGTCTGAAGCTTGGCTTCAGACTCTTTGCGATCGCTAATGTCTTGTTGCACGGCCACCAGCACTACACCATACTCTGGATGGGCAAAGATTGAGGTGGTGGCGCTACACCAAAACGGGGTGCCGTCTTTTTTGACGTTGTGCACTTCGTAGGTGGTCTCTTTGTTGTCTAAAACCGCCCGGTGAATGGTCTGGGTGACAGAGTCAGCACTGGCGGTGTCGGTGGCATAGTTGACAATCGAGACAGGCTGCCCGTCTAGCTCGCCGGGGTCGTAGCCAAACATTTGCTCAAACTTGCGGTTGGCGTAGGCAATGATGCCGTTGTCGGCCCTGACCACGCAAATGCCCTCGGCCATGTTGCGGGTAATTACCGCCTGAAATTCTTGAGTTTGCTCGGCCTGTTTACGCTCGCTAATGTCAATAATTACCCCTAGCATGCGGGTGGGCTTTCCGGAGGCATCGTACAGGCCTCGCCCTCGGCCCACAATCCAGCGCAGGGTGCCATCGGGGTAAACCACCCGATATTCTTTTTCGTAGTCGGTGTGCTGCTGTAGGGCATCTTGCAGAGCCTGCTCCACATCAGCTAAATCATCGGGGTGAATGGCGTTGCGCCAGCTCTGGTAGGGGTCGGCGGTGGTGGGGTCTAGGCCCAGCAACTTAAAGTGGTTGTCATTCCAGATCACGGTCCCCTGCTGGAGATCCCAGTCCCAGGTGCCAATGTGGGTAAAGTCAATGGTGAGCCGCAGTTGTTCTTCGCGGCGGGCCAGGGTCGCTTCGGCCTGCTTGCGCTCGGTGATGTCTTCGATAATGTACGAAAACCGCGATCGCCCGCTGGGGCTGACCGCGATCGGGCACACACTCCCCGACAGCCAGCGCGCGCCCTTTGGATTGTCGTGGCAATATTCAAACCGCACCGGGGCCTGGGTGCGCTCGGCCTCGCGATAGTAGGCGATCCAGCGCTCGATGGTGGCTACCGGTATCCCCAGGTCGCTAGACAGCCGATTTTGCATGGCCTGGGGAGTAGTGCCAAAAAAACCGGCAGCGGCCCCATTGTCAGACAGATGCAAAATATCGTTACCGTGCAGCTCGACAATGCCCATGGGCATGACGGCACTGTCAAAAAAGCTGCGCAGGGTCGACTCACTCTGCTGCAAATGCTCGTTGAGCTGGCGCAGCTCAACGGTGCGCTCGGCCACCCGCTGCTCAAGCTCGGCCTTGGCCCGGCTCAGCTCAGCTAGGGCCTGCAAGCGCTGGGTTTCAATGCGTTTGCGGGGGGTAATGTCGGTCAAGAGCACCACGGCCCCGAGCCGTTGGTTGTCTGCATCCGCCAGCGGACGAGCGCTGAGAATGAGATTTAACCGCTGCCCTCGCTGGTCTTCAAGCTCTACCTCAATCCCCTGAACGCTGGCTCCCCTCAGCGTAGAGGCGATCGCAAAGGGCGCTGGAGCCTCCCCCCGGGTCGCCGCCGGGGGCAATGCTAGGGAATCAGCGGCGGTGTCTCGGGTCGCAGCAGGCACCAGGCCCAGGCTGTCAAAGGGTTGCCCAATCAGCTGTGGCCCCCAGAGCTCATAGGCCACCTGACTCGCCCGCATAATTAGGCCATCGGCATCGCAGACTAGAATGGCTTCGCCCGCCTGCTCTAGCATGAGCCGGGCCAGCCGCTCTGCCGCTAGGGTCTCTTCGTGGCGTTTTTGCTGGGTTAGGTCGGTAATCACCACGCAGGTCATCACCGTTTCATTTACGTTGAGGGCGCTGATAGTCATGTAGACAGGAATTTCAACCGCATTGGAGGCGATCAGAAAAAGCTCCAGAGTATTGCTTCCCTGCGGGGCCATTGCCCCCGTTCGCGACTGAAACAGCAGGCCGTCTTGCAGCGATAGAAACTGCCGAAAATACGTGCCAATCAGCTGCTCTAGGGGACGCTGTAACAGGTTGGCCAGGCTTTGATTGCCGTATAAGATCAACCCCTCAGCCGACAAAATAGCCGCGCCCTGCTGCATTTCTTCGACCAGCAGCCGATAGGATTGATCGGCGGTTTGCAGGGTAAAAATTCGCGGCCCGTCGGGGGTTGAAACCACTAGCGCATCGACTTCACCGCCCTGAATGGCGCGCAGGGTTTCTTCGCTGGTGGTCAGGCGATCGCGCAGGGTTTGAATTTCGGCTAACAGCTCTGCTTTGGTTTTATCACTAGCTCGTTCATTGTCCACGGGGTGCCCCACAGAACGTGTTTTAGTTGGGGTTATGACAGGCTCAGCCCTGCCCAAGTCGTCACTCCTCACTCCTTGGCGATCAGGTCTAAGCCTTTCAAGACTTTTTCGGTGTCAGACAGATCGCCCACAATGCGCCGCAGGGGCAGGGGCAACTGCTTGACCAGGGTGGGAATAGCCACGATATTGTCAGCCCCGAGCGCTGACGGCGACTGGTAGACATCAATTACTTCTAGCTCGTAGCGGCCCTGCAAATGGGTTTCACAGAGTAATTTGAGCCGCTCTAGGGCCTGGATAGAGCGCGGGGTGGCGCCGGCCACAAACAGCCGCAGACAGTAGTGTCGCTGGTCATCCTGGGCGATCGCCTGCTCAAAACTAGCGGTTAGGGCATCGCTTTCTTCGGGCGACATGACCTGCTCTGGGGGCGGTTCGTCTATGGGGTCTTGGGGCAATTTATTCACCATAACATTTACTTTTATGAGACGTTTTTAAGCATTGCTGCTATCGATAGTGTCTTTGCTTTTGATTGGTCTAATATCAAGCCCTACTAGCACTTTTTCTTGATTGGATAAGTCGCCAATAATTTGCCGAATCGGGGGCGGCAGCCGCCGCACCAGGGTAGGAATCGCCAGGATTTTGTCTTGCTGGGCCAGCTCTGGGTGCTGCAAGAGATCGACAATTTCGATGTGATATTGACCCTGCATATGTTCCTCGCACAGTTTTTTTAAATTGGCAAAGGCGGTCACCGACTTGGGGGTTTGCCCGGCGACATACAGGCGCAGCTGCCAAAGTTCGTGTTCCGCCTGGTCTGGTTGGTTAGCTTGAGTCATGGGGGGGCTCTCGTGGTTTCAACGGGGTGAGCAGAGAGGGTAACCGCAGCGGTGCAGGCTAGTCAGCCTGGCGTAGCTGGGCGATAATCGCCTGATCGCGCTGCGCCCCGGCTTCGTAGAGGCGCTCTTCTTCTAAAAGGTTTTCAAACTCAGCGGTTTCGGCCTCAAGCTGGAGTTGGA
>DATIVG010000481.1:0-7248 GCA_035466075.1 Nodosilinea sp. | reverse complement strand
CCAGGGTGAGCCCCTGGTTGCTAAAGGAGAGAAACCCCCACATCAGCACCATGGCGGTGCAGGGGGCAATGCCCAGCAAAATGGTGCCCGCAATGTAGGAATCGGCCAGGGCAATTTCGCTGCCCCGCACCAGCTCACTGCTGACAATCAGAGGCCGAAACAGCCCGCCTAAAAACGCCTGGGCAAACAGCACCATGGTGAAGGGTTTGATCAGCCAGTTCACCACCAGGGTGAGGATCACGGGCTTGGGCGACTGCGCCGCCCGCCTGGCCTGGGAAAAGTCGATCTTCACCATGATCGGATACATCATGAAAAAGAGGCAGATGGCGATCGGCACCGACACCTGGTAGATGCTCATGGCGTCCAGGGCCACCGCCACCCCTGGAAACAGCCGCCCCAGGGCAATGCCAGCCCCAATGCAGAGGCCAACCCAGAGGGTGAGGTAGCGTTCAAAAAAGCTGAGCTGTCCACCGGCGGTGGCGGCCCTGGGGGTGGCGGGAGGGGGCGTGGTGGTCATCGGGGAGCCTGGCGGTAGAGCGGCAGTGAAGCGCCGCAGAGCAGTTCAAGGGCAGTTCAAGCACCTTTGCAGAACGCTGCGGAGAACATTTCAAGAAAAGTTGATGTATTAATTGTAGGGGCTAACCGCCGCCGCGCCCTACATCAGCCAGGCCCCGCGATGAAACCCATGCCCACCCCGGCGTCGCCGCCCGGCTGAAAGGCCCCAGAAGACTGGTCTATGCTGGAGGAGTGCCGTTGCTGTCCAGTCCTTCGTTCTCCCGCCATTGTCCTATGTTTGCCACCACCGCCCCGCCGCTGCCCGTCAACCGCGATCGCATTCGCCCGGCCATTCACGCCCTGCAAGACCAGCTGGTGGCCTGGCGGCGCGGCCTGCACCAGCGGCCCGAGCTGGGGTTCAAAGAATGGCTGACCGCTGACTTTATCTGCGAAAAGCTCAGCGAGTGGGGCATTGACTACCAGCGCAATATCGCCGAAACCGGCGTAGCCGCCGTGATTGAGGGCACCCGCCCCGGCCCTGTGCTGGGCATTCGCGCCGATATGGATGCCCTACCCATTCAAGAAGAAAATCCGGTGCCCTACTGCTCCCAGCACAAGGGCGTCATGCACGCCTGCGGCCACGACGGCCACGTGGCCATTGCCCTGGGCACCGCCTACTACCTGGCCCACCACCGCGACAGCTTTAGGGGCACCATCAAAATCATTTTTCAGCCCGCCGAGGAGGGGCCCGGCGGTGCCAAACCCATGATCGAAGCCGGGGTACTCAAGAACCCCGACGTGGAGGCCATGATCGGCCTCCACCTGTGGAACAACCTGCCCCTGGGTACCGTGGGCGTGCGCACCGGGGCGCTGATGGCGGCGTCAGAATTTTTTACCTGCACGGTGCAGGGTAAGGGGGGCCACGGCGCGCTGCCCCACCAGACGGTGGATTCCATCGTGGTGGGGGCGCAGATTGTCAACGCGCTGCAAACCATTGTGGCCCGCAACATTGACCCCACGAAGTCAGCGGTGGTCACCGTGGGTCAGTTCCACGCTGGCAAGGCCCAAAACGTAATTGCCGACACCGCTACCTTGGGCGGCACCGTGCGCTACTTTGACCCCGCCTACGCCGACTACTTTGCCCCCCGCATGGAGCAGATTATTGCGGGCGTCTGTCAGGCCCACGGGGCCAGCTACAGCTTCGACTACCGAGCCCTATACCCACCGGTGATCAACGATGCGGCCATGGCGGATTTGGTGCGCTCGGTGGCTTTGGCCGTGGTAGAGACCCCGGCTGGGGTGGTGCCCGACTGCCACACCATGGGCGGCGAAGACATGGCCTTTTTCCTGCAAAAAGTGCCGGGCTGCTACTTCTTTTTGGGCTCGGCCAATGCCGACAGGGCCCTGGCCTACCCCCACCACCACCCCCGCTTCGACTTTGACGAAACCGCCCTGGGTCTGGGGGTGGAGATGTTTGTGCGCTGTGTGGAGGCCTACGGCCGCTAGGGCCAGCAAGGTTAACTTCGGTGGAGGGGAGAGAGCCGTTTGAGCCAGAGTTGCTATGCTGGGCGGTTAGGTAGAGAGGATTTTGTCATGGGGCAGCGGATGCGGCGATGGCGAGGGCTGGGGCTGGGGGCGATCGCCCTGGCGGTGAGCGTACTGCTGGGCCTAGGCCTGCACCTAGGGCGGGTGCAGGCCCAGGGCAATGCCCCACCGCCAGCCCTGGCCCCGGCGCTGCCGATGGTGAGCGGCAGCTTTTCAGACCCCCAGGGGCGCTTTCAGATCGGTATTTTTGAGGGCTACAGCGTCAGCTCGGCGGGGGGAAACCCGCTGTTTCAGGCGGCGGATGGCAGCCTGGCCTACACCGTGGCGGTGGCCCCCCTGCCGGTGGCCGCCACCCCCGAGGCCGCGCTGGTGGCGGCGGCTGAAAGCACCTTTGGGGCTGGGGAAGGCTATGTGGCGGGCGATGTGCAGCCCATCCCCGGCGGCGGGGTGCGCATTAACTGGGCCGGGCAGCTGAGCCAGGGGGCGGCCCCACCCCAGCCGATTACCGGCAAAATCTTTGCCAGCCAGCGCAATGCCCAGGCGTTTTTGCTGCTGGTGGCCGCCACCGAGACTGGGGAGCCGCAGCTGTCGGACGCCATCAACGCCCTGGGCAGCACGCTGACGGTGCCCTAGCCGGGGTAAGGCTAGGGCGGCAATCGGGGGATACCCTGGTGCCCCTGGGGCGATGACGCCGGGGCGATGACAGGGACATTAATTTCCTTAGTGTGGAGACTTTGCGCGGGCCTATGGCCATACGTCAATCGAGCTTTTTGGGGGCGAGTTTTTGGGGGCGGCCCCAGACCTACCTGCTGCTGGGGGGCACGGCCCTGGGCTACGCCCTGCTGATTGGGCTGGCGGGGCCAAAGCCGGTGGTGGGCCTGGCCGGGGCCGGGGTGGCCGCCGCCATGGTGGGCAGCTGGGCGGTGGGCTGTCGCCCCACCCCGTTTGAGGCCAGCGGCAGCAACCTGCTCGATGCCCAGACCTTTGGCAGCCAGCTGGGTACCCTGGGGACGCGGGTGCCGCCTAAGGCCCAAAAGACCTGGCGTGAGGTGCAGGCCTGGGCCACTGAGTCGCAGCGGTTTGCGGCCCAGATCTGCGATCGCGACCCCCTGCTCCAGGTCGAACTGCTCGAAGCCATGCACACCGTGCTTGACCTCTCCGGCCAGGTGGCCGACGGCCTCGCCGTCATCGACCAAATTGAGACCCCCGCCTACCGCCAGATGGCCGCCCAGCGCCTAGACGCCAGCCGCGACCGGCTCCAGGCCACCCACGCCCAGCTGCAACAGCTGCAAGACCAAACCGCCCTCGCCACCCTCGACGACTCCAGCGCCAGCGACACCCTGCCCCAGCGCCTGCAAACCCTGATCGACGCCAACAAAACCATCCTCGACCACAACCACGACCCTTCATAATCCCCCGCCACTCCCCCACCTCCCCCACCCGCTACTCCCCATGCGCCGCCTCCCCCTCCTCCCCTTCCTCCTCGCCCTCTGCGCCGTACTGCTGTGGAACTGCACCCCCGGCCAGCTGCTCAACCGCCCGCCCGAGGTGAATTCGCCGGAGACCGCCCGCCAGGCCCTGGAGCAGTCGCTGCTGAGCCGCATTGAGGTGGGCGAAGACATCGTGTCCGACGATGTGGCCTCCCGCTACACCACCGACCAGGTGCAGGACCCGCTGCCCGATGTCAACAGCTTCCCCCTCTACGCCGCCCAGCCCGGCGGCAGCAATGCCGTCTACGTGGAAATCTACAGCTCCTCAGAGAAGGCCAACGTCGATCGCCAAAACGAGCGCTGGCTGGTGGAAGTGGCCGAGGCCTTTAACCAGCGCCAGGAGACCCTGCCCTCCGGAGAAGTGATGCAGGTGGGGGTGCGCCAGGTGGCCTCGGGTACCGCCGCCCGGCTGCTGGGGGCCGGGGCCGCCCAGCCCAACGGCTACAGCCCCTCCAACGACCTGTGGGTGGCGATGGTGCAGAGCCAGGGGGTTGAGACGGTGCCCGTGGCCGACCGCCTGGTGCCCAACACCGCTGGCTGGGTGATCCCCAAGCCGGTCTACGACAGCCTGGCCGAGGGAAGTGCCGGAAATGGCACCGTGAGTTTTGACCGGTTGCTAGATGCGATCGCATCTGGCCAGGTCAGCGTGGCCTACCCCAACCCCTACAGCAGCTCCACCGCCCTCAACCTGCTCTACACCCTGTACTGGCGGGCCGCCGGGCACCAGCAAGACAACGGCCAGCTCACCGTCGCCGAGCTGCAAACCCCCCAGGTCAACTCCGTGTTTGACCAGTTTCAGCAGCAGGTGCTGATCACCACCCCCACCACCCTCGACCTGCAAGAGCTGTTCCTGCGCGACCAGAGCAACCTCCAGGCGTTTCCGCTGGAATATCAAAACTATCTCGCCCTGCGCCAGGTGCCCGAATTTAGCGACACCGAATTTGTGCCCTTCGGCGTGCCCCACAACAACCCCCTGGTCGGCTTCAGCTGGAACACCCCCCAGCAGCAGGCCGCCCTCCAGCGGTTTGCCCAGTTCGCCCAATCCGCCGAGATGCAGACCCTGGCCCAGCAGCAGGGCTTCGTCGAAACCGACTACCTCAAAACCGCCCAGGTGCCCCCCTTCCCCAGCGGCGAGACCCTGCTGGCCGCCCAGGCCAACTGGAAGCTGCGTAAAGATGGCGATCGCACCGTTTACATGGCCCTGGTGATCGACACCAGCGGCTCCATGGAAGGCGAGCGCATTCAGGCCCTCAAGGAGGGCCTGCGGGTGGCCGCCGGGCAGATCAACTCAGGCAACTACATCAGCGTCGTCACCTTTGCCGATGCCCCCACCCGTCGGCTGCCCCTGGCCCCCTTTGACCAGCTCCAGCACCAGAAATTTTTAGCCACCATCGACCAGCTGCGGGCCGACGGGGCCACCGCCCTGTACGACGGCGTCATGGTGGGCCTGTCTGAGCTGCTGGCCAAAAAAGAAACCGACCCCAACGGACGCTTCTACCTGCTGCTGCTCTCCGACGGCGAAGTCAACCGCGGCTACACCTTCGACGCCATCCAGGACATCCTGGCCTACAGCGACGTGCGCTTTTACCCAATTGCCTACGGCGAGGTCAACCAGGGCGAACTCCAGGCGATCGCCGCCCTGCGCGAATCCACCGTGCAGCAGGGCAGCCCCGACAACGTGCAAACCCTATTTAAAGACCTGTTCCAGGTGAATCTTTAGGATTCAAAAGAATTCAAGGGTCAAAATTGGCAACTTTGACCCTTGAATTGACAATGTTGAACTGCCACCGCCATCCCCTGCCCCCATGCGCAACCCCAACCAACGACTGATTCTCACCCTCGGCCTGGGCTGGTTGGCCTTTGCTGGGCTGGGGCTGGGGCTGCGCCAGTTACTAGCAGGCCCGGCAGTGACGGTAATCATCGATCGCAGCTACTGCGCCCCGGCCCAGTGGCAGGAACGGGTGGCCGATCAGTACGCCAGCCTCTACGCCCAACAGGAACAGCGACAGCTCACCATCGACCAGGTGATCTACATCAGCGACCTGGGCCAGGAGGTTGCCGACGCCATCCCCTCCCCCGCCGAGGTGCAGACCCTCAGCACCTACGGCCGCCCCAACCCCACCCAAATTCAGCAGGCCACCCAGGATAACCCCGACGCCACCGTGCTCTCCTGCGGCGGCCAGACGCCTCGGGACTGGGAGCGCTAGCGCAGCAGTCGATCGGGAAACTCTGTCTAGCAGCCAAAATCAGTCCTAAACTGAAGACGGCCTCAAACCTTCAGCCCCCTCCCCATGACCGCGACGTCTACCCTGCCCAGCGACCCCAACGCCCGCCGCCCCGATAGCGACTGGCGGCTGTTTTTGCGCATGTGGCCCTACATTTACCAGCACCGCGCCGCCCTGGTGCTGCCGCTGATTTTGCTGGTGCCGCTGTCGCTCTCCAATGCCCTCCAGCCGGTGCTGATTGGCCAGGCGATTTCTCTAATTCGCCAGGAGCCGGTGATGGCGTTTTTAGAGGGGCGCACCCTCCAGGGGGGGCTCAACCTGCTGGTGGGGCTGCTGGTGATCACCGTGGTGATTCGGCTGCTGCTGGATGGGTTGCAGAGCTATCTGGTGCAGGCGGTGGGGCAAAAAATCACCGCCGACATTCGCACCGACCTGTTTACCCACGTCACCTCGCTGGCGGTGCGGTTCTTTGATCGCACTCCGGTGGGCAAGCTGATTACCCGCATCACCAGCGATGTCGATGCCCTGGGCGATGTCTTTTCCACCGGGGCGGTGGGCATCATTACCGACGTGTTTTCGATTTTGGTGCTGCTGGTGGTGATGTTTACCATGCAGTGGCAGCTGGCGCTGATGCTGCTGACGCTGCTGGTGCCGGTCACCTGGTTGATCATTTACTTTCAGCAGCAGTACCGCAAGGCCAACTACAAGGCCCGCGAACACCTCTCTGAACTCAACGCCACCCTGCAAGAAAACGTGGCGGGCATCAACGTGGTGCAGCTGTTTCGGCGCGAGCGCTACAACGCCGAAGGGTTTCGCCACACCAACCAAAAGTATGTCACCGCCGTGGACAAGACCATCTTCTACGACTCGGCGGTGTCGTCAACCCTGGAGTGGATTTCGCTGGTGGCGATCGGCGGGGTGCTGTGGCTGGGTGGCCTGCTGGTGATGCAGGAGGCGCTGACCTTTGGCACCCTGGCCACGTTTATTTTGTTTGCCCAGCGCCTGTTTGACCCGCTGCGCCAGTTTGCCGACAAGTTTACGGCGATTCAGGCGGGGCTGACCGCCGTGGAACGCATTACCGACCTGTTCAACGTGCCGGTGGAGATTCGCGACCCGGAGCAGGAGGGGAAAGGTGAGGTAGCGAGGGGAGATGGGGAAGTCAAGGGGGGCGGGGTGGCGAGTAATGGAGTAGCGGGTGATGGAGTGGGGAATGGGAATGGTAAGGCCGGTGCTTTCCCGACCACCTACCTATCTCCTTCGCCATCTGACTCTCTCGCCGCCTCGACCCCGTCATCACTCCATCACCCCATCACCCCATCACCGGCCGCCGCGTCGGAAATCTGCTTTGACCAGGTTACCTTTGGCTACAAGGCCGATGAGTACGTGCTCAAAAACCTGACCTTTACCATCCGACCCGGTGAAAAGGTGGCGCTGGTGGGGCCGACAGGGGCGGGTAAGAGCTCGATTATTCGGCTGCTGTGTCGCCTCTACGA
>DATIVG010000480.1:0-1562 GCA_035466075.1 Nodosilinea sp. | reverse complement strand
TTGGCAGAGCACTAGTTCTGGGAGCTGATCTTGGCTCTCAGTTCGGTTTTGATGCGGTTCAAAATTGAGGCCTCATCGAGGCTGTCCAGAATCTCGCCCATCACCGCCCTGGGCCCGTTCGGCCCCCAGGTGGCGCCGTTGGTGAGGTAGGTTTTGGTGATTTGGCCAATGCCGTAGGTGGCCAGACCCGCCACTCCCCCCTGGGCCAGGGCAACGGGAATGTAAGGCGCGATCGCAAGTCCCCCGGTGGCCACCGCCGAGGCCCCCAGCAGCCCCTTGAGGGAGCTGAGGCCCAGGGTAATCACCAGCTCGCTGACGGTGATGCCCCCCAGCCCCAGGGCGATCTGTTGCAGCAGCTTGAGGGCGGCGGGGCGGGTCATAGGCAGACCGTAGAGCCGCGACAGATTGAGAATCAGCATCACATCGATCACGGTGCCGCCGATCAGGTCGGCCACGGTGACGGGGTTGAGGGCCACCGCCACCGCCTTGAGCTGGGTGGCATTCCAGATCGTGTCGTCGGCGATGCGATCGCAGATCTGCCGCTTGCGCTCCACAATCTCGGCGCTCACCCCCTCGGCGTACATCAGGGTGTTGAGGGCCACCAGCGCCTTGCCCTCGCGGTACAAAATATCCAAAATTTTAAGCTTCAACCCATCGACCTGGGGCTGGCTGCGCACGGTCTGGTGAACTACCGAGCCATCGGGCTGGGGCACCGCCTGCACCGCCAGGGGCGAAGCCGCCGCCAGCACAATTTCGTCGGCGGAAATCAGATCCTGCAACCTGCGATCGCGCAGGGTTTCGTAGAGCGCCTGGCGGTCGGCCTCGGGGTACTGATCGATCTTGTTAAACACCAGCAGCATGGGCTTGCTGGCCTGGCGCAGGGCCTGCAACGCCTCGTACTCTACGCGGGTAATGTCGCCCGCCACCACAAACAAAATCAAATCCACCTGCTCGGCAATGCGGCGGGCCAGCTCGGCCCGGTCGGCCCCGTCTACCTCATCGAGGCCGGGGGTGTCGATCAGCTCAATGCGCGACTGCCCCAGCCCCCGCAGCGACACCCGCAGCAGGTCGGGCAGGCTCTCGCCCTGGGCACCGTGGAGCGCGTCGCGGCTCACCGACCAGCGGCTGCCCTCCACCACCTGGGTGACGCCGTGGGTGGGGCCCGTGGCAAACACCGCCTCCCCCATCAGGGCATTGAGCAGCGACGACTTGCCCCGCCCCACCAGGCCAAAGGCGGCAATGTGAATGACCGTATTCTCCAGCTTGTCCTGGAGGCCGCGCAGGTTTTGCAGCGCCGTTTCCACCCCGGCCTGCTCGCGGGGGGTGAGGTTGAGGCGCTGCACCAGACCGCCCAGGGCCTCCTGGGCGCGGCGGTAGTTGTGGTCGTCTTGCAGGTCTTGAAACTCATCCACCAGGCTGCCCAGCTCCTGCTCCACGGCCTCCCAGGTGGCGGGGTCGGCGGGGGGCAGGCGGCGGGGGTCGCCCTGCACCGCCGCGACCAGCTCGCCCAGCTCGGCCTCCACCTCTTCCCCGGTGGGATCGGGGGGGGAGGGGAGGGGGGT
>DATIVG010000479.1:0-1892 GCA_035466075.1 Nodosilinea sp. | reverse complement strand
TCTCGGCGGCGTGGCGGTGGCCATGACCGAGGCCGACATTCGCCAAACCCTCGGCGCTCCCCAGGCGGTGGTCGATGAAGCCACCGCCTGCTGTGGCCTGCTGCGCCAGCTGGAGTACCCCACCCTGACCATCGGCCTGATCAAAGCAGAGGCGACAGCGCCCGGCCAGGTGTACTCGCTGCAAAGCCGCACCGCCGGGGTGGCCACCGCCGCCGGGGTGACCATTGGCGACAGTCGCCAGCGCCTGATTGCCGCCTACGGCCCGCCCCACGATACCGTGGTAGAGGGCCGCCAGCAGCGGCTGGCCTACGCGGTGGAGCACGACGCCGACCGCCTCACCTTCACCCTGGAGGGGGGCCGCATTACCGCCATTGCCTACTACGCCTTGCTGAACTAGCCGGGCTGAACTAGCCGGGCTGAACTAGCCGGGCTGAACTAGTACAGCGTCAACGGTAGAAATTAGGGTTCCTGTAGGTTGGGTGAAACATAGTGAAATCCAACGCCAGAGCTAGTTTCGTTGGGTTTTGCTATCGCGCCACCCAACCTACAAATTTAGGCTTGATAGACCACTAGCCGGGGCCAGTCTGGCCCTGCACCGGGGGTTTGCGGGCTAGGCTGGGCAGAGGCGCTATCATTACCCCCATGATCACCCTCCTCCACCTGTCGGATATCCATATGGGCAGCGGGTTTGCCCACGGTCGCCTCAACCCCGACACCGGCCTCAACACCCGCCTCGAAGATTTCATCGCCGCCCTCACCCGCTGCATCGACCGGGCCCTGGCCGAACGGGTCGACCTGGTGTTGTTTGGCGGCGATGCCTTTCCCGATGCGACACCGCCGCCCCTGGTGCAGCAGGCGCTGGCCAGCCAGTTTTGTCGGCTGTCGGCGGCGGGCATTCCCACGGTGCTGCTGGTGGGCAACCACGACCAGCATGCCCAGGGGCTAGGGGGGGCCAGCCTGTCGATCTACCGCACCCTGGGGGTGCCCGATGTGGTGGTGGGCGATCGGCTCGAAACCCACCGCATTGATACCGCGGGCGGCCCGGTGCAGATCGTCACCCTGCCCTGGCTGACCAAGTCCACCCTGCTCACCCGGCCCGACACCGAGGGGCTATCGATGGCCCAGGTGAACGAACTGCTGCTCGACCGTCTGCGGGTGGCCCTGGAGGGCGAAATTCGCCGCCTCGACCCGGCCATACCGGCCATTTTGCTGGCCCACGCCATGGTCGATACCGCCACCTACGGCGCCGAGCGGTTTTTGGCGGCGGGGCGGGGCTTTACCGTGCCCATGGCGCTGCTGGCCCGCCCCTGTTTTGCCTACGTGGCCCTGGGCCATGTGCACCGCTACCAGGTGCTCTGCGACCAGCCCCTGATGATCTACCCCGGCAGCATTGAGCGGGTCGATTTTAGCGAAGAGGCGGAGGCCAAGGGCTACCTGCTGGTGCAGCTGGGCGACGGTCCGACTAAGGCCGAATTTTGCCCCCTGCCGGTGCGGCCCTTCAAAACCATTCAGGTCGATCTGACCGGGGCTGAGGCACCCCAGGCGCGGCTGGAGCAGGCCATTGCCAGGGCAGGTATTGCCGATGCGGTGGTGCGCTGTCTCTACACCCTGCGGGCCGACCAGGTCGATCAGATCGACCAGTCGGCCCTGGAGACCTGCCTGGCGGCGGCCCACACCTACAGCCTGCAACCCGAACTCAAGGCCCAGACCAGCCGCAGTCGCCTGCCGGAGCTGGGCACCGACAGCAGCCTCGACCCGCTGGCGGCCCTGGGGGCCTACCTGGCCAACCGGGAGGATCTCAGCACCATGGCCGAGGCAATGATGACCGCCGCCGCCGCCCTGGTGGCCGAGGACCCCGAGGCCGACCTGCCCATTGACGATGCCGACCTGGG
>DATIVG010000478.1:0-1810 GCA_035466075.1 Nodosilinea sp. | reverse complement strand
GCATCGCCCCCGCACCACCCCACCATGCGCGATGTCGGCGGCCTCTCCGCCACCCTGCAAGAGCTGCGCGAACTGGTAGAAATTCCCCTCAAGCGCCCCGACGTGCTGGCCAAGCTGGGCCTGGAGCCCACCCGCGGCGTGCTGCTGGTGGGCCCGCCCGGCACCGGCAAAACCCTCACCGCCCGCTCCCTGGCCGAAGATCTGGGGGTCAACTACATCGCCATCGTCGGCCCCGAGGTGATGGGCAAATACTACGGCGAGGCCGAGCAGCGCCTGCGGGCCATCTTTGAGAAAGCCAAAAAAGCCGCCCCCTGCCTGGTATTTATCGACGAGATCGACAGCCTCGCCCCCGACCGCAGCAAGGTCGAAGGCGAAGTCGAGAAGCGCCTGGTGGCCACCCTGCTGGGGCTGATGGATGGCTTCGCCCAGACCAAGGGCGTGATTGTGCTGGCCGCCACCAACCGCCCCGACCACATCGACCCCGCCCTGCGCCGCCCCGGCCGCTTTGACCGAGAGGTGCAGTTTCGCGTGCCCGACCGCCAGGGCCGCCTCGAAATTCTCCAGATTCAAACCCGCGACATGCCCCTGGCTGGGGTCGATCTCGACGCCATTGCCGACCTGGGCGTGGGCCTGGTGGGGGCCGACCTCAAGGCCCTGTGCCAAAAGGCCGCTTACTTTGCCCTGCGCCGCCAGGTGCCCGATCTGAGCGGCCCCGTGCCCGACACCATGACCCTGGTACAGGATGACTTTCTCCAGGCGATTAAGGAGATCAAGCCCTCGGTGCTGCGCTCGGTAGAAGTAGAGTCGCCGGCCATCGCCTGGGACGACATCGGCGGGCTCGAGAGCATCAAGCAAACCCTGCAAGAGTCGGTGGAAGGGGCGCTGCTCTACCCCGAGCTCTACGCCCAAACCGGAGCCAAAGCGCCGCGCGGGCTGCTGCTGTGGGGCCCCCCCGGCACCGGCAAAACCCTGCTGGCCAAGGCCGTCGCCGCCCAGGCCCGGGCCAACTTTATCGCCGTCAACGGCCCCGAGCTGCTGAGCCGCTGGGTGGGGGCCGCCGAGCAGGCGGTGCGCGAACTGTTTGCCAAGGCCCGCCAGGCCGCCCCCTGCGTGGTGTTTATCGATGAGATCGACACGCTGGTGCCCGCCCGCGGCCAGTACCAGGGCGACTCGGGCGTCAGCGACCGGGTGGTTGGCCAGTTGCTCACCGAGCTAGACGGCCTCCAGGGCTGCACCAATGTGCTGCTAATCGGGGCCACCAACCGCCCCAGCGCCCTCGACCCCGCCATTTTGCGGGCCGGTCGCATCGACCTCCAGCTCGAAATCGGCCTGCCCGACACGGTGGGTCGGCTGGCAATTTTGCAGGTACACAACAGCGATCGGCCCCTGGCAGCCGTTGACCTCAACCACTGGGCCAGCCTCACCGACGGCTGGAACGGCGCCGACCTGGCCCTGCTCAGCAACCAGGCTGCCCTGGAGGCGGTGCGCGAATACCGGGCCCAGGGCCTGGCCGACCCCAGCCAAATTCGAATTGACTCTCGCCATTGGGAGCAGGCGCACCAGGCCATTCTCAGCCAGCGCACCTCGGTGGCCAACCGGGGCTAGGGGCGTGAACAGCCCAGGCGTTGGCGGTATGGCTATGGCCGGTTTGATTGAAGCATTTCCCCTTTAAGAGCGTGTTTGAAAAGCAGTTTGCTGTAGCTTTAGTCACCTGCTGATCCCCCCCGCCCCCCTTAAAAAGGGGGGTTAAAGGTCCCCCTTTTTAAGGGGGATTTAGGGGGATCTCCACTTTGGCTACAAGAAATAGGAC
>DATIVG010000477.1:0-10761 GCA_035466075.1 Nodosilinea sp. | reverse complement strand
ACCTGGAAGCCATTTACCGCGATCTGGCTACCACCATTCGCGTCAATGCCGCACCCCTGAGTGAGGCGGGCTGGCAAGGGGTCTATGAAGCGGCGGGCCTGAGCGTGCAACAGTGCCAAACGGGCCCCATGGCCCTGCTCAACCCGGGGCGCATCGCCCAGGAAGAGGGGCTGGGTACGCTGCTCGGCCTGGGCTGGAATTTGCTCGTGCATCCGATCATGCGGCAGCGCATTTTAGCGATGCGGCGGGTGTTTACCCGGTACGGCGATGACCTGGGCTACATCATTCTGCGGGCTGAAAAACCTGAGCAGCCGACCGGCTAGGGCTTCGTTGAGCTTCGAGTTGGGGATCACCTGAAGTCTGCCTGCGACGGCTACGGGGTGGGATCCCCCGCTTCGCCACCCCCTTAGCAAGGGGGTTCCTGAGACCCTGATGAGTGCCCCCCTTTTCAAGGGGGGTGGGGGGGATCGATGCAGGATCTATTGGCAGCCTGGTTTTGCCTAGTACGATCCCCCGCTTCGCCACCCCCCTAGCAAGGGGGTTCCCAAGCCCCCGGCGGGGGTGGGGGGAATTAGTGCAGGGTCTACCGGCAGCCTGGTTTTGCCCAGTACGAGATTTTCCCGCCGCCCCAATTTTTATTTCCATCTTTGTTTCGAGGTTTCTATGGCCAATACCATTCTCTCGCTGCAACCGTCCTTCACCCAGCTACACGACCACATTGAGTATCCCCAGGCGGGCATACTCAGCAAGGTGCTGCTGCAAGACCAGGGGTGTCAGTACACGCTCTTTTGCCTGGCGGCGGGTACCACCCTGTCAGAGCACAGCGCCGCCCGCAACGCCGTCGTGCAGTGCTTGGAGGGCACCGGGGTGCTGACCCTGGAGGGCAAAGACATTGCCCTGGAGCCCGGCGTGTGGGTGGTAATGCCTGCCCATGCCCCCCACGCCTTGAGGGCGATTGCCAACCTGGCCTTTTTGCTCACCCTCAGTCAACCCTAGGGCTCAGCCTGGCAAATGCCCCGCCCTTTGTCAGGGTTTGTGAATTTACCCCCGGGGAAGATGCTTTTCGGCGATCTTTTTGTAAAACTAGATACAGAAATATTTTTTCGTGGTTCTGTTGCTAGTGCTGACAGAGCCCTGTTCTTACGATGGGAAATAGCCCTATGGCGCTTCAACAGACGTATCAGTCTAAACCTGCCGCTGACCATGCTGGCCCTAGCTGGAATCCGGTTTGCCACATCACCTACACCCGCGATACCTGGGTCAAGCTGTTGCAGGCCCCCAATGCCTACGCCGCCGATGAGGCCAAGCTGCTGTGTCAGGCTTCTGAGAGCGCCTGGGTGGCCTGGGTGCCCGACCACGGCGAAATAGTGCTCGATCGCAGTCATTTTTACTGCTAGTGCTCAAATCTCTCGCTGCGCTGGCCCGAGGCTGGCGCAGCTATTTCCTGATGTGTTCTCTAGCTGACGGTGCTGCACCGCTTGAATGACTGCCATGGATAGCCTTTCGCCGGTTGACTGGGATGAAATGTTTGAATATCTGCCCGGCACCCTGGTAGAACTTGCCGATGAGCCCGGTACGCTGTACGAAATTGACTGCTACGAGGCTACGATGGTGCCGCCGATTTGGCTGGTGAACCAGCCTCGCCCCCGCTACCCCTACGAGCTGCGGGTTGTGTCTCGGCAGACGGCTCAGGTCTGCGAGCTCGATGTCAACCTTGCGATCGCATAGCCTCTCCACCAGCCAGGCCAGCCCCAGGGATAACTAGCCGGATGGACTAATCGAATGGATCGACAGGCTCGCTGGCGCGCGTCCGCCGGGCGGGGGTATTGGGTGTGGGAATAAAGGGGGTGCGATCGCACCCCATGGGCCCTGTGGTCTTAGAACCGCAGGGCCCATAGGCTTGAAAATGGGAGATTTTAGCCGTATGGTGCGCTACTCTTTTTGTTCTGTGCCACTGTAGGTAGCTGGCACAGCACTCCAGCGAGTAAACAGGGTCGGTAGAATGAGAAGACGACTGGCGCGGTTTGAGCACTGGCGACGCGCGTGGGCGATGGCACACCACTGGATCAACAACGCTGCTATGCTCGATTTCTTTAAATTTAGAGTCGGGCAATCGCGGTGGCCCAAACTATTTGGTCGTACCCTGCTCAAGTGGCAGCAGGACGACTGCCTGGAGATGGGGGCAGCCTTGGCCTACTACGCCCTGTTTTCCATGTTTCCCATGATTTTGGTGTCGTTGAGCATTGTGGGCTTTCTGATTGGCCCCAACACCGTGGCCTACAATGCGGTGCTCAATTTCGCCCAGGAGACCCTGCCGCCCGACGCCTTTCCGTTGGTGCAGGCCACGCTGACGGAGTTTCACAACGGCAGCACCAGCGCCAGCATTGTGGGCTTTGGCATTTTGCTGTTTACCTCCAGCGGCTTTTTTGGGGCGCTCAGCCGCTCCTTTGACAAAATTTGGCACACCAAGCCCCGCCACCACCGGTTTGACGGCATGGGCGAGGTGGCATTTATCTTTCTGTGGCGACGGTTTTTGGCGTTTTTGCTGGTGATTGGGGCGACCAGCCTGATCTTTGTGTCGCTGCTGTCAAACATCGCCATTGACACCGTCACCCAGCTGCTAGAGGGGGTCAACCAGTGGGTGTCGATGCTGCGCATTGACCAGGTGCAGCTGCTCTCGTGGCTGCGGCTGGGGGTGTCGTTTGTGACGCTGACCCTGGTGGTCATGGTGCTGTACAAAACCCTGCCCAGCACTCGGGTAGCCTGGCGCGATGTGTGGCTGGGGGCGCTGTTTACCGCAGTGCTGTGGCTCATCTTGCAGCAGCTGATCAGCAACAGTGTGATTAGCCTGGGCAGTCAGTTTCGTTCCTACGGCGTGGTGGGCGGCGTCATGGTGCTGATGCTGTGGATCTACCTGACCAGCCAGATTTTCTTCTTGGGGGGCGAGCTGACCTACGTGTACGCCCACCTGTTTGGCAGCCGCAAGGGCCAAAAGCGGCTCAACCCCAAGCATAGCCCCTGACCTGTTGCCCCACTATTGCCCCCTAGCGCCCGCACCTGGGGCCATCCGGAAGGAGTGGGTCGGCCTTAAGCACTCTTGATAGAAGGGTCAATCTCCGGGCAGAACCGGGGCTGCCGCAGGCGAGAGGGGAACGGGATGTAGTACCTTGGCCCTGAGGCTGAGCCGCGCTCTGACGCTGGCCCAACCTCCCCAGGGCCCAGGGAATGGGCCTGTGAATGGTTTAATTTTAATTATTAAGCAGCTAAGGAGTAGATGTAATGGCGACCAAGCAGCGTGGAGTAACCATCTGGTTTACGGGCCTGAGTGGGTCGGGTAAATCGACCATTGCCCGGGCGCTAGAGGAAGAGCTGCGCCAGCGGAGCTGCCAGTTTGAAGTGCTCGATGGCGATATTGTGCGCACCAACCTGACCAAGGGGCTGGGCTTTAGCAAAGAAGACCGCGACGAAAACATTCGCCGCATTGGCTTTGTGTCGCACCTGCTCACCCGCAACGGTGTGATCGTGCTGGTGTCGGCGATTTCGCCCTACCGCGAGGCCCGCGACGAGGTGCGCGATCGCATCGGTGATTTTGTCGAAGTGTTTGTCGATGCCCCTTTGAATATCTGCGAAGACCGCGATGTTAAGGGCCTCTACAAAAAGGCGCGCTCGGGCGAAATCAAGCAGTTCACCGGCATTAGCGACCCCTACGAGGCCCCCCTCAACCCCGAGGTGCACTGCCACACCGACAAGCAAAGCGTAGAAGAGAGCGTGGCCCAGGTGATTGCCGCCCTGGAGTCGATGGGCTACCTGGCAGCGGCGGCGGCGGTGGCCTAGGCCCCACATTTGCTGGGGCCAGGGCGAACCTGAGCCTGTGAATAAACAGCCCGGTGAAACGACCCCTCGTTTCACCGGGCTGTTTAGTTAGGTGAGCCTTGAGCCTAGCTGGGCCGGAGCGGGCGGGGCAGCTCGTGGCGGGCGTAGCTGACCAGGTAGTCGTGCACCAGCTGGTAGCGGTCGATGGGGATATCGGGCAGCAAAAATACCAGGCCTGAGCCCACCAAAATGGTGAGCACCAGGTCGAGCTGGGCGGCGGCGTAGGCGGTGCCGCGTAGGGTGAGCTCTTCTTCGAGGTCTTCGCGGCTTTTTTGGGGCCGGTAGGGGCGGTTTTCGCGATCTACGTCGGTGAGCAGGTAGAGCACCAGGCGGGCCAGGTCAGCGTTTTCGGCCCCGCAGTCTTGCACCACGTTGTCCAAAAAGTTTTGCACCAGGGTTTCCTTGGGGTGGTCGCCCAGGGTGAGGTACTCGGCCAGGGTGTTGATCTCCTGGCGCTGGAGCTGGGCGCCGACCACCTGCAGCTCGATGGGGCGCACCTCCCCCAGGGGGGTGGCGAGGTCGGTCACCAGGCGGTCGATCAGCGGCGGTTCGAGGTAGAAGTGGGCGTCGTCGGTGAGGCGGCGAATTAAAAACTTGGCGTCGTCGGCCTTGAAATTGCCCAGGTAGTAGCGGTAGTCGCGGCTGAGAATGTCGTTGTTGATGATGTCGAGGTCGAAGCCGCGCTCGATTTCGAGCAGGTGGTGCAGGTAGTCTTCCCGCAGGGCCAGCACCACCTTGAGGTAGGGGGTGTTGAGGCAGTCGATCAAAAAGGTGTAAAAGTCGCGCCGCTGGCTGAGCTCGGCGGCCTCGACAAAAAATTCTTCAAACTGGTCAAAGATCAGCACGATCTGCCGGTAGCTCTGCTCGGTGAGGCGCTGGAGCTGGTCGATCAGGTCGTCCTGGTCGATGGGGGCGGCGGGGGGAATGCCTTCGCCGTCGCCCTGCTGGCCGAGGGCCAGGGCCAGGGCCTGGTTTACCCCGTCGGGCCAGTCGCGGTAGGTTTTGATCAGCACCGCCAGGGTGGAGCGGCCCTCGGGAAAGGATTTGCCCAGCATGGGCAGCAGCCCGGCGTAGAGAATGGAGCTTTTGCCCACCCCCGACGGCCCGTGGATGATGATCAGCGGGTAGCGGGCCTGCTCCAGGCGCTGGGCCAGGGTTTCGACATCCACCTGGCGGCCCGAAGCCTGAATTTCGGTGGCCAGCAAGGCGCGGGCGCTGGCCCCGGCCAGGGGGGGGGCGGGGGGCTGAATTTCGCCCGCGCCGATGAAGGCCCGCAGCTTGAACTGGGTATCGACCTGGCGCTGTTTGAGCTTGATGTGAAAGGCGGCGCGGTAGTCTTTTTGCTGGTAGTACTGCTGTTGCAGGGTTTGCAGGATGCTGCGGTAGAGAAACAGGTCGGTTTTGGGGTCGGTGTGGGTGCGGGCCTCTTCGAGTAGGGGAATGGCGGCGGCGGGCTGGCCCTGGGCCTCGTGGACGCGGCCCAGCAGGTAGAGGTACCAGCCGCGCTGAAACTGGGTTGCGATCGCAAGGTCCTGCACCCCCGCCGAGGGAGTGGCCGGCCCCGCCCCCAGCGAGCCAGCAATGGTCAAAATATCCAGCGCCCGCTCGGCGTAGGTTTGAGCCAAAGCCACATCGCTCTGGCCGAGGGCCACCTCCGCCAGGTAGCCATAGTCGCGGGCCAGGCGCACCGGGTCTTGGCGGTGCAGCGTGAGGCCCTCCTGGGCGGTGCGCTCCAGGGCGCTCCAGGCCCCCAGCTTTTGCTGCACCTCCGCCAGGGCGTGGATAAACTTACCCACCAGATCGAGCTGGTGCAGCTCCCGAAAAATTCGCAGGCAGGCCGAGAGATGCCCCTCCGATTGGCGCAGCAGGCGGTCATAGTACACCCGCTGAAACACCGCCTGGCTGCGGTAGGTGACCCCCAGATAAAAGAGCAAAACCGCCTGCTTTTGGCGGGGGGTGGGGGGTGAGGGGGTGAGGGGGTGAGGGGGTAGGGGAGTGAGCGCGGGGCTAGTAGGTGAGGGATGTTTAGGCGTTTTTTGCCAGTGGCCGAGGCTCTGCTCGAAGTGGTAGCGAGCCACATCGAGGTCGCTGCGGCCCAGGGCATCGCGGCCCTTGAGAAAGTCGAGGCTGGCCTTGAGCTCGCTGTCGAGGGTGGCGTGGGTTTGGGCCACATCGGCCAGGGCAAACTCCAGCTCGGTGCGCAGGGCCGAGCCCGGCTGGTAGGCAGGGGCCTCGGCCTCGTGGGGGCTGGCATCGCCCAGCGAGAGCATGGTGGCAAACAGGTCGTTGGCGTTGTGGTGCAGCGAGTCGATCAGCTCGCCGGGGGGGTACTCAAAGGCAATCGGGGCCGCAGCAAAACTCTTGAAGTCGGGGGCGTGGCGGCTGAGGGTGGCCAAGGTGCGATCGCTAACCCACAGCACCACCGGAAACGGCAGCACCTTGGCAAAGGCGTTGCGGCCCAGGTTAGCCGCCTTAAACACCGCCGCCAGGTTTTGCACCTGCTCCAGCCCCGTCACCATCAGCGCCGGGGGCACCGGTGTACCCGGCTCCGCCTGGAGCGCCTGGAGCAGGGTGGCCACGGTGGCGGGCAGCGGTCGCTCCACCAGCGGCGTTGTCGCCTGGAGGTGCTCCACCACCAGCCGCTGCAAGCGGGAGTAGTTGCAGCGGGCCAGCACCAGCGAAAAGCGGTGGGGCCGCAGGGTAATCGCCCGCTGTAGCTCCGTCAGGGCCCGCTGGTTGTAGGCCACAATATCGGCGGTGCCAAACCGCTGGCCCGGATTGCTCATGGCCGTCGCTGCTGGGCCAGCCAGCTGCGGTAGCGGTCGGTCTCCGCCAGCAGCGGGTTGAGACCAAACCAGCGGCCCTGGGCATCGCGGTACTCGTACAAAAACAAACTGCGCACCAAAATGTTGTAGTCCTCATCGCCCTGCACATCCTGGCGGGAGACCGCTTGCAGCAGCAGGTCCCACTCCTGGTCGCTGACCAGGCCCATCAGGCTATCGCGCTCGTTGCGAATCACCGCCTCCAGGGTGTCGCGCCCAAAGGGCGGGTCCTGCTTGCGCAGGCAGCCATCCAGCAGGCGAATCAGGTTGCGCATGTGGCCACCGCTCACCTGGCACAGCCGATCGAGGGTGGCCATTTCGTCAAACACATGGCCCACCGCCTCAATCCGCTGGTTCACATTCAAATCAGGAAAAGCGCGAATCAGCACCATCTGCCGCAGCAGCGCCATGCCCGGCTGGTCGGGCTGGCCCTGGCGATCCTGCACCGGCACCATGGGCAGCACCATGGGGTTGGTGCCAAACCGGTTTGACAGCCGCACCAGATCGTTGGAAAACATCAGCTCTAGCGGAATGGTGTAGACCATGTGGCAGTCGAGCTGCTTGAGCTGCTCACCGCGATCGACAAAAATGTACTCCGACTGCAAGCGCCCCTGGGAGCGCAGGGCGCTGTCGATGCGGTCGAGGTTATCCATAATCACCACCAGCCGGTTTTTGCCCTGCTGCTGCAAGCGGTCGTTGGCCGGGGCCAGCAGCTCGTCATTGATGGCGGTAATGATGCGCTTGGTGCGCGGCTCCAGGTACTGGCGCAGCTGGCTGCGCATATCGGGGCTCTGCTTGGCCGAAGCGGTAATGCTGGCTATGCCCGCCGAAAAGCTCACGTCGGAGAGCTCCATGGGGGTGCGCAGGGTATCGCCCAGGGTTTGGAACAGGCCCTGCAGGTAGGTGGGCTTGGTAACGATGCCAATCTGGTCGAGGTGCTCGCTGATGTTGTGGGCAATGCTGAGCAAAATGTCAGAAATTTCCACATCGGCCATTTCCAGATCGCGGTCTGACTCAAAGTAGACCACCTCAAAGCTGCGCCGACTCAGCCCATCTTGCAGGCGAAACAGCTCGGTCGATTTGCCGCAGCCAATGTGGCCGGTAAACAGCTGGGTGGTGGGGCGGTTGCGGGCCAGGCGGGCAATTTTGCGCTCTAGCTCCTGCACCAGGTCGCCGCCCCGCACGGTGGCAAAGTCGATGTAGTAGCGCTTGCCCCGCAGCGGTTGGGTGGGGTCGCAGGCGTCGTAAAACTGCTGTAGATCCAGCATGGGGGCCAGGTTAGGGGAGTTGTCTCCAGGGTATCCCCTGAGCGGTGCTTCGCCAAGCCGGGAGCTGGTGGAAGCGCCTGCCCATCTTCTTTTAATCATTTTCTTTCAGCTCAATGACACGGGAGCAGCCTCCATCCCCCCTGGAATGCCATCCTGCCGGTGGCAATATTCTCTACGCCTACAACCCCATCTTTCCAAAGATGGCCACCTACAACAAAATCGCCTGGTACGAAAACATCTGGCTCCGCGCCGGAATTCTTGCTGTGGCGTTCCTACTGTGTCTGCGGCCTCAATGGCCGCAGACACAATGCCCTATCAGGCATTACCACCTTTGGGGAAGTGGAGTTTGTCTCGGTTTTTGCCACCGCCTATGGCTATGTCAGCGACCTGCAAGATCGCGCATCGCCGGGTCAGGCGAGCGAGCTGCTGACGTTGACCAGCCGTCCCTCCCGCAGCCAGGAAGACCTGCTGGCTCTGCTGGGCAGTAGCGTGGTTACCAATGTCTACGGCGCATCGCTAACGCAGCTAGCCGGATTTGTGGGGGCGGGATCGATCGCAACCTTTGGCGATCGTATTGCCGATGCGGTTGGCCTGCGATCGTTCAGCGTCTTTCCGACCACCGACACCGCGACCGAAAGCACCGTTGGCATTGGCATTGGGGTAGAGGCCGCCTTTTCCCTGGGCGAAGACACCAGCGTGGATGTGCTGGAAATTCTCAATAACGGTAAACCGCCTCAGTTTGGGTTGTCTTACCAGCTGAGCAACCAGATTCGGGCTCGAGGCACCACCAACTTTGCTGGAGATAACATCTTCTTAATCGAATATGAATCGCGGTTCTAAGCGGTTGTCGCGATCGCAGGTAATGCTACGTCTGGCTTAGACAACCCAGTTTGAGCAGGGCAAACGGTCTTTGTCCCTCCATGGTGCTCTTGGATACGCCCAGTATACTGATCGACGCCGAGGTGTTTCAGCTGCTGCCCGTGCATCGTGGCCCAGCTATAAGCCAAGGCGATCAGCAAAACTGAGGTCATACTCGACCTGGCGTGACCGCTATTGAAGGGGCTGCGTTGGCGACGGGTTCACTGTATCAACCAGTCGCTCTATGGCCTCAGTCTGACGCTGTAGCTGCTCTGTTTGCTGCTGGAGTTCTTCGATTTGCTTGCTTTGAGACAAGGCGGTGCTGGTATCGGGGGTGAAAAACTCACAGCCCGATAAAAAAATACAAGCCAGTAGGCTCAACACTACAATAATTCGCATGGATCTTCGCCCTATAAGTAATTTACTGATCCGTCAGCGTTTAGCTCACTGCCAAAGGAAATGTCAATCCTATCTTCTGATGCAGAAATCTAAAAAACCTCCATCACAAGGTGAAAAGATTATCGTTTTATGTACGGCTGGTTTAGAAGAAATCTATCTTTTAGAAGACCCCAACATTTTGGGGGTAGATGACTTCGGCGACAGTGCCATAATCATTCGCGTATGGATTAAGACCCAACCTATGAAGCAATGGGATGTGTCGCGAGAATATCGTCGCCGCTTTAAGCAGGCCATGCGTAACGCCGGTACAGAGATTCCCTTTCCGCGGCGGGATGTGTGGCTGCACCCCTCCAATGAGTTCCAGTCAATTCTACGGGGTTCTGGTGAAGGCAAAGGGGGACAATGGTCACCATTCCACCTCCAAAACCGATGCTCAACCCCCAGGTGTCCCCAACAGGGAAGAGGCCGAAGCAGCTCAAACCAGCGATTAATACCGATACCTTCGCTTAATTTAGCGGGGCTAGGCTCGCCTAATTTAGCGAAGACATTGTCTACAGAAAGGGGGATTTTGAAAATCTCTCGGCAGAAGAAGGTATTAGAGAAGGTATAGCTGAGAGGTTTGAGACCATGGCGCATTGGGTTACAGTGCAAACGTTTCGGAACGGCTGGTATCGGTTTTGGCGCGACAGTCGTCAGTTGCCGAGCACAGTCTGGCAGCGCTGGGCCAGCACTCTGGGCCTGGGTCTGGGGTTGTGTGCGGGGCTAATGCTGGCCATGTCGGTAGCAGCAAAGACCTACGCCACCCAGGGTTTACAAACCTGGGATGCCCAACTGCTGCCGATGATTGCCGACCATTTGCCCTTAAGTTTTTCGCGGGCCATCACCTGGGAATCGCCGGGAAACCTACTTGGCATGGTGCCTGTAGTTAGCCTATTTGTTGGCATTATGGTGATGCGATCGCGCCCTCTGCTGGCCGCCACCATGATGGCGGCCTACGGTCTACAATTTGCCCTGGTGTGGATTGGCTGGGGCTACTGGAACCGCGATCGCCCGGCACTCATTGCTGATGGCGTGGCGGCGTCGGGGCTGCACTCGTTTCCGTCGGGGCACACGGTGGTGGTGATTACGGTCTACGGGCTGCTGGCTTACCTGTGGTGCCGTGCCTCCCGCAGCTGGGCTGAGCGGTTGCTCATAACCCTAGGTACGGTGGGCTGGATTGCTATGATTGTCAGCTCTCGCCTGGCGTTAGGGGCTCACTGGCCCAGCGATGTAGTTGCTGGGATAATTATTGGCATCTTTTGGCTGCTAGCCGTGATTTTGGCGCTCCGACAGATCGAAGACGTGGCTTAGAGCTGAGCCTGTCAATGAGAACTGGGATGCATCTGCCTAACTTCTGCCAGTGATACTAGTGCTGCTCTAAATACTCTTTGACCCAAAACTCGTTGAGCCACTGCTGAATAATCAGCGTTAGGGGGAGCGCTAACAACAGCCCCAAAAAGCCAAAAAAGACTGCAAATACCACCTGCGACAGCAGGGTAACC
>DATIVG010000476.1:0-3528 GCA_035466075.1 Nodosilinea sp. | reverse complement strand
GAAGCAATGAATGCTTTCCTGGTGTCTTTGGCGCTGTGGTCCCACTCTGACCCATCCCGAACTCAGTCGTGAAACGCAGCTGCGGCGAAGATAGTGAGGGGGTTGCCCCTTGTCAAAATAGCTCGATGCCAGGTTCTTATTTCACCCCCCTCTGATGTCCGTGTGATGTCAAGGGGGGTGCTTTTTATCCATACATTCTGGAGGGATAAATAAAAACTTTAGAGATAGAAAAATAGCTGGGCTGGGGATCGTGGCCCGACTTATCTTCTGCTTTACCCTGCGGAAACCCTAAAAACCCTATAGATTAAGAATATAGGGAACCATAAGGAAAAACGAGGACACCCACATGCGGGTATTGTTAATGACCGGCAAGGGCGGCGTAGGCAAAACTTCTGTCGCTGCGGCGACAGGGCTGCGCTGTGCGGAGTTGGGCTACAAAACTCTGGTGCTGAGCACCGATCCGGCTCACTCTCTGGCCGATAGCTTTGATATGGAATTGGGGCATGACCCGCGGTTGGTGCAACCCAATCTATGGGGGGCCGAACTTGATGCCCTAATGGAACTTGAAGGCAACTGGGGTGCGGTGAAGCGCTACATCACTGATGTACTTCAGGCTCGTGGCCTTGAAGGTATTGAGGCTGAAGAGCTGGCTATTTTGCCTGGCATGGATGAAATTTTTAGCTTGGTGCGTATGAAGCGCCATCATGACGAAGGTGAATATGATGTGCTAATTATTGACTCAGCTCCCACCGGTACTGCCCTGCGGCTGCTGAGCCTGCCCGAGGTGGCAGGTTGGTACATGCGTAAGCTCTATAAACCTTTCCAGGCGGTTTCTGAGGCATTGCGGCCCCTAGTGCAGCCCTTCTTTCGGCCGGTGGCGGGTTTTAACCTGCCTACCAAGGAGGTAATGGATGCCCCCTATGAGTTTTATGAACAGCTGATTGAGCTCGAAAAGGTACTTACTGACGCAACGACAACGTCTGTGCGACTGGTTACCAACCCTGAGAAGATGGTGATTAAAGAGTCGCTGCGAGCCCACGCTTACCTGAGCCTCTATAACGTGGGCACTGACCTCGTGATTGCTAACCGCATTATTCCTGACGCAGTGCAAGACCCGTTCTTCCAGCGTATGAAGGAAAAACAGCAGCAGTATAAGCATGAGATCCATGAGAACTTTCGCCCTCTGCCGGTGAAAGAAGTGCCCTTGTTCGCGGAGGAGCTTTGTGGTCTGGAGTCGCTTCAGCGGCTCAAAGAAACGCTTTACACTGATGAAGACCCGACCCAGGTTTATTACAAAGAGACTACTCTACGCGTGGTGCAGGAGGCGGGCAGCTATAGCCTAGAGCTTTACTTACCGGGGATTCCTAAGGATCAGATCGAGCTAAGCAAGTCGGCGGACGAACTGAATGTGCGCATTGGCAACCATCGTCGCAACCTGGTTTTGCCCCAGGCTCTGGCTGCGCTTCAGCCCTCGGGCGCCAAGATGGAAGATGACTACCTGAAGATTCGTTTTGCAACGGTTGGTTAGCAAGTGATTATGCCGTCTGCTCCGGCTGTTGGGCAGGCGGCGTTTAGGCCTCCAGTTTGCTGGTTACAAAAGGGGTGCTCCAGATTGCCCAGTTTTCTTTGTTGAAGGGGGAGCGCCAGCGCTGAATTAACTCCTGCTCTAGGGACTGACGAGACCTGCGATCGCGCTGTGCAAATGGCCAAAAACCGATATTCACAGACACCGCCAGCCCATGGCTGCGGTGGGCTTCCACATAGCTGAGCAGATAGCGCTTGCAGTCGTGAACCCCTTTCCACCGCTGGTTTGACTTTACTGTTTCGCCCACGTAGAGCAGTACTGCCGCCTCGTGGTCTACTACGAAATATAGGGCAGGCACTCCTGACTCCTGAAACTGGCCGCGCCAAAACTCGGCATTTTGCGGCGGTAGGGCAAAGGGATCAATGACATCGGCGGGAGATGTCTCTGCTAGGGCAAACAGTGTCCCTTGGGTGGCCGGTGGCCCGGCGCAGACCGTCGCCTGGTAATCGGCCACCCGCTGCTTCCAGTCCTGGAGTTCATCGGCAGTCATTGCTGAGCCCGCCGGTCGGTTGTAGGCCCAGGAGAGATCCGCCGCCCGCAGGTCGGCCTCAGAGAGCAAGGAGGGCTGGTAGTCTGACGCCATTCATCCAATCCTAGTGGTTACGGCTTTTTATCATAGGAGATACCCTCTAGATGTGGTGCCCAGTACCTGGAGAAATGTAGATATAGATTTGGGCTGAAGTTACGTCCTTGCTGCCCCGATAGGGGATACTGTGAACCCTGAGGCTTTTGTCAGGTTGGTCGAGTAATTCCCACGTCGCACACTCCCCTTGTTCTAATGGCCGAGCTGTGGGGACACGGGGCACTTGTTCTGCCGTGGGGGGATAGCCGGGCAGGCTTTGCTATTGCTGTCGAGTAGTCAGACAACTTCAGTGTCTGGGGCCTCAACCTGGCGCAGTAAAATGATCGTGATTTGAGTATTTTGAGCAATTTCAAGCGGCACATTGCCCTTGATGACCTGGCTAAGCAGGTTTTCACGGGAGGCTCCGAGCAAAATCGCGTCGCTGCGGCAGAGGGCGGCCAGGTCAACGATTGCCTCTGATACCGAAGGGTGGGTGAGCACCTGGGTATAGACCGGGCGATGTAGGGATGCCTCTAGGTCATCGGCCATGGCTGAGAGATGCTGGGGGGTAAGGCACTCACCCTTCTCGGGATGGCAGATGGTGCAGAGCTGAATCTCAGGGGCGTGCCCCAGGGTGAGCAGGCCAGGGAGTAAGGCTTGGGCGCTCTGGGCGTTGGGCCCGCCCGCGGTGGGAATGAGCCAGTGGTTAAAGGTAAGGTTGCGGCCAGGGCGCACCACTACCACCTGGCAGGGAGCCTGACGAATCAGGGTATCGACTACGCCACTGATCACCCGGCCAGGGGTGAGGCTGGGGTGATGCCAGCCCATCAGCACCAGATCGATATGGCGATCGCGGATGATTTCGAGCAGCGCTCGACCGACTTCATGGGCGGCCCGCACCTGAAAATGCACCGATAGCCCGCTGTGCTCGGCGTAGGACATGGCCAACTGCCGCAGGGGCTCGGCCCCTTGCAGGTCAACCCGCGCTTCGGCGGGGGCTACGCTGCGGGGCACTGCTACCACATGGACACATTCCAGCTCATAGTGGAGGCCGTGGGCAATGGCGGCGGCAATTTTAATCAGGTCGGGGGCGGTATGGGGGTCAGCCAGGGGCACTAGCAGTCGCCCCTGGCCGGTAGCCGGGGCTCGCTGCTGAAACACCACGTAGGAGGGCTCAGCCTGGGGGCCCAGCTCGGCCAGTTCGCCGCTCACCTGGTCGGACTCGGCGCGAATAATATCAGCTCGGGTGATGATGCCCACCAGCTTGTTGCCTTCGGTGACGGGCAGGCGACTGAGCTTGAGCCGGTTGAGCAGGTGCAGCACCCGGGGCAGGGTGGCGTCGGGGGCGACGGTGACCGGTTGAGCGGTCATGATGTCGGCC
>DATIVG010000475.1:0-17470 GCA_035466075.1 Nodosilinea sp. | reverse complement strand
GGGGTCGCCCACCGCCGCCCAGCGGCCTGACCAGGTGATTCAGCTGGGGCCGCTGCCGACCAGCAAACGACTGCGCCAGTGGCTGGAGGCCACCCAACCCCGCCGCTGGGTGATTGACCCGGCAGGGGAAAACCTGGATCCGCTCCACGGCCCGGCCACCACTCTGCCGCTGGACCTGGCGGCGCTGGCGGGGGCGCTGGCGGGCACGGCGCCCCCGCCGCCCGGTGCCTATCTGACCCAGTGGCTGGCCCTGGAGAGCGCCCTGCGACCCCGCTTGGATCGGGCCCTGGGGGAGCTGGAGGAGCCCTTTGAGGGCAAGGTGCCCTGGCTGCTGGCCCACAGCCTGCCGCCGGGCACTCCTCTGGTAATCGCCAACAGCATGCCCATTCGCGATGTGGAGTGGTTTTGGCCGCCCAACGACCGCGGCATTCGCCCCTACTGCAACCGGGGGGCCAACGGCATCGACGGCACCCTCTCGACGGCCCTGGGCATTGCCCACGGGGGCCCGTCCACGGTGCTGCTGACGGGGGATTTGGCCCTGCTGCACGACACCAACGGCTGGCTCAGCTTGCCCCGCCTGCGGGGCCATCTCACGGTGGTGGTGGTGAACAACCAGGGGGGCGGTATTTTTGAGCGGTTGCCGATCGCCACCGCCCTTGACTCGGCCCTGTTTGAAACCTGTTTTGCCACTCCCCAGACCGTGGCGTTGAACCACCTCTGCGCCGCCTACGGGGTGAACTATGAGCGGGTAGACAGCTGGGCTCAGCTGCGGGCTAGCGTGAGCTGCCTGGGCCAACCGGGGGCGCGGCTGCTGGAGGTGAGGTGCGATCGCAAGCAGTCGCACGCCCGCCGCCAGCAGCTCCTCACCCTGGCTGAAACCTCGCCAGCCGAGGAGTTTTCTGCCTAGCTGCCCCTGAGGGCGCTGGTTTTTCCCTCATCTTGCCTGGGCGCTCAGCTCTCCTGGGCCTGGGGCAGCCAAAAGGTAAACTCTGTACCCCGTCCGAGCTCGCTTTTTACCTCAATTTTGCCCCCCTGGACATCCACCAGGCGGCGGCAGATGGTCAGGCCCAGCCCGGTGCCCCCGGAGCTGCGGTTGCGGGATCGATCGACGCGCCAAAATCGCTCAAATACGTAGGGCAAATCCTCCGCCGCAATGCCAATGCCGGTGTCGGCCACGCTGACGTAGACGCGCCCCGGCTGCGCCCAGGCGCTCACCGTTACCGAGCCCTTCTCGGTGTAGCGCAGGGCATTGCTCAGCAGGTTAATGACAATCTGCTCAATGCGGCTGGGGTCAGCGTAGAGCAGCGGCAAATCGTCCGGGCAGTTCAGGGTAATCGTCACCCGATCTTGATCGACAAATTGGTCGGCAAAGGGCCGCACCAGCGCCGCCAGCAGGGGCCCCAGGGCCACCGCCTGGGCATGGATAGGCAGATAGCCCGCCTCCAGCTTAGACAGCTCTTGCAGGTCATTGACCAGCCGTTGCAGGCGAGTGGTTTCGCCAGCCAGCCGCTGGTAGAGCTCTGGCTCAGGGGCCACCGTGCCATCGGCCAGCCCCTCCAGGTAGCCGTGAATGATCGTCAGCGGCGTGCGCAGCTCATGGGTCAGATCGCCAATCAGCTCGCGGCGATGCTCCTCCACCCCTTCGAGATCCGCCGCCATGCGGTTGAAGCTGCTGGCCAACCGCTGAATTTCCAAAATCTCCGAGGGGGGCACGCGCTCCTGCAGATCGCCCGCCGCAAACGATCGGGTCACCTCCGCCATCTGATCCAGGGGGCGAATAATGCGCCGCGACACCCAGTAGCTCAGCCCCCCGGCGGTTCCGCCGCCCACTAAAATCGCCCACAGCATCCCCCGGCTCCAGGCCGCCTCCAGCCCCTTGACCAACTGGGTGCGGCGCTGCACGCTGAGCACGCCATTTTCGTAGCGCTCCAGGGAAATCACAAACAGACGCGGCGTGTAAAGACGGCCAATGATGGCCAGGGTGAGAATGCCCACCCCCATCACCGCGAGGTGGGAGAGAAACAGGCGGCTGCGCAGACTAAATTTGGCCATAGCAGGGGAAAAAGTAAGGCTGAGCCCAGGGCCTAGGTAGCCCCAAACCGCCGGAGCGGGCTGGGCTAGGCTGGGGTGCTTTGCAGGTCGGGCTGCTCTTCGGGCAAAATCGCCCCTTCCACCGGGCACACCTGGAGGCAAATCCCGCAGTCAATGCAGGTGGCAAAGTCAATCCAGTACCAGTCGGTGCCCTTGGTGTTTTTACCGGGGCCTTCGCTAATACAGGCCACCGGACAGGCATCAACGCAGTCAGCAACCCCTTCACAAACGTTGGTCACAATGGTGTGGGACACGGTCTCTCCTCACGGACGTAGAATACGGGCATAGAACAGGGCCGAGGGCAATCAGCCACCCCAAAGCCTGGCTCAACGATGGGTTGAACCACAGCCGGAGCGGCAACCATCCCCCACGTTAGTTCAGGGCTTCAATGTCTGGCAACCCGTCGAGGCCAATCCAGGCGATGCGGCTAATGCGGCGCTGGCGGGCCAAATCGCGAATGGTGCCGCGGTCTTCACTCACCGCCAGGTGCACCTCGGCCCTCACCAAGCTGGCGGAGGTGCGCAGGGTTTGGGCGTAGGTGAAGGCCGCCGGTGTCGCCTGGGGGGCGGTGGGCACCACCAGCCAGTCGCTGGGGGGCGTATCTTCGGGCAGGTAGCCCGTGGGCAGCAGAGCCTGATGTAGGGCCTCCATATTGAGCACAAAGCCAATGCCCGGAAACCCCTTGCCTTCCCCTTGGAAAACCTCTAGCAGGCGGTCGTAGCGGCCCCCCTGGCCCAGCACCTGGCAGCCTCGCTCGGGGCCAGTGACCGCTTCAAACACCAGGCCGGTGTAGTAGTCGAAGGGCTGAATCAGACTGAGGTCGAGGGTGAGGGTGGGCAGGGTGCGATCGCGCCCCTCGCCCATCACCTCCCGCAGCAGCGCCACCAAAGACTTCAGCCGCTCCACCGCCGACTGAGCCGCCGCCTCCAGGGACAGCTGCCCCAGGGCCTGGAGCACGTCCTCCGGGTTGCCCCTGAGGTCAAGCAGATAGAGCGCGTGCCGGTGCAACTCCGGCGCCAGGCCCATCTCCTCCAGGGCTACCCGGTCGAGGTCGGCCAGAGCCTGCCGCACCGCCTGCCGCTGAGCTGGGGCAAAGGGCTCCAGCAGGGCCTGGGTCAGCTGGGCATCGCCCAAAATCACCCCCCAATCCTCAAGATGGAGCTGATTTAAGCTGTCCATCAGCAGCAGTAAAATCTCGCCATCGGCCACGGCGGCCCCTGCCCCCAATAGCTCAACCCCGGCCTGGTAAAACTCCTGTTGCCCGCCGTGGCTACCCTGGGCGGCCTGGCGAAACACATTGGCGTTGTAGTACAGCCGCTGGGGATAGGTCACCCGCGCCAGCCGCGTCACCGCCGTGCGGGCAATCGAGGCGGTGAGCTCGGGCCGCAGCCCCAGCCGCATCCCCGCCGACGGCTGAAGCTCGATCACCGCCCCCTGGTCAATGGCACCCCCGGCCATCAGGGTATCCATGCGCTCCACCGTGGAGGTGATAATCCGGTGGTAGCCCCAGCGCTGAAACACCTGCTCCAGACGGTCTTCAATCCAATGCTTTTGGGCCACGTCGAGGGGGAGCAGGTCGCGGGCCCCGGCGGGGGGGTGGTAGGTCATGACTTTTTCTTACCTCCAAACAGGCCAAAGAAACCACCCCCCCGATCCGACGACTTGGGGTTAGCAGCTTTAGAGTTACCGGCCTTAGCCGTTCCAGCGGTTGACCCGGCATTGGCTTTATCGACCCGGGCCTGCACCGCCAGGGCGCGCTCATCGGTGGGGCTGATTTCCAGGGCGCGCTTGGCATGAATGCGGGCCATGGTGCCCTGACCGGCCTTCAGGTAGAGCGCCGCCAGGTAGCTGTGGCAGGGCCCACTGCTCGGGTAGGTTTTGACCGCCTCCCGCAGCTCCAGAATGGCCCGGCTGTAGTCTTTATTGATTTCGTACTCCTGGGCCCGGTTAACGTAGCTCTCCACAATGGTGGCCTGGTTTTGGCGCGGCGACGGCGGCGGTGGGGCCGGAGCAGCGGCGGTGGGCCGGGGCTTGGCAGCGGCGGCAGGCCGAGCCGGGGCGGCTTCGTCCACGCTGCTGCTGCGGTAGAGATACACCAAATTCAGCTCACTCAGTTCGCCAATCACCGCCGAGGTGGCCCCCAGCTGGTCAAACTGGCGCTCCGCCAGGCCGCTGACGGCCTGGCGGTAAGCGGCCTCCGCATGGGCCGCCCGAATCAGCGCCTGGGCCGAGGCCGAGGTCACCGCAGGCGGTGCACCAGCCCGGCGCATCGTTTGCCCCTTTAGCTTCAGCACCAGCAAATGCTCAGTGCTCGATTTTTCCTGGCTCAGAGCTTCGTAGGCCGGATTCACCAGCTTAGAGAGCACTTCACTGGCCTGCTGGGCCTCCTCTGCCGATACCCCTGACAGGCTGTCGGGGTGGAGTTTGCGGGCAATGGTCAAATAGCGCTTGCGCACCGCCTTGGCGTCGGCGGTAATGGGCACCCCCAGCACCGCGTGATGATCCTCAAAGTCAAGCTGAAACAGCCCTTGATCTGGTTTCATAATCACTACCCAATGGACGACTGAGGAATGGACGGCGACGGGGGCATAGGCGGTGGGTAAATTTCTTTTTACTCTACCCAGACACCCCCAGTTTAACCATCCCCAGGGGGTTTTATCGCGCTGGGGGCTGGCCGGGTGGCTGAGGGGCTGGGAGCTAGCCGGGCGGGAAAAAATCGGCTAGTTCGGGCAGCACCAGGGGTTTAATCTGGTCCAGGATATGGCTCATGGCCTGGTGAATGCGACCGTTAGTGGCCAGCAGTCGACCCGACATGACATCTAGAGGAGCGCCGTTGTAGGCCGTGACCCGGCCACCGGCCTCCCGCAGGATGGCGATGCCAGCGGCAATATCCCAGGGGGAAAGCCCCCGTTCCCAGTAGCCATCCAGGCGACCGCAGGCGACGTAGGCGAGGTCCAGGGCGGCAGCCCCACCCCGCCGCACCCCCTGGGTGTGGTGGGTTAAGTAGCAAAATTCGGCATAGTTGTTGTCTGGGGTCTCCCGGCGGTCGTAGGCAAACCCTGATACCAGCAGGCTCTGGGCTAAGCTGTCCGTCGTCGATACCCGAATGGGCTGTCGGTTGAGGGTGGCCCCTAGCCCTGTGGCCCCGCGAAACAGGTCGTGGTGAATGGGGTCGTAAATGACCCCGAGCACGGGCTCCCCCTCGGCCAATAGCCCAATCGACACCGCGCAAAAGGGATACTGGTGGGTGTAATTGGTGGTGCCATCGAGGGGGTCAATGGCCCAGACCAGGGCTGCGCCTGACTGCCCCAGGGCCCCCGACTCCTCGGCCAAAATGCCGTGGTCGGCGGGCAGGTGCCGCTGCAGCACCGCCATTACGGCGGCTTCGGCGGCTCGGTCAGCCTCGGTGACTAGATCCCCAGGGCGTCCTTTTTCATCGATGGTGGTGAGGTTGCCCCAGTACTGTTGCAGCACGGCGCCGGCGGCTAGGGCGGCTTCGGTGGCGGTGTCGAGCCAGCACTGGAGGTCAGAGGCGACGGGCAGAGACATGGGCTTGGGTGAAGTGAGGGGCAGCGGGATTGGGGATGGGGCTAGTCATCTTCTAGGGGTAGCCCGCGCCGCACGCGGCCCTTGCCAAAGTAGCGGCCAAACTGAAGCTCATAGACCTCGTCTTCGTCCTGGGTTTCGGCCTGGATGCTGCTGCGGGGATAGCTGACGCACAGCAGGGCGTAGCCCCGTCGCCGCAGGCCTGGCGACAGCCCCATGGCCTCGGGCTGCTCAACCTCTCCTTCGAGCAGGCGCACCGCGCAGGTGGTGCAGGCTCCGTTGCGGCAGGCGAAGGGTAGCTCAACTCCCTGGCTCTCCGCCGACTGGAGAATGTAGCGGTCTTCGGGCACCTCGACGGTGTAGATTCTGCCGGTTTGGCGATGGTGAATGGTAACGGTGTGGGTGCGGGCCATGGAGTCCTGGGATGAGGGCAGGGTGGGCGAGGGGAGAGGGCGGTGGGCGTCAGGAGGTGCGATCGCACCCCCATCATGCTCTCACGAAAAATTCCCCGGCGACGGACAGAACCGATTCTAGCCAAGAAACCCCGGCAAGGCTGGCTAACCAGCCCCATTGTTTGATACGATAGCCTCTCAGCAGTCATATCACTGCCCCCTGGAGAGATGGCCGAGCGGTTGAAGGCGCAGCACTGGAAATGCTGTTTAGGGGTGACTCTAACGAGGGTTCGAATCCCTCTCTCTCCGTACTTAATTCCATACAGGCACAGCATCAGCTAGGTTCTGCGCCTCGATCTGTGCTTCAGCGCGTCCGGGCGCGTCTGGAGACCTCTAGTGCCACTGGCCAGTGTTGGTCGGCACGGCATTGCGCCGCGCCTGGCTGCGATGGCTGGCCAGGCGGTCCAAGCTGAGAGAAATCACCCCCAGGGTGACCAGCAGCACCCCCATCCACTGAATAAACAGCAGCGATGACTTTTCTCCGGGGGTCAGCAGGTAGGCCAGAATAGCGGTCACCACCGGGCCGCTGGCCGCCACAATCGACGCCTGGGAGGCCCCCAGCAGCTTGACGCCGTAGTTGTTGAACAGATAGCCCAGCAGGGTGAGCACCCCCAGCACCCCGGCTCCCACCACCAGCCCCAGGGGTTGGTTGGGCCGCCCCGGCTCCAGGCCAAAAAATGATCCGACGATCAGGATCAGGCTGGTCAGAATAAAAATGGTCGAAAACTGTAGCAAACTCACCGATACCGGGTGCAGCCGCCGAAAACTCAGCTGCATGGCAATCAAAAACAGCGCAAAGGCAACGCTGGCCAGCAGCGCCGCCCCTACCCCCCACAGGGAAAGGCTGTTGCCGCTGAGGTCCGAGTAAATGCGGGGCAGGGCCGTAAACACAATGCCCATGCTGATGGCAAACATCACCACCAGCTGCAGGGCCCTGGGGCGCTCGCCAAACAAAAACCAGGCCAGGGGAACGGTGAACAGGGGATACATAAACAGCAGCGTCACCGCGACCCCGGGGCCAATGTCGGCAATCGCCTTGTAAATCAGCACCTGGGATAAAAACAGAAACCCCCCGCTGGCCACCACCTGCCCCAGGGGCCGCCGGTCGGGGCTTTGAAAGAGCTGCCGCAGATCGCTGCCCACCCGCGGGTACAACCGTGGAGCCAGCAGGGCCAGCAGCGGCACCACCACCACCATGCGCAGCCAGAGCAGCAGCAGCGAGTTGGGAATGGTGAGGGGAAAGACCCCTTCCACCGGAAACCGCCCCAGCACCTGCCCCCCGTAGCCAATCACGCCCACAATGACGTTGTGTAGCGAGAGGGCCAGGGTGGAGAGCACCACCATCAACAGCCCCACCTGCAGCGAGCTGGCCGCTGGGCGATGGCCAGGAGCCGGGGTGGTCGTGCCGGGCGCGGCAGGCTGCGATCGCGGGGTCGGGTCGGGGTGCGATCGCGCCCTTGCCTCCAGTCGAGACCCATGGCGCGACGTATCGGGTGTCGGGCTGCGGTAGGCCCCCAGGGGCCGCCCCGCCCCGGCCAGCTCTCCAGCGCCATGGGACGCAGGGGTTGCCCCCCCGCCATGGCCATTGCTAGCCGTTGGCGTCATCACCAGCTGGTCCTGTAGCCGCTGGCTCAGGCGCGCCACCAGCGCCTCTAAAATCGCCTCTCCCTGCTGCTCCACGCTCTGCATGCGGCTGATCTGCTGAGACAGGCTGCTGTGGTAGCTGGTCAAATCTCGCTGTAGGGAGGCCAAGGTACTCTGTAGCGTGACATCGAGGGAGGCCAATCCCTGGCTGGCTGTCACCAAGGTCCCCGCCGCCTCTGGCTCCAGGGCGGCCGAGCCCTGGGGAACGGTGGCTAAGGCCGCCGCTAATCGCCCCTGGAGGTGGGTGGCCAGGGCCACGGCCAGGCGCTTGGCCCAGGCCTGCTGCTGAGCCAGCTGCTGCTGGGTGAGCGCCTCACTGTAGTTGGCTTGCAGCTGGCGATGCTGGCTTTGCAGCGTTTCAAAATCGCCCTCTAGGGCCTCGATATCGGCCATCAGGCGCTGTTTATGGGCCTGGAGATGGGCGATATCCTGAGATAAATCGCTGGTTACCTGGTGGCGCAGGGCCGCCAGGTCTTGACCCAAAATCCGCAGCATAGCCTCAGCAGAGCTGGCCTCGGGCTCAGACGGCAATGGGGAGAATTCAGGTGGCTGGTCGGAAGGGCCCATGGCTCTCTGTCTCAAACAAGGCGGGCATGGATAGTCACGTAATTGATGTCACCAGTGGTCATGGGCCAGAGAAAACTTCCTCTGGGGGCTGGCCGCTCGCCCCTAGACTAGCCGGTGATGGCCAGTGCCAAACGACCAATGGGTCATGAATGCTAGTATTGTGCTCAAAAAATCAGAAAAGATCTCTAAATAAAACCAGAGAAGATGGCAAGGGTTAGCTTGAAGCTCCGATCGATCGGCGAGTTTTTAACCGCCAGGCTATCCAAACGTATTGCCTCCTGGGTGTTTTTGAGCATTGTCTTAATTGAAGTCATTATTTTGGTGCCCTCGGTGCTGCGCCGCGAGCGGGAGCTGCTCAACTACCTGCGGGCCCTGTCTACGGCCCAGGCCCTAGGCCGCCTAGACAGCCAGGCGCTGACCAACCTCAAAGACGACATGTTAGTCGACTATCTCCAGGGCCTCCAGACCAACGGCGTGCTGCTCGGGGGGGCCATCTACGATCTCGACGGTACCCAGGTGGGCCGGTTTGGGGAAGCGCCCCAGCTCACCCTCACCGAAATCCAGAGCGGCATGGCCCGCGATCGCTACTACCGGCGGCAAAATCGCTACGATGCCCCCTGGGATATGCCACCCCTGCGCGACCGCTACGTGCTCATTGTGCGCCACGATGCCACCTGGGTGCAGCGAGAATTTTTTGCCTTCATCGGCCGCATCACCGGCCTGGTGGTGATCATCTCCGCCTTTGTCACCGGCGCCACGCTGGTGGTGCTGCGCCGGCTGCTGATCGAGCCCATCATGCGGTTGCGCCGCGATCTGTTGATGGCAGGCCGGGCGATTGGCGACGACTGCGATACCCACAGCCTGGCCTTTGAGTCGCTGCACCCTGCCCGCGCCGACGAACTCGGCGATGTGATCACCGCATTTAAGGAAATGTTTGGGCAAATTACCGCCGCCGTGGCAACGCGCAAACAGAGCGAAATGCGGTTTCGCATTTTGGTGGAGCAGGCGGTCGATGCCTTCTTTGTGGTCGATGCCAGCGGCAAAATCATCGATGTCAATCAGAACGCCTGCGATAGCCTGGGCTACGACCGCGATGAACTGCTGCAACTGTCGGTGGCCGACATTCAAACCACCGACAGCCCAACCGACTTTGGGGCCATCTGGCAGCAGCTCCAGCCCGGCATTCCCCAAACCCGCGAAGGCTGGCACCAGCGAAAAAACGGCACCAGTTTCCCGGTGGAGGTGCGCCTGGGGCTTTTAGAGACCGGTCAGGACCGCTACGTACTGGCCCTGGCCCGCGACATTAGCGATCGCAAAACCTCAGAGGCTGCCCAGGCCCGCCTGGCAGAAATTGGCGAACTCGCGGCCATGATTGTCCACGAGGTGCGCAGTCCGCTCACGACAGTGCTGCTGGGGCTCAACTCCTTCCGCTCCCTGGATCTGCCCGAGCGAGCCCAGACCCGCCTCGCCCTGGCGCTCGAGGAGTCAGAGCGTCTGCAAACCTTGCTCAACGAAATTCTGCTCTACTCCCGCGATCCGGCCCTGGCCACGGAGCCTCTCGACATCAATGCCCTGGTGCGCGACCTGGCCGCCGCCCTCACCGCCGATTGGCCCGAGGCCTTGCCCTGGTTGGCCGTTACCACCCTAGACCAGCCAGTCATGGTCATGGGCGATCGCAGCAAGCTAAAGCAGGTTTTTATTAATCTGGTCAACAATGCTCTGGAGGCCAACCCCAGCGATAGCCCCGTTACCTGGGCGGTGCTGCCCCCCGCTGCTGGCCGGGTCGCCGTGACGGTACACAACCAGGGCGACCCCATTCCTCCCGAGATCCTGCCCCGGCTTACCCAGCCGTTTTTTACCACCAAGGCCAGCGGCAATGGCCTCGGCCTTGCCATCACCCAACGCATTGTCGATGCCCACCAGGGGCATCTAGCTATTGCCTCCTCGCCAGCCACAGGAACCGAGGTAACGGTGACTCTACCCCTGGCCGGGCCCCAGACTCAAACCGCCAAGGGCCTAAAATGCGTCTAAATCCAGCGCCTTCGACCCACCTTCCTCGATCAGCATCAAAATCTTGCCCAGCTGCGACCAGATCAGCAGACCGCTGAGCAGGGTCATCGGCACGCCCATGGCGTAGGCCGCCGTAGCCGGAAACCCGAAGAGCTGAATGCCTGAGGCTAGAAAGACACAAACTCCGGCGCAAATGCCAAAAAAGGGAACCTGGAGCTGGGGGCCGCGCAGGGTAGCCAGAATGCGCGTGGAGCGCTTGCTGTTCCATTCGGCGACCGACTGCTGAAGGGCAGTGCTAAAGGCATAGCCCGAAGACACCGCAGCTAAAAAGCCAGCAAAAAACAGGACGTAGGGCGGTTGTGGATACACAGGCGTAGGGGTGTGAAACAATAATTTACTTTTTTTGATTATAGGGGAGAGCTGCCCCTGGCCCGTCGCCAATTCTGCCCCACTGCCCCCTGGCAGCACCACCTAGGATTGCAGCGCTTGCCGCAGGTCAGCTACGGCGGGCATAAGCTGCTCCGCCCGGTCGAGGGAGTACTGGGTGAGAGCGCCCCAGGCTACCCCCAGCACCCGATCCAGCGTGATGTCGTCTTTGACCAAGGCCCAGAGACGCTGCACCTCATGGGTGTGGAGGCGGTCGTCTTCGGTGAGGGCCAGCACAATCATTTGGCGCAGGTGGATGCCTTCCTCAGACATCAGGTAGCGGATGCCTAAGCCCGCCGTGGGCAGCAGGTCAAAGCCGGTATCGCCCTGGGCAATGGCCAGCATATTCTCCAGGCGATCCCACTGGAGCTGACCATCTTGAAACAGCACTTCCAGGAGTCGCTGGCGCAGGGCCGGGGTTTCTCCCAGCAGCAGTCGCCGGGCCACGTAGGGGTAGGCAACATTAATGATTTTAAAGTCGGGGTTGAGGCTGAGGGCTAGGCCCTCCTGGGTGACCAGAGAACGGATGATCAGCGCAAATTTGGCCGGTACCCGAAACGGGTATTCGTACATGAGTTCCGAAAACTGGTCGGTGACGGTTTTGAAATTAAAGTCACCCACCTTAGACCCCAGGGCACTGCCCAAGACTCGCTTCAGGGCGGGCACGATGGGGCCCAGATCAGTTGCGGGGGTAAGAAAGCCCAGCTTGACAAAGTCTTCACCCAGATGGTCAAAGTCCTGGTTAATCAAATGCACCACCGCGTCAACCAGGGTTTCTTTGGTGATTTGATCGAGCTGATCCATCATGCCAAAGTCGATATAGGCCATCCGCCCGTCGGCCAGGGCAAAGAGGTTGCCGGGATGGGGATCGGCGTGGAAAAACCCAAACTCCAGCAGCTGCCGCAGCCCGGCGGTCACGCCAATTTCAATCAGCCGGTTGGGATCGAGGTTGTCCTGGGCCAGAGAGGCGGCGTCGGTGAGTTTGCAGCCGTCGATCCATTCCAGGGTGAGTACCCGCTGGCTGGAGTAGGGCCAGTAAATCACCGGTACTTTAACCGTGGTGTCGGTCTTAAAATTGGCGGCAAAACGCTCGGCATTGCGCCCTTCGTTGAGATAGTCAATTTCCTCGAACAGCTTGGTGCCAAACTCATCGACAATCAGGGTCAGATCGTGGCCCAGGTTGAGCGGCAAAAATTTGCCCAACCAGCCTGCGGCCCACCGCATCAGGTACAGGTCGCGACACAGCATGGGCCGCAGGTTGGGTCGCTGCACCTTCACGGCCACCTCTTCTCCCGAAAACAGGCGGCCTCGATAGACCTGGCCAAGACTGGCCGCTGCCACGGGTAGGGGAGAGAGCTGGCTAAACATCTCTTCGGGGCTGTAGCCGAGTTCGACCTCCAGGATGGCCATGGCCTCGGCGGTGGGAAAGGGAGGCAGCTGGTCTTGCAGCTTGGTCAGCTCGTCGAGAAAGTCTTGTCTGACCAGGTCAGGGCGGGTGGACAAGGCCTGGCCAACTTTGATAAAGGTGGGGCCTAGGTTGGTGAGCACCTGGCGCAGCTGGGCGGCCCGGCGGGGGCGGTGCTGCTCTTCCTGGCTAAACCAGCGATCCATCTGGAGGCCGAGCACGAAGGTGCCCAGCCACCACAATATTTGTAGAACTCGCCAGCCCAGGGTGCCTAGCCGCCAGCGAAAGTACCGTGCGATCGCAGCAGCGTCATACATGCCCATCGAAGCTGGATCAGGATTTAGCACTGCGCCCACTGCCCCCTATATCAAGGTTTGGTACAGACCCACAGACAAACACCCACGAGTACTTGCCCGATGGCTTCGGGGGCTACGGTTGGCCAGCAACTACTGCCGAGCGGTCTTTCAAACAAGGCGGCAGCAAACGGCGATCAAGTGCCCCTAAACCGAGTTAATCTACCTTAAACATAGTATAGGAAACTACAAACAAGTTGTGCATGGGGCCGCTAAATCCTCCCAACTCCCCTAACCTGACAGCCTCATCCACCGACCAGCCCTCCCGGTGGATTCATCGCTGCCTAGAACTAGCCCGCATGGCCGCTGGACAGACCGCACCCAACCCCATGGTGGGGTGCGTCATCCTCAACGGCGGCTTGGTGGTGGGCGAGGGATTTCATCCCGGGGCTGGTCAGCCCCACGCCGAAGTGTTTGCCCTGGCCCAGGCCGGTGCCCAGGCCCAGGGTGCCACCCTCTATGTCAACCTGGAGCCCTGCAACCACACTGGCCGCACCCCTCCCTGCACCGAGGCCATTCTCCGGGCGGGTATCAGACAGGTGGTTGTAGGCATGGTCGATCCCGATCCCAGGGTCTCTGGCAGCGGCATTCAGCGTCTCCGCCAGGCCGGCCTCACCGTCACAGTGGGGGTTGAAGAAGACCTCTGCCGCCAGCTCAACGAAGCCTTCATTCAGCGAGTCACCCGCCAGCGCCCCCTGGGTCTGCTCAAATACGCCATGACCCTGGATGGCAAAATTGCCGCCATTGGGGGGCACAGCGCCTGGGTGACAGGACCCACCGCCCGAGCCGCCGTCCATCAGCTGCGGGCCAGCTGTGACGCTGTGGTCGTGGGCGGCAACACCGTCCGCCACGACAACCCTCAGCTCACGACCCATGGCCATAGCCCTCACAATCCGCGCCGCATTGTGCTCAGCCGCCGCCTGGATTTGCCCCGCCAAGCCCATCTCTGGCAAACCCAGGTCGCCCCAACTACCGTATTCACCACGCTGGAGGCCGACCCCAAGCAGCAGCAGCACCTGCTTAGCCTGGGGGTAGAGGTAGTGCCCTTGCCCAACCTCACACCCAGAGCCGTCACCCAGCATCTCTATGGCCAGGGCTGTGCAACTGTCCTGTGGGAATGTGGGGGGCAACTGGCCGCCCTCGCCCTTCACGATCAAGTCATCGACAAAGTCTGGGCGTTCGTTGCCCCCAAGCTCATCGGTGGTCAGGCCGCCCCCTCCCCCGTCAATGATCTGGGCATTCGCCAGATGAACTCAGCTCTCGCCCTCGAGCGGACAACCTGGCGCTGCCTGGGCGACGACCTGCTTCTGGAGGGATATCTAAGCTGGCCGCCTCACCCTGGCGACGGCTAATCTGCTACCCAGTATCGCCTGACTCACCAACACCTGACCCCCCTGGGCCCTACCTGGGGCCCTGACAGGCTTGACCTAGGGATAAATACGCACCAGCCGAGGAATGTCGTAGGTCAACTCTCGGTTGCGCATGAAGGCCTCTAGCACCAAGCGCAGATCCTCCTTGCCGCGGAAAGACTCAATACGATGGCACAGTTCACCCTGATCAAACATCAGCAGGGTGGGCAGGCTAGACAGCCGGTAGGCATTGGCCAGGCGGAGATTCTCATCGGCGTTGACATCGATCAACCGCACCTGCCCTTCCCACTCGGCCTGAAAGCTCTGTAAAACCGGGACAATCATCTTACAAAGGCCGCACCAGGGGGCCCAAAAGTGGACTAGCACCGGTAGCTCGGACTCTAATACAGCTGTTCTGAACGTGGCTTCGCCAACAGACATTGACATTGAGTACGTAAAGGATTTTGGTTAACGATCTCGGCCAACCCCCTAACAAAGCTGACCCCAGTGAGCGCTGGTCAAGCGCCATTAGAAAAGAGAATTTATGGTTGGGATCATTGTAGACCAGTTGAGAATGGAAGTTAATGGGCAGAATTAGGGATTGTGCCAGATTGGTAACACAGCCTCTGCTGGCTCTGGTTTTGAGGCCCGGCGGTTTAACGCTTCTGCGGCTACCCCACCCTCGGCTGGTACTGGTGCAGCAGGTCCAGGGCATCTGCCGCCGACAGCGGTTTGGCAAAGAAATATCCCTGGCCGTAGTCACAGCCCTCTTGCCGCAGCATGGCCACCTGGGCTTCAGTCTCTACCCCCTCCGCAACCACCTCCATGCCCAGCTGCTGGCCCAGGGTCAAAATCGTGTGGATAATCGCGCGGTCTTCATTGCTCTTCTCCAGGCGCCCCACAAAGGACTTGTCGACCTTGAGCGTATCCATCGGAAAGCGATGGAGATAGCTGAGCGAAGAGTAGCCGGTACCAAAGTCGTCAATCGCTAGCTTCAGGTCCAGCGACTTGAGCTTGAGCATGAGATCGATGGCGGCATCCACATCCCCCATCACCATGCTCTCGGTAATCTCGAGCCGCACACAGTTACCGTTGACCTGGGTCTCTAGCAGGGCTGTTTCAATCTGCTTGACCAGGTCTGTCTGCCCAAACTGGCGGTTGGATAGATTGATGCTCATGGTCAGATGCGGGTACTGGGGGAAGGTATCGTGCCAGTGGCGTAGCTGCCGACAGGCCTCGCGAAAAATCCACTGACCCAGGGCCATGATGAGCCCTGTTTCCTCGGCGGCTGGAATGAAGGCGCTGGGCAGCACAAACCCCCGATCTTTTTGGTGCCACCGCACCAGGGCCTCAAACCCTGCCAGCGTTCCAGTTTGTAGATTGATAATCGGCTGGTAATAGAGCAGAAATTCTTGATTGTCGAGGGCGCTGATCAGATCGCTCTCTAGCTGTAGGCGGTTGACGGCCTCGGTAAGCATGCCCGCTGCAAAGACCTCAAACCGCGACTTGCCGAGGGCTTTGGCCCGGTACATGGCGGTGTGGGCATCCCGCAGCAGGTCGGCTGGTTTGTGCTCTAGCCCCGGTTGGCTAATGGCCACCCCAATACTCAGCGTGCTTGGCAGTTTTTGGCCATTGAGAGTGAGGGGTTCTGAGAGGGCGTACTGAAGGCTGTCCATCAGTTCTCCCGCCTCATGGCTGTGTACGTGGGTTAGCACCAGGGCAAACTCATCTCCCCCCACCCGGGCGACCTTGGCGGCTAGGGGGATGTGCTGTACAAGGCGATGGGCCATCATTTGTAAGACTTGGTCGCCCATCTGATGGCCGAGGCTTTCGTTGATGACTTTAAAGCGATCGATGCCCATGAACACGACTATCACCGGCGGATCGTGGGCCTGGCGATAGTGCAGAGCCTGCTGAATGGTGGCCATGAAGGCTTCTCGATTGGGCAGGCCGGTCAGCGAGTCGTGGGTGGTGCGGTAGAGCAGTTTGTAGGCCAGCACCATGGCCGTGGCCACCACCATGCCTGCGGCCGGTTCGGCCAGGGGCAGCCATGCCAGCCCGTTGACCCCCAGCCAGCCCACCCCCAGCAGCCCGCCCAGCAGTGCTCCGCTGGCGACCAGTAACAGGCTGGGGCGTTTTACGGTCCAGGCTAGGGTGCCTGCGACCAGGCACCATCCCCACAGCCAGAGACCTTCGGCCTGGGGCGGCAGCACCCGATAGATGGCCGGTTGCCCGGCCATCACATCGAGCAGCTGTCTGACCATTTGAGCGTGAATGACCACCCCGGGCATGGTGAGCTCATTGTCGTTGTCAAAGCTAAAGGGGGTATAGAAGCGATCTTTGAGGCTGGCGGCGGTGGTGCCAATCAAAACAATGTTGCCGGTCACCCAGCTGGGATCAAACTGCTCGCTGAGCACCTGGCTGATGGAGAGATGACGTGCGGGCATCTGACCGGTGTGGTAGCGCATCAGAATTTGATAGCCGCTGCTGTCAACGTCTTGATAGCCACCATCTTGTCCGGAGAGGACAGGAATGGCGCGATCGCCCAGGTAAAGGTGGTTTGCCTCTGCTCTCAGGGCCGGAGCCGTGTAGCCGTTGTAGGCCATGATGACCCGCAGGGCGAAGGAGTAGTAGCCTCCGTCAGGGCTACGCACAAACATCAAGTTGCGACGAATGACCCCATCTGAGTCGGTGGGGAAGTCGTTGAAACCGACTCGATCAGCTTCTACGGTGGGCGGGGGGGGCACTTCCCCCTGGCCTAGGGCGCTGCCCACGTTTTTGATCACAATCAGGTTTTGGGCCTCTAGGGCGGCAATGAGTTCGGCCTCCCCAGGGGGGCGAGCGGTACTGCGGTAGAGATCTAGGCCGACGACCTGGGGTTGGTGTACCTGAAGGTTGTCGATCACCTGGGCGAGTAGTTTGTCGGTGAGGGGCCAGCCGTACTGCCGAATGTCGGCCTCAGTAATGCCCACGATGGTCATGCGGGGGTCAAGGTCTTGGCTGGGGCGCGATCGCACCAAATGATCAAACAAAAATAGCTCCGCCGGTTCAAGGACGTTGAAGTATTTCACGCCCGTGACTAAGGCACTGGCCAGCACGCTGGCCAACAGTACAATTTTACCCCCGGTGCTGAACGGAGTCGCCTCCCACCAGAGCAGCGCCCGGGGGACCATCCGGCGCCGTAGCCGGTGGCTCATGCTTTTAACCGCCGCTTTCACGATAGCTGGGCCTTGGGAAACAAAAACTCGACGCTGGTTAGGATGTTTGGTAGTGCACTTGCGACCCAACTCTGGGTCAATACCAGAGCGGTGCGCTGGTGCTAAGCGTGCCCATAATTTAAGCCCAGATTTCTCCTGGGGTAAGGCAACCTCTGCAAACGTGTTTAGACTGTGCTTGTAGCATAGCTGCCGCGGTCTAGAGGTGTCGCGGCCTGTAGATGGCCAGGCCCCTAGAGTGGCTGGGCCTGTAGATGCTTTGGCGCGATCTGGATTTGAAACTGTCTAAAGCAAGTTTTGGCTGCCATCGGGCTCGGCGGCGGGGTCGTCTAACGGCATTTTCTGGGGTTTGGCGGCAATGGAGTGATGCAAAATCGGCAGCTAAAACGAGGCGGCGGCTGTTTCTAAGCTA
>DATIVG010000474.1:0-5206 GCA_035466075.1 Nodosilinea sp. | reverse complement strand
TAGGGTCACCTGGGTGCCCACCCCCAGGGTGCCAATCCGTTTGGATACGGGCCCCAGGGTGCTGTTGTCAAAGACTTCGGTGCTGCGGTTGAGCTGGCGACAGGCGCGAATCAAGCCCGCATTTTCGGTCAGGGGGCGGGTGGTCTGAGCCAGGGCGGGGGCGATTGCTACGCTACTGGCAGAGATCAGGGCGATCGCGCCTACGGAGAGAGTTCGCAGGGCTTGGAAATGCATAGATGTTCCTAAAACGAAGATTTTCTGAATGTTTTGACCATTTTTGGAACAACCTCGGCAATCCTACCACCGGCATCCTCAGGCTTTGGCGATGGCTTAACAATGTGTAGGGTGCAGGGTGCCGCGACAGAGAAACCAGGTTTCTAGACCCATGGCCAACATCTTGGCACCCCAACCAAGCAACCCGGTTTCTGAATGCGGTAAATAGCTTAAAGAAGTCGCCACCAAGGCCTATCTCTTGCCTGAACTTATCAGTGTGAGTGCATGTCTTTGTCTGGGTGAACCAGGTTGTGAGTGCCTCTTGCACAGTGTCGGGAATAGATACTTCTGAGGTTACAGCCTGCTCCATTAATTTCAGCGCAATGGAGTAGAGAATATTGATGCGGTTGACTGCTGACATTTCCACTACATCGACCATGGAAAGGAAAGAGACAAATAATCCCTGCTTATCCATATTGATCGCCAGCTGGTTCAGCAGGGTCGATTTACCACAGCCCCGGTGACCGGTAAAGATCAGCTTACCGTGGGGCTCAATATCTAATAGGGCATCTTCAAGAATAGTCAGGGTACGACTGCCGTAGGCCACCCGAAACTACTCAATCTCCTCTAACGAAAGTAGCGGAGACAGGTTAAGGTGGCGCGAGGCGACGGTAAACCGTTGAAGGAGTTCGCCGTTCATACCCAGGTCTAGGGAGAACCAAGCCCATCGTACCGAAGGCGTTGAGCGGCGCTGTAGTTTCGCTGGGTCAATCGGCCAGTTCTAGAGCCTGGGTCAGCATACCCGCCAGCTCGGCCTTGCTCAGTTGCCCCTGGGCCACCTGCATAGTTAACTCGTAGGCTTCGTCATCGGTAAGCGTTAGCCTGTAGCCATTAGTCTCGATAAATGACTCTGTCACTGCAAAAGCGGTGCGCTTGTTGCCATCGATGAAGGGATGATTGCGCGACAGATGATAGAGATAGGCTGCTGCCTGATCAGCCAGGGTTGGGTGCAGCAATTCGCCATCAAAGGTGGCCTGGGGTTGAGCCAGGGCAGAGTCTAACAGTCCCTGATCTCGAACCCCAGTAGTGCCGCCAAAGGTAGCAATCTGGTCAGTGTGCAGCAGTAACACCTCCTCGCGACTGGGAAAGTTAGGAGTCAGCAAGACGACGGTAAACCTCCGCGCGCTTTTGCTTGGATCGCTGATAGGCCTGCAAAAAAGGTGAGTCTTGAGTTTCGTCTGTTGAACCCCGCTGAGCCTTCACGTAGGCCAGGGTCTCAGCCAGTGCTTCTGCGGAGAGCTGATCTAGCTCGGCCAGAATCTGGGCCTTGAGGGTAGCGGTGGCGGTGGTCATATTATTGGCCTCAAGCCGGGGACTTGCCCCACTATTTTACTGCGACAGCGATGGAGAGCGGTTGATCGCACGGGCAGACGTGGGACAATGGGCAACCTGTGCGCAAAGGGTAACAACGGTATGACGGCGGCAATGCCCTATTCTTCTGAGGTGATCGAGTCAGCCATGCAGTCGGGGGAGCTGACCTTTTCTCTGCCTGACCCCACCGACGAAAACATCTCTGACTACGAGTTCAACCAGCAGATGGAGGCCGCCTGGCAGGTGTGCGATCGCTTCGATCTGCAAACTGACATCTGGCGCGGGCGAATTTTGCGGACGGTGCGCGATCGCGAAAAGAAGGGCGGCGACGGGCGCGGCACGGGCTTTCTCAACTGGCTAAAGGATCGCGAAATCACTAAAAGCCACGCCTACAACCTGATTGAGCTGGCTGACAGCGCCGACCAGCTGCTCGACGCGGGTATGCTCACCCCCAAGGAGGTCAACCAGTTCAGCAAGCGCGCCTTTGTGGAAACCGCCAAATCGGCCCCGGAGGTGCAGCAGCTGGTCAGCGACTCGGCCCGCAAGGGCGACCACATCACCCGCCGCGAGGTGCGCCAGGTGGCCAACGAGTGGGCCGCCATGACCTCCGATTTAATTCCTGAGACCCTGCGGGAAAAGGCTGCCAACAACACCATCCCCACCCGCTACATCGCGCCCCTGGTGAAGGAGATGGAGAAGCTGCCTCCGGTGCACCAGAGCACCCTCAAAACCGAGGTGGAGCTCAACCCCGATCTGGATACCCTCAAGCAGGTCACCGCCGAGGCTCGCTATCTCTCTAAGTACCTGGCCTCGGCCAACCAGGTGCAGCTGCTTGAGGCCAGCGGCATTGACCTAGAGCTGGCGCTGGAAGAAGCCCTGCGGGTGGGCTGTCTCAACTCCGCTGCCGATATGGTGGCCCAGGCCGCCCAGATCGAGCAAACTGCGGTCAAGCTCTTCACCGCCTGGAAGCGGCTGAATCAGCTGGCTGAAAGGGTGTTTGTGGACAGTGGCGAGAGCACCCCTAACCTGCGGGCGCTGCTCACCGCCCTTGGCCCGGTCACCAGCGAAACGGTGCAGGTGCGCCTGGGCGAAATCGACAGCGTTACCTCTCAGACCATTCGCTGGCGACTAATGGTGGAAGAGGATTAGTGATTCGTCAAGCTTAAATTTGTAGGCTGGGTATGCGATAGCGGTTCAGGCTTAGCCCAGCGCCACCGCTGGCGCTGGGCTAAGCCTGAATCAAATCCATCAGCATGGCTTCCCACACCAGGCGGGGCTGTACGAAGCGGCGCAGGTAGCCTTTGGCGGCTTCTAGCTTGGGCAGCCAGCGGGCGCTTGCGGTGGGGTAGCTCTGCCAGTACCAGTTGAGCAGGTAGTCGAGCAGCCAGAGCTGCGATTCGGTATCTAGGGCTTTGGTCACCTGGCGGGCCTGGTCGAGGGCATCGCGCAGGCTGCGGGGGGGCTGGTGCAGGGCGGTGAGCAGTTCGGGGGGGATGGTTTGGAGCTGTCGGTAGGCTGCGATCGCACCCCCCGGACTCCCCTGGGCCATAGCCAGCATCTGCGGATGCTGCAACACCTCCGCCTGCCCTACCCGGTGCAGCACCGTGGCCAGGTCAGGGGCGGTCAGCCGCTGAAAGGAAATCGTCTGACAGCGCGACACCAGCGTGGGCAGCAGCGATTGGGGGCCAGGGGCCAGCAAAATGATCGTCGCCTGGCCGGGCTCTTCCAGGGTTTTGAGCAGGCCGTTGGCGGCCCCTTCGGCCATGGTCTCGGCGGCCTCAATCACCACCACGGCGCGGGCGGCCTCCAGGGGCGGGCGACTGAGAAACTGGGCGATCTGGCGCACCTGTTCGAGGCGGGTTTGGGGCGGGCTCTTGCGGCTGAGCCCCGCCTCGGCGGCCTGGGAGGCGGCCACTAGCCTGCCCTGGTGCAGGTAGGTGGGCTCCACCCACAGCAGGTCGGGGTGGTTGCGCTGGGCAATCCGTCGCCCCAGGGCGGCCGGTGATTTGGCATCCGGCGATTTGGCTCCTGCCAATAAAATCTCGGCAAAGCCCGTCGCCGCCAGCTGGCGGCCCACCCCGTGGGGGCCGGCAAACAGGTAGGCCGGGGCCACCCGCTGCTGGTCAACGGCGCGGCACAGCAGGGCCACGGCGGTGGCTTGGCCCACTAGGCCGTCAAACTGGGGGCGTACCACTGCTGCAAATATCCATCCACAACGGCAAAAATCTGGGCGGCGACGGTGTCTTCATCGGCGGCGGCATCGATGGCGACAATGCGCTCGGGGTGCTGCTGGGCCAGGGCCTCAAACCCCGCCTGCACCCGCTGGTGAAAGGCCAAATCGGCCTGCTCCATGCGGTCGGCAGCCCCCCGCTGGCGGGTGCGGGCCAGCCCTGTGGCGGCGTCGAGCCGCAGCCACAGGGTGAGGTCGGGCACCAGCCCCCCGGTGGCCACCTGGTTGAGCTGATCGATCAGCGCCAGGTCGAGGCCGCGCCCGTAGCCCTGGTAGGCCACGGTGGAGTCGATGTAGCGATCGCACAGTACCCAGGCCCCCGCCGCCAGGGCGGGCCTGATCACCTGCTCTACGTGCTGGGCGCGGTCGGCGGCGTAGAGCAGCAGTTCGGCGCGGCTGGCCATGGGGGCCTCGCCGTGGTGGTCGAGCAGCAGGCGGCGCAGGCCCACCCCCAGCTCGGTGCCGCCGGGCTCGCGGGTGGCGATCAGGTCGGGCATGGCCCCCGGTCTTTGACCATCGCACCCCGTCAACGCCGCCCGCAACCGCCCCATCTGGGTCGATTTGCCGCAGCCCTCCACCCCCTCAAACACCAGCAACTTCCCCGGCGTATGCCCCACTGTACAACTGTCCCTACAACTGCCCTTCAAGCTTACAGGCAAGGTTGCGCCCAGGGTTGTGCTCTGGGCTGTACGGTAGGGCGACCGGCACCCTACCTGCCCAACGGCTCAGAAAAATTGTGGTATACATTAAGATACAAACCGGATTGGTGTCACATTGTAGGGTTGGCAGGCGCGGTAGGTGCCCCGTTCGTCGAGTTGTCCATAACCTGGCACTGACCGATCGTTGTGATGGCCTCAGCAAAGGATACCTATGGCCCGGTACACCAACACCCTCCCCGTTTCGGCGGCAACCGGTCGCCTGCGCGACTCCATCGTTAGCACCTTGCAGTCCTGCGGGCTCAACATGGTCTACGAAACCAAAGATTATCTAGTGGCTAAAGAGCAGCCGGGGCAGGTCTCCTTCTCCCAGCTCACCACCATTGAAGTCATGATCAACCCCCCCACCGTGGATGCCGACTCGGCCTGGGTAAACCTGGTGGTCAAAAACGAAGAACTGCCCCTGAAGCGCAACAACCACTGCGAACAGATGTTCAGCGCCATCAACGACGCCATCGTCGCCCTGGTGTAGGGCCAGCGCGGCGTTAACCCAGGAAATTAAGACTCTTGCCGGTTGGGTGAAGCGCAGTGAGACCCAACGCCAGAGCCAGTCGGGTTGGGTTCCGCTAGCGCGCCATTCAACCTGCGAACTTAGGTTTTACAGATCTTGACAGACCACTAGAGGCATGGGCCAGCTAGCCCCAACCCACTACAGAAATCTCCTACAGATCCGACT
>DATIVG010000473.1:0-7304 GCA_035466075.1 Nodosilinea sp. | reverse complement strand
GGGTGGCATGGGCCTGGGCACCATGTGGGGCCGCGAAAAGGCGAGCGAAATGTTAGCTCAGGCGGGGTTTACCTCAATCGAAATGAAAGAACTGCCCCACGACATCATGAACGACTACTACGTCATACGGAAGGGATAAGCCATGTGTCAACTCTGCGGGCTGGTGGCCCTGGCCAATCGCCGCCAGCCATCCCGCCCTATGCCTAACCTATCGAGCTGGGGTGTTTTGGCCGTGGACCAGGCCAAGACCGATCGGCCACTCAATGCGCCCCAACGCTAACGCTCCTTGGCCCTGATTGATCGTTTAACTACTTCATCTCACTACTTTGGAGATTACCCCCATGACCATTAGCCTAGAACGAATTTCGCCTTCAGCTGCCGATCGCCCCGTTGCCGACGGGCAAGATTACCAGGCGATCGCCGCTGAAGTTGCCCAAACCCTCGCCCAGACCGTGCAAGCCCGAGAGGCCCAGGCTGGAGTTCCCGTCGATGAAATTCAATGTCTGCGCCAATCTGGACTGCTGCCACTGATCGTGCCCCAGAAGTATGGTGGTCTGGGCGCAACCTGGCCCCAGGCTATGGCCGTGGTCAAAACGCTGGCAGAGAGCGACAGTTCTGCGGCTCAGCTCTACGGCTATCATCTGCTGCTGTCTGCGACCCCACAGGTGTCGGGCAACGCCGCCCAGGCTGAGCGGTACTACCGTGAAACGGCGGCTGATCAATTGTTTTGGGCCAATGCCATCAATGTGCGCGACCTGCGGTTGACCCTAGAACCTGACGGCAGTCAGTTTCGGGCCAGCGGTGTCAAAAGTTTTTGCACCGGAGCCGTGGTGGCCGATCGCATCATCTGCGCCGCGATGCAGGCGGGTAACCCCTGGCCGGTGCTGTTTGTGCTGCCCCGCGAGCGGCCCGGCCTCACCTACAACCACGATTGGGATGCCCTGGGCCAGCGTCGTACCGCCAGCGGCAGTTTCACCTTTGAGCATGTTTTGGTGATGCCAGAGGAAATTCTAGGGCCACCGACTCGTCCTGAGGGGGCCTTTGCCACCTTCCTAGGCGTGATTGGTATGGCGGCGCTGACCTATACCCTGTTGGGCATTGCCGCAGGAGCGCTCCAGGCCGCCCAGGGCTATACCCGCAGTCAAACTCGCCCCTGGCTGACCGCCGGGGTAGACCAGGCCAGCCAAGACCCCTACATTCTGCGGCGCTACGGCGATCTTTGGGGACAGCTCCAGGGGGCGATTGCTACCGCTGACCAGGCTACCGCCCAAATGCAGCAAGCCTGGGAGCAGGGCGACGACTTGACCCACAGCCAGCGGGGAGAGGTGGCGATCGCCGTCGCCACCGCCAAAACTCTGGCCACCCAGGTGGGGCTAACTATCACCAGTGACATGTTTGAGCTGATGGGTGCCCGCGCCACCGCCAATATCTACGGCTTTGACCGCTACTGGCGCAACCTGCGTACCCTCACCCTGCACGACCCCACAGACTATAAGCTGCGAGACCTAGGCGACTGGGTGCTAAACGGCCAGCCGCCCATCGCTAGCCCCTATGCTTAGCCATGCAGAACGGATTACCAAAACAGAATTTAAGAGGACAGACTGTGCAGCCTACCTTCTGACCCCTGATTCTGACTCTCGCTAGTGTCAAAGCCATGTCTAGCTCTTGGATGAGGCCTATTCTGACCGCCGTCCTAGTTATTGTCACTGCTGAGTTGCGCGCCACCCAGCCAGCGTTTCATGCCCTTGCCACCCTGGCCGATGCTCCAATTCGCACCCTAACGGTCTGACCCGGCCCATCGCACCGCAGAGGTCAGGCGTGGCTCCCATTAAAGTTGAGAAAATCCCCAGGTAGGGGAGCACAGCAACCGATTCGCAAGGAATTTTATCGGCGGGGGTAGGACAATGGAGGGGCCGTTTTCAGAGAATTCTATGCCCGGAACCCTGATCCGCCAGGTTATCTACGCCGCCCTCACCGGGATCGGCTTTATCTGGACGAACTATTACCTGGTGCAGTTCACCGTCGCCACCAGGGGCGAGTTTACTGCTACCAACCTGCTGGACTTTGACCTTACTACCTTCATTGCCCAGGTGTGGGCCAACCCGGCCTCCAGCTTTGTGGCCGTAGACCTCACCATTGCCCTGCTGCTGGCGATTACCTTCATTGTGTCGGAGGGGCGACGGCTGAAGCTGAAGCTGTGGGGCCTGTACATTGCGCTGATGTTCGCGATTTCCTTTGCCGTGGGCTTTGCCCTGTTTATGCTGATGCGCGAGCGCCATCTGGCCGCCCTGGCCGTCGCGACGGGGGAAACCCATGAAACCGCTTGAGGGCAAAATTGCGCTGGTGACCGGCGCTACCCGCGGCCTGGGCAAGGGCATTGCCACGGGCCTGGGGGAGGCGGGGGCCACGGTCTACATCACCGGGCGCACCCTGTCGCCCTCGCCGGAGGTTGCCGGGTCGCTGGCGGAAACGGCGGCGGCGGTGGAACAGGCGGGCGGGATCGCCCTGCCGGTGCGGGTGGATCACGGCGATGACGAGCAGATCAAAGCGCTGTTTGAGCGCATTCAAACCGAGCAGAACGGTCAGCTTGATCTGCTGGTCAACAATGCCTACGCCGGGGTGCCCGCCCTCAGAGCCGCCTACGGCAAGCCCTTCTGGGAGTCGGAGCCAGACTTTTGGGATGCCTGCAACGGGGTGGGGCTGCGGAGCCACTACCTGGCCAGCGTCTATGGGGCCCGGCTGATGGTGCCGCGGCGGCGGGGGCTGATCTGCACGCTGTCGTCGTGGGGTGGGCTGTCCTACATCTTTGGGGTGCCCTACGGGGTGGGCAAGGCGGCCTGCGATCGCATGTCCGCCGACATGGCGGTCGAGCTGAAGCCACACCAGGTGGCCTCGCTGTCGATCTGGCCGGGCATTGTCGGCACCGAGCTGATGACGGAGTTCGCCGCAGAGATGGGTTTGGGAAATGCCCCCAACACCCAGGACGAGACTACCCCGGCCCACTACAACTGGGAAACGCCGCTGCTGAGCGGGCGGGTGATAGCGGCCCTGGCGGCAGACGCCAACGTGATGCGCCGCACCGGGCAGGTGCAGATTGTGGCGGAGCTGGCCCGGGAGTACGGGGTGGTCGATGCCGGGGGTGAACAACCGGCATCGCTGCGATCGCTGCGGTTTGTGCTGCCCTACGCGGTGCCGACGCTGAGGCCCTATGCCAACTGGGTGCCCAATGTGGAGATGCCCTGGCCGCTTTTGCGGCTGGGGCCGCTGGGCTCCCCCAAGGGGTGACGGTGAGCTTGCAGAGCCTCTAATGGTCTGACCCCGATGGCGACGGCTATAAATTGGCGGATGGAATGGCAGCCTCCAGGGCAGGGTCTGCAATCTGGAGCGGGGCGTAGGCCACCATGGCATCTAGCTCGGCGCACCAGATGATCACCGAGCGATAGGGGCCGAGCGCCGCCGCCGCCGAGGTCACAACGGGCAGGGGAATGGGATAGCGCTGCTTACCGGCGGTGGTGAGCACTTTCCCCAGGGAGAGGGCTGGTGGGATCTCATCCGCTGCCGCTGTCGGTGGGGCGGTGGTGACCAAAAAGAGGGTTAGATCAGGCCCCTGCTCCAGCAGATTAAAGGGGGCATAAAACTCCAGAAACAGCCGATCGCCCTCGGCCACAATGCGGGCGTAGGGGTGCATCAGCCAGGCGCGGTAGGCCATGGCCAAACTCTGGGCGGCGGGGTACAGCCGGGGTGGTTTTTCGAGCAGGGGTTGCAGGGCGACGACGGGGGGCGACCAGGCCCGATTGGCGGAGCTCAGCAGCGTGTTGGCCAGCACCAGTAGGGGAGTGGCCACTGCGATCGCACCATAGATTGTCAATCGCCGCTGCTGCATGGGGGGCTCAAAAAGAGGGCTGGCTGAATTCCCCCATCATGGCGGGGAGAGCTGATAGCCCCCTGAAGCCCGGTTAAGACCGCCATCGGCGAGTTCTTAGCGGATTGAGGTCAATTTCTTAGGCGCTGTTCAGAATTGGGGGGCGGTGGGAGTGGGGTTGAAGGTTAAAAGGGTTGAAGGTTAAGAGGGTTGAAGGTTCAAAGGTTCAAAGGGCGAGGACAGCCCAAAACCCTCCAACGTTCTAACCTCCCAACGTTCTAACCTTCCAACGCTCTAACCTTCCAACGTTCCAACGCTCTAACCTCCCAACCCTCCAACCTCCCAACGTTCCACTTTCCCCCCCCATCCCTACAACAGACTAACCACCAACGCCACCAGCGAAATCGCCAAACAGGCCCCCAGGCTGAGGTAGCTGAGCCAGATGATCTGGTTGGCCTTTTGCTGGGCCTGGGCCAGCAAAAGATTCGCCCTATCCTTGGCCTCCAGCTCCAGGCGCACCATCTTGGCATCCCACTCCTGGCTGGCGGAGAGATAGCGGTAGTCGAGATCGCTGAGGCTTTTGTCGCTGGCCCATTGCAGGGCGTCGCGCAGGGCCTGGCCCATCAGCAGGCGCGAGTCGTCCTGGTACTGGGCGGCCACCCAGGCTTGCAGCATGACGGCGTAGGGGCGCTGCTGGGCCAGGCATTGGTTGACCCAGTCGCTGTTAAACACCTCGGCATAGATCGGGTTGGCCACCCGCAGGCGGCTGTCGCGGGCAATCGCCACCCCCGACAGCTGCAGCTCGGCCTGGTCGGGGCTGCCGTCAACGGCCGTGGGCCCGTCGGTGAGCAGGCGCTGGTAGAGGCTGAGCAGCCGGCCCGAGCGCAGCTCGTCGGCCAGCAGGCGGTCGCGAATGGTGCGCAGGTGTTCGGGGTCGTCGTTGGCTTCCCACTGGTGCAGAAGGTGCGATCGCACCACCCGCTCCACCGCATCGGCCTCATCGCCAGCGGCAATCGGGCCGGGCCCAACGGTTTTTTGCATCAAACCACAGAGCTTTTGGGTCAAAAACGGCTGCCCTCCGGTCCAGCCCAGCACCGCCGCCAGCACCCGGTCGGGGCGCTCGGCCACCCCCCCCAGCCCCGCCGCCAGCGGGGCCACCTCCTCGAGCGTAAAGCCCGTCAGCGCAATCGCCCGGCCAATATTAAACGGCGTTTGGTAGCGCTCCGCCACCAGATCATTCGGCGTCGCCACCCCAAACAGCGCCCAGTGCAGCCGACGGTAGGCCGGGGTCTCCGCCCGCTGGTTGTAGCAAAAGCGCACTAGCCCAAAAAAATCGCTGGCGCTAAAGCTCAGCCCCTTCACCCCGTCAATTTCGTCTAAAAAAATAAACAGCGACCGATTCGGCCAGGTGGTCAGCAAAACCGTCTCAATCCAGCAGCTCAGCTTTTGCACCGGGGGCAGCGGCCCCAGCCCCTCCCACCAGACCGGCAACTCGCCCGCCTGCGGCAGCTGAAACTTGCGCCCCAGGTCAAAGGCCAGCCCCAAATACCACTGCTCGGCGGTGATGTGCTGACTGCCAATGCGGGTCAGGTCGATAGCAGCACAGCGGCCCATGCCCTCGGTCTCTAGCCGCTGGCGCGTGCGCAGCCGCAGGCTCGACTTCCCCATCTGCCGCGAGGTCAGCACGTAGCACAACTCCCCCCTGAGCAGCGACTGGTAGAGGCTGCGATCGGCCTCACGCTCGATGTAGGTGGGGTCATCGGCAGCCAGACTGCCCCCCACCCGGTACTCAACCATAGGTCGAGCTCAGCGGCGTCGGCAAAAATCGCAAAAAGTACTGACGGTAGAGGTCACAGCTGGGAATGGCCAGGTTTTTGCTCAGCGTCACCAGGCCCAGGCTCTCCAGTCGGTAGGCCGCAATCGGCTCCAGCGCCACCGGCTCCACCGCCTCAATCACGTGGCGAAAGGCCCCCTGCAAGTCAGGGTGGGGGTACAGGGCCGCCAGCAGCTCCCGCAGGTGGTCACTGTAAATGCCCGACTGGGTGGGCGCTTCCTCGATCAGCTGCTCCAGGGTGAGGCCCCCAGGGCTGAGCGATGCCTGGGCCAGGGCGTAGAGCGCCAGGCGCACCAGGCCGGGCCGGCAGCTGACCATCCGCAGCAGCCCCAGCAGCTTGGCCTCCCCCTCGCGGCCCGCCGCCCAGGGCAAGCGGTGGCGACAGGCCAGGTCCTGCACCTGGGCCAGGGTGAAGGGCGGCAGCCGCAGGGCCAGCCCCACATTAAAGGGCGACTGGTGCAGTTGCAGCGGCACATAGACCTCCGTGGAGTGGGAGAGCACCCAGCGCACCCGGCTCCAGGTCTCAATCTCGCGGGCATCCTCGTACCACGACCGCAGCAGCGGCAAAAACTCCGACGACAGCCGCGGGTACTGAAACAGCTCGTTGAGCTCATCCAGGGCAATCACCAGCGGCCCCTCCACCTGGGGCAGCAGGTAGTCTTCGAGGTAGGCCGTGCAGCTCACCTTGCTGCCAATCGCCGTATTCCAGTGCTGATCCAGCTCCAGCTCCAGGCCCAGCTGGTGGCCAATGTTGGCGCAAAACCAGCGCAAAAACAGATCCAGATCGCTAAAAATTTGGCGATCGGCCCGGTGCAAACTGAGGGTGACACAGCCCATCGAGTGGGCCTGGGCCTGGGCCAGCAGCCGTCGCAGCAGCGAGGTTTTGCCCATCTGGCGCGGGGCCTTGAGGCGAATCAGGCTGCCCGGCTTGAGCAGCTCGGCCTGGGCCTGGGCCTCCAGGGGGGGCCGCTCAATATAAAACGGTGAATTTAAAGGCACCGGCCCGCTGGGCAATTCCAAGATCGGGTGGTCCTGGCTCTGGTCTTCGGCCCTGGGCAACCCCACCCGTTCTTCGGCCCCGACCTGGCCCGCCGCCGCCGAGTGACGGGCATAGCGTTCCAGCACCGCCCGAATGTTGCTCTTCGAGACCTTTTGGTTGAGCGACTCCGACAAACTCTGCCACAGCCGAAACCCCACATCGCGAATGTAGCTGTGGTCGTAGCCGCAGCTTTCGGCGATTTCTGCGTAGGTTTTGCCCTCCCACACCTGGCTAAAGACAGTCTCTTGCAGGTTGCTGAAGGTGCAACCGGGCAGCAGCTGGTCTAGCACCGCCAGGGCTTCGTCGGCATGCATAGGGATAGGGGAAAAGGCTGACGCCATCATAGCGAATTGGGTTGGGGAGGGGAGTGAGGGGGGGGGGAGTAACGGGGTGGGGGAGTTTTGAGTTTTGAATTTTTAGTTTTGAATTTTTGAACTTGGGGAAATAAATCAGGGGGTTGCGACCGGTTGGCAGTGGTGGGGCTGGGCCTGCTCCCAGGGGGGCGCGTAGGCCCACAGCACCCTGGCGTGAATGCCCAGGTAGTCGAGGCCCGAGTGGGCGGGCTGGGT
>DATIVG010000472.1:0-6454 GCA_035466075.1 Nodosilinea sp. | reverse complement strand
AAACGGCGAGGGCAGGGGGAGAGATGCCGCCGGGAACCCATCGTCACTGGCGGGGCGATAGCTGGCGGGGTAGCTGTCCGCCTGGCCGTTGTCAGCCTGGTGGCCTGCGAGGGGAGACTCAGCTTCGGTAACGGGCTCCTGGTAACACTGGGCCGCTTCGGCCAGGGTGTCCTGGAGTTGGCCGACGGTGCTGATATTACCCGCTGCCAGGGCGGTGACGAGGGCCTGTACTGAGGGGGGCAGATGGGTCGGGGTAGCGGTTAGCAGCTGTTGCCAGAGCTGACCTAGGGTATGCAGGGGCAGGGGGGCAGGGGTAGCAGCCTGGTCTATCTGGGTGAGACAGAGCAGGTTGTTTTCATTGAGGGTGATGTGCTGGGGGTCGAGCAGGGTAGCCTGCCGCTGCCAGGGGGCGAGCGCTTGCCACAGCAGGGTGGTTTCAAACAGCCATTGAATTTGCTGCAAAGGGTCGGCAATGGCGGCCCAGCCAGCAGTAAACGGCAGCCAGCGGGTGCGGTCTTCGATCAGCAGCAGGGTGCGCTGGGGGGTGCGCCAGGCGTGGTGCAGCTCGGGGACCGCCGGGAAATAATCGGCTTGCAGAGCCAGATAGGGGTAGGCCGCCGCCGGGATGGTGGCCCCCAGGGGGTGGCTGGCCGGGTCGAGGGTGGGGTCGTCTAGCCAGGCCAGTTGCAGGTCTTGGAGCGGTGAACCGGCCTGGGGCTGACAGTCAATCACGGTGAAGGAGCGGGCGGGGGCGCTCAGCTGGCCGAGCAACTGGTAGCGATGGTCGGCATCGAGGTAAAGGCTATCGTTCAGGTCGCTGACGGAGAGGGCCGGGCTGGCTGGCTCGGGAAGATCGATAATGCGCCATCGCTGGAACGGCTGGCCACACTGATCGCAGGAGCGGCTTAGATCGGCGTTTTCAAACTTACAAAAAGGACAGGTCAGCATCCTAGCGATGATCCAAAATGAGGCTAGCTAGCCAGCGATCGATGGACTCGGTGGGCAGGGGTTAGCTGTATTTTAGACAGCGGCTTGCCCTCTGCTTGCCTGGCGTTGGGCCGGCAATGTCATAGTTCCCCAATTTACGCCGTTTCAGCTTACTGGGCTGCAAGCTCATAGTAGCTTAATGCTTTTGCCCTCACCTGCCCAAGCGGTCAAGTTCTGATTCTGGCCCTGGGCCCTAGCACCCAGCTTTTTGGCGGCCAGGGAGGTGTGCCAAGCGCTGGGAGGCCCGACCGGCTAGAGCTTCAGCAGCTGGCGCTGTTCGCTGGGGGTGATGGGACGCCACTGGCCAGGGGATAGACTGCCGAGCTGGAGATGCGCGATCGCAACTCGCACCAGCCGCAGGGTAGGGTGGCCCACCGCAGCGGTCATGCGCCGCACCTGGCGGTTTTTACCCTCTTGCAGGGTGATCTCTAGCCAGGCGGTCGGAATAGTCTGCCGGTGGCGAATGGGAGGATGGCGCGGCGGCAGCGAGGGCTCGCCGGGGAGCAGGCGGGCGCGACAGGGGCGGGTGCGATAGCCCTGGATGGTGACCCCGCGCTGGAGCTGCGTCAAGGCCGCCGCCATAGGCAGATGCTCGACCTGAACCCAGTAGGTGCGGGGATGGGCAAACCGCGGATCGCTGAGGCGATGCTGGAGGGCACCGTGGTCGGTGAGCAGCATCAGCCCCTCGCTGTCGCGGTCGAGCCGCCCCACCGGGTAGACATTGGCCACCGGAATAAAATCTTTGAGGGTCAGGCGGCGCGGCCCCGCCACCGCCCGATCGCCGCCGCTGCCGTCGCTAAACTGGCTGAGCACATCGTAGGGCTTGTTGAAGAGAATGTACTGATACCCCATGGCTGCCCTAAACCGCCACCCCATCGCTAGGGCAGTAAAGCTCGCCTTCTGCCAGCCGGGTAATTTCGCTGGGGGTTTTTCGGGTGGTTTCTAACGATTGCTTAACCACCTGCAACAGTTCATTGCAACTCTTGTGGAAATGTTGAGAAACCACAGCACCCCAGGTTGGCCCGATATGCTGATCACTATAAAACTGATTGCGGCAGGACACCATTATGGACAATGAGAATAAATATCGCTTTGCCTGTACCCTGACGTTTGGGGATATCTACGGCCAAGTTATTGCCTGGCTGGTGATTTTGTTTATTAGCCTGGCGACTTCGCTGGCGCTGATGGGGGCAAGGCAGCCGATGTTTGCCCTGGCCACCGTGGGGCTTATTCTGGTGCTATCCCTGCCGTTTTTGCTGTTTGCTTTTGTGACCACCCTGGTCAACCACATCGAGTTTCAGCCCGTAGATGCCAGCCAGCCGGTGACAACCCGTTCCGGGCGGGCGGTGTCTTCTTCTACTGCGGCCAGAGCCTAACTCCAACTTTTTGTTGAGCCCTCCTCGCCCCGCATTGGCCCTGTAATAGGTCGAGAGCCTCACCACCACGGAACTTCCCCTTCGCCAGTCTGGCGGAGGGGAAGTTTGGTTTTATTCCCCGGTGGGGGCGGGCTCGGCCAGCGGCTCCAGGATCGGTGCGCTGGCGTCTGGGGCAGGCGCTGGGGCCGCCTCGCCCTGGGCCGCCATTTGAGTGATTTGATCTTTATATTGTGCCGGGGCAAGGGAAGAGGCCTGGGCAAAGAGCGCCTGGGCGGTGTCGGTGTCTCCCTGGTCTTTGAGCACCAGCGCCTTGGCCAGCACCGGGCGGAAGTCTTCGGGGGCAGCGGCGATGGTTTCGTCGTAGAGGGCAATGGCCTGGTCGGGGCTGTTGGCTTCGACATGCACCTGGGCCAGCAGCAGCTTGACGGAGGTGGTGTCAACGCCGGATACAGCCCCCTCGGCTTGCAGGCTGTCGGCGGTTTTGAGGGTGTCTTGCAGCAGCCCAATGGCGGCTTGGGGCCGCTCTTGCTGCACGAGCAGCACCGTCAGCCCCTGGAGGGCATTCATGTTGCCGGGCTGTTGGTCGAGCACCTGGCGATAGATCTGGGCGGCGCCTTCCAGGTCGTTCATTTGCTGCTTGGTCTGGGCCAGCAGCACGGCGTAGTCGGGTACGTCGGGGTTGAGCTCCACCAGTTTTTCGAGCGGCCCGACGACACCGTTGATGTCACCGAGCTGAATGCGGGCGTCCACCAACCCTTGCAGGGCGGTCTGGTTGTCGGGTTCGCGCTCCAGCACCAGTTCGTAACCCCGGGCCTGGGCCTCGAGCTCGGCCTGCATGGAGGCGGGGTCGGCGGTGGGGTTGGCATCGGCGGCTTCGTCGCGGCGGTTGCTGTTGCTGCCCAAAATTGGCAGCAGCGACAGCGACAAAAAGGCGGCCAGGGCCAGGGTGAGCACGGTGCCAACGAGCCAACGGTTGCGGTTTGCAGTCACGGGGGTACCTCTTCAGGAGAGCGGGTATGGTCGCAGGGGATTTAGGTAAATGATTCTAGCGCCTCCGCCTGACAGTGAAACTTACCCCCTCGGCGGGGCGGCCATAAAGAGGTCGCAAAGAAACTCAGAAATAATGCGGATTGTGAACTCTCAGCGATGGAAATCTAAAGTAGCGACCTGGCCCAGGGCCTGGTCTCTGGCAAATTCCCCGGCCTTGGCTGGTTTGCCCACCCGGTGGGGAGCCCCCTGCCTCGGTGCTGGCATTTGCCAGGGGCGCGTTTGGGCGTGGTATCAACAGTCTAAAAATTTGCCCTGGCAATGCACATGAAAGGGCGAATGTTACGCTAGGCTTACAGGCTAAGTCGGGCGTAAATCCGCTGTTGCGCCGGGTGGCTGGTTTATGTTGAGAGGGAGATCGGTGGTGTCATGGGTTCTGCAGAGCAAGACTCTTTTAAAGACGATGTTAATGCCCAGGCCGGTGGAGCACAGGGGGCAGATCCCCTCGGTGAGCGACCGGCGCTAATGTCTCCTCCCCAGCGACCGGTGCGTCCGGTGCGTCCGGCGGTGGCCCCTGAGGTGGCGGCTGCCACAGTAAAAAAACCGGCCAAGGCACCCGACGGGATCGAGGGAGTAGTGGCGGTGAAGGCTGCGATCGCACCCCCTCCCGAGCCCGACCCCGCCGCCTACCGCTACCAGCCCATCGCGCCGCCCAGCGAGCCCATGCAGTACCGGGCCATTGGCCTGGTGCGAGGCACCTACGAACCCAGCGAAGCCGACCAGCTCAACCGGGGCAACCTCACCACCGAAGACGGCCATGTGATCGATTCGGTGCTGCTGGGGCGCATTACCAGCCTGGTGAAAAAACATATCGACCTCACCGTGCCCCACCTGTGGGTGGTCTACCCCCGCACCCGCCGCGAACTCGACAACGACGATCAAGATCTTCACCTACAAATTGTCGGCGTCTGGGAGCCCGAAACCCTGGGCTTGCCCGGTGAAGCCCCTGGCAGCCCCGACGAGACTGCCGCCGAAACCAGTGCCGAGGCCAGTGAAGCAGAGAAACCGGCCGAAAAACCCGATTTAGCTGATCTGCCGCCGGTTGACGACAACTACTTCTCCATTCGCGGCGAGGTGGTCAAGTACACCCCCGAAGACCAGTGCATTGCGGTCAAAATTTTGCAGGGGTCAAAACGGCCTCCCGGCGCGGCCAAGCCCTTCAAGCTGCTCCTGCACGGCACCATTGAGGGCCGCACCGTCGGCTATTTTTGGGACTTCAAAGTCAAGCGCGACGCCAAAACCCTGGTGCTCAGCGAGGCCTCGGTGGTGGGCATTGTGCCCCCCAAGAAGCGCCCCAAGGGCAGCAGCGGCGGCCCCCCGCGCCGGGGCAAGCCCGGCATGCGCAGCGGCCCCGGCGGCAGTCGACCGCCCATGCCCAGCCGGCGACCCACGGGGGTCAAGGGCAGCGAGCGCCCCAAAAAGCGGGAAGAAAACCGCGATAGCGCCCCCGAATAGGCACCCCAAAATAGGCGCGATCGGTAGCGTTAGCAAGCCAGCCAGCGTCTAGTTTCCAGCCTCTAACCCCCCAGGGCATCCTGGGGCAAAAAGGCGCGGTCTTGGGGGAGGGGGGCCACCGGGGCCGCCAGCTCAAACTGACCAGCCTCTATCCAGGCCTTGAGCTCGCTGGCGACCTGGCGGGCCAGGTAAATGCTGGCCAGCGGTGCCGTGCGCACCGGCTGCCCCTCGATAGTGATGCTGCCCGCCTTGAGCTGGGCGTAGCTAACCAGGCCGAAGGTAGGCCGCACCCGCCGAGGAATGGAGAAATCCATCACCGGGGCGACAATCTCGGCATCCTGCACGGCGCAGTGGGCGGCGACCTGCTCGTTGAGCACCGGAATCGGTACGCCGACGCCAAGCATGAGCGAGGGGCCATAGCCTTTGAAATAGCAGCCCCGCACCCATTCGGGCCGCATTTGCTTGGCGTCGCCAATCAGCGCCAGGGTAGCGGCGGGGCCAATGGGGGTGCGGTTGGGCAGCCGCCGCTGGAGCGGAAAGTGCTGGGTGCCTTCCCAGGCGACATAGCCCACACCGCCGCCAAAGAAAATGCGGGTGCCGATGCCAATGGCCTCCAGGTCGGGGTCGTTTAAGAGGGGGGAGAGGGCGCCGGGGTTGGCGTAGACGGCGTTGCCGAGGCGCGGCTGCAGCGGCCCCAGATAGGTGGAGAGCGGCCGATCGCCGCCGTTTACCCCGACGATGAAGTTTTGGTAGAGGCCCCGGGGGCTAAACAGGTAAAACTGGTTGATGGTGTCGCGGGTAATGGTGGTCTCCAGGGAGGTGCGAGGGTAGCAGTCGGTGCCGTGGCCCGTAGCTTGCAGCGGCACCGCGCGCCCGGCAATCAGGTCGGCAATCACATGGCCGCCGCCGTGTTCGCGGGCGTCTTCCCCCTCGGCGACATCGGCTCCGCGCCCGGCGATGGCGGGCTGGCTGGCCCCCAGGCAAATATCCACCGCGCCAAAGCCCGCGTAGGCGGGCACCCCATCCAGGTAGCACTCCAGCAGCTTGATCGGGGGGTCGGTGTGGCCCAGGTTGAGCATCGCTCCTGAGGACTCCATGGGCTCGAAGGTGCCGGTGACCACCACATCGACCGCTTTGGCGGCGGCGGCAATGCCCTGTTCCTTGGCCTGCACCTTAAAGGCCTCGGCGGTTTGCACCACGGCCTTGCCAGCGCGAATTTTTTCGTTGATGCCGTCGATGGTGCGCATGGGCTAGGCCGGGGTTAGGGAGTGGAGCGACGCCGCAGCCAAAGTAGCCCCCCCATGAGCAGGGAGGGAGCCACCAGCAGGGCGACGACGACCCCCAGGGCCGGGTCGTTGAGGGCGGCTGAACCCCCTAGCCAGGCCGGTAGGGCATATTTAATCGCCGCCCCCAGGGCGGCTGAGGCCACGACGACCTTGGCTACAAAGCTGATGTCGGAGAGGGTCATAGGCCTAGGGAGGTGAGCGCCGAACGTTGAGGCAGCACCACTCCTGCCGCCGCCACAGGGTGGCCACCACCCAGCCGTGCTGCTCCAGGGTGTCGGCCACCAGCTTAGACTGGTCGAGCAA
>DATIVG010000471.1:0-2007 GCA_035466075.1 Nodosilinea sp. | reverse complement strand
CGGGCCGGGGCGGCGGCGATCGAGCTGCGGCAGCTGGCGGAACAGCTGGCCGAAGCGGAGGCGCGGCTGAGGGAAAAAGACGCCCAGATAGCAGAGCTGCAAGCCCAAAATGCGGCTCTGCAGGCGGCTCCGAGCCCGGTGGCCCGGACGCCAGCCGCCCCAGCTGCCCCGACTCTGGCGGCGCCAACTCCTGCCACCCCAACTCCTGCCACCCCAACTCCGGTGGCCCCGACTCCAGCGGCTCCCACTCTGTCTACCCGGACTCCATCTGCCTCAGCTCCAGCTGTACCGACTCCATCTATACCGCCCCCAGCCGCTTCGGCTATGCCTGCCCCGGTGGCTCAGCCCCTGATGCCGCCGCTGCCCTTGGAGGAAGCCAAGCAGCATGTGCGCCAAGCGGTGGGTGACAAGGTGTGGTTTTGCCTCAGCTCCGCCAGCCAAAAGGACCTGGCCCTGGCCCTGGGCCACCTGGCCACCGCCGGTGACCCGATTGCCGACCCGGCCACGGCGGTGCTGGGCCTGGCCCGGGCGCTGGAGCGCGAGCTGTGGCAGCCGCTGCTCGACGACTTTACCCGCTACGGGGACGAGTCTGACGATGCTGAGATGGTGGCCCTGGCCGCTGAACTGGCCCAAACCCCTGGTCTGGCGCTGCTGCCCCCGCTGCTGAGCGAGACCTGGCGGGCGCTGTCGGCGAAGGCGCTGAGCGCGGCGGCCAAACCCCGCAAGGGGCTCTACGAGAACCAGTCGGCTGACACTGGCGATACTCCCTTCCCGATCGATGATGGCCACCGGGTGATGCTGGACGAATTTTTGCAGGGCTGGGATCACCCCATTGCCCGCTGGCTGACTGGGGCGGGGGGCGAAGCGGCCTCGGATTTGGCCCAGGTGGCGCAGCTCCAGCAGGTCGGGGAGGCGATGCCGCGGTGGCAAGGGCAGCTGCTACAGCAATTGGTGCTGGGCCACCACCTAAAAACTACTCAAAAAAAGGGAATTTTACAGAAAATTTTTGGGTGATGCCCCCGATTTACCTGGGGCGCGGGGTATGGTGGGGAGAACGTTTTGCCCAGCTCTCCGTAGTTTCTCGCTGCCGCCATGGTCAAGGTGCCTGTTAAGCCCCGTGTTTGGTTGATCTGTGGTCTGTCGGCGGCGCTGGTGTCTTGCGCGGGGGAGGGCCAGGGCGGCAGTCGCCCCACCCGGTTTGTCAGCATTCAGCCGATTCAGGTGTGCGACGACTTTGGCTTTTTTTGTGCGGATCTGGCCCCGTTTGAGGCGGCTACCCGCAAGATTTGGGCCCAGGCCAATATTGATGTCAGCTTTTTGGCCCCCAACCGGCTGAATGCCAGCCGCTTTCTCACCATTGACAACCAGGCGGAGTTTGCTGAGCTGTCGTTTTCGGGCGGGGCAGGGGCCTTTGGGCGCAGCCCCCTGGCCACCCGCACCTCGGGGCCGATTAGCCTGTGGTTTGTGGAGAGTATTTTTGCCTTTGAGGGGTTTGAAACCCTGGGCCTGGCCTGGATTGACCAGAATGGCGTGGTGATTAGCGACGACATTCTGGACTTCAACAACGGCATTGGCCGCCTCGACACCGTGGCCCACGAGATTGGCCACAACCTGGGCCTCACCCACGAGGGATTTGGGTCGGGGGGTGCCAACAATTTGATGACGGAGGGGTTTCGTCGCAATGTGCCGAGCTCCCTGGATGACATTACCCCTGATGGCGCTCGCCTCGACCGGCTGACCGACAGCCAGATCAACTTTGCGCGCCAGAGCAGCCTGACTCGCTCTGGCCCTGGGCTGACCGGGGGCTCTGGGCCGGTGGGGGTGCCGATCGTTTTGCCCTTGCTGTCGGATGCGGCGGCCGATGCGGTGTCGGGGCCAGGGGTGGGGCCGGGGGTAACGCTGGCGGAGACGACGCCTGTGGCCTACCGGGCCCTCCAGCCGGAGGCGACGTTTGCGCCGCCGCCCGCCGGGCCGCAGCCGATTCCCAATGGCCCGGCGATGAGTTTG
>DATIVG010000470.1:0-24492 GCA_035466075.1 Nodosilinea sp. | reverse complement strand
AACCTTGCCGTTGAAATATTTGAAAAAGGGAAACAGCACCAAAAACTGGTGATCGGCAATGTAGATCAGATTTTTGGAGTAGGCGTCGAGCACCACCCCGTAGCTCTTGAGAATGCCGACCACCTCCAGCAGGTTGGTGTGGGAGTCGGGCAGCAGCGCATCGGCCCTCAGCAGCCGTTCAATAAACGGCTCTAGGGGGTGGGTGGCGGGGACGACGGCGGGCAGGGTGTTGGTCATGGCAGGTAGACCTCAGCAGAGTCGGCGGGGGTAAGCGGTACTGGGGAGAGCGGCACTGGGGTAAGCGGCATGGTGTTGACCACGGTGGTGGCTACTGTGGCGGGCAGAGTAGCAGGGGTAGCGGGAGAAAAGCGCGAGCCCCCCACCACAAACCCCTGGTAGGGCTGGTGCAGCGCCAGGGTGGTGTGCTCGCTCCAGCGGGCCAGCCAGTTGGGCTGCAGCCCAAAGGCGATGATCAGCAGGGCCAGGCCCAGGGCGGGGGCGCGATCGCGCCAGCTCACCCGGGGCAGCACCACATCGAGCTGGGGGGCGTTGGTGGGAGGTGCGATCGCAAGTCGCCCAAAAAAGGCCCGATTCACCAGCAGCAAAAAGTACACCGCCGTCAGGCCCGACCCCACCATACACAGCAGCGTCTGGATCGGAAAAATCAAAAAGCTGCCCCGAAACACCAAAAACTCCGAGATAAAACCCACCATACCGGGAATACCGGCACTGGCCATCACCCCCAAGATCATCATCGATCCCACAAAGGGCAGACCGCGCTCGGGGTTGAGCAGGCCGCGCAGCACCGTCAGGTCGCGGGTGCCCGTGGTCTTGTACACCACCCCCACCAGCAAAAACAGCAGCGCCGAAATCAGCCCGTGGCTAATCATTTGAAACACCGTCGCCACAATGCTCACCGGCGTTGAAGCCGCCGCCGCCAGCAGCACATAGCCCATGTGGCCAATGGAGCTGTAGGCCACCATCTTTTTCATATCCGTCTGGGCAATCGCCGCCAGCGACCCGTAGAGCACGCTAATCACCGCCCAGGTCGCCATCCAGGGGGCCAGCGCCATCCAGGCGTCGGGCAATAGCCCCAGCCCAAACCGCACTACGCCGTAGGTGCCCAGCTTGAGCAGCACCCCCGCCAGCAGCACCGACACCGGCGTTGACGCCTCCACGTGGGCATCGGGCAGCCAGGTGTGAAACGGAAACAGCGGCACCTTAATGCCAAAGCCCACCAGCAGCGCCACCAGCAGCGTCACCTGCTGGGCCAGGGGCAGGGCGGCGGCCAGCCCGCTGTCGTAGTCAAAGCTGCTGTTGCCCGACAGCCACACCAACCCCAAAAACGCCCCCAAAATCAGCACCCCCGACAGGGCGGTGTAGATCAAAAATTTGGTCGCCGCGTAGCCCCGCCGCGCCCCGCCCCAGATGGCGATCAGCAGGTACAGCGGAATCAGCTCCAGCTCGTAAAAAATAAAGAACAGCATCAGGTTGGCCGCCAAAAAAGCCCCAGCCACGGCGCTGTTGATCACCAGCAGCAGCACATAGTAGAGCCGGGTGCGGTGCAGCTGCGGCTCACTGATGTAAACCGCCACCAGGCTCAACAGGCTGTTCACCACCAGCAGCGGCAGCGACAGCCCGTCCAGCCCCAGGCGATAGCTCAGCCCCAGGGGTTCCACCCAGGGCAGCAGCTCCTCAAACTGAAAGCTAGAGGTGGTCAGGTCAAACCGGGTGGCCAGCACCACCACCCAGGCCAGGGTGAGCGCCAGGGTCACCCCGCTGACCAGCTTGGCCGTGGCGGCCTCCAGTTTGCCGGGCCACAGGCTAATCGCCAACGCCCCCACCAGCGGAATTAAAATCAGTGCACTTAGCATCGCCAACCGTTACCAAAGCGTCCAGGTCATAAAAATTCCCAGCAGCCCCACCCCAGCAAAAATCGTCAGCAGGTAGAGCTGCGACTGGCCCGAGGCGCTGTACTTAAGACCTTCGCCGCCAAACAGCGAGGCCAGGCCCACCCCATTCACCAAACCATCGACCACGTACTGGTCAAACCAGCTGCTAAACCGGGCCAGGCTCGCCACCGCCGCCACCACCGTCTTGTCGTAGAGGCGCTCGGTGTAGAAGTCGTAGGCCAACAGATCCTGGGCAATGCGCAGGGGCCGGTTTAGCGATCGCGCCAGCGACTTCGACAGGGGCACCGTCGCTCCCACCGCCACCCCCACCCAGCCCGACCCCAGCATCAGCAGCGTGATCGGCCAGTTGATGTATTGCCAGGGGGGCAGCAGCAGCAGCTTGCCCATGATCAACGGCACCAGCAGGGTAATCACCGACAGCGTGACCATGGGCACCGCCATCTGCCAGGGTACCTCCGGGGCACGGCGGGTTTTGGGCTGGGGTGCCCCCAAAAAGACCAGCCGAAACGCCCGGGTCAGGTTGAGCGCGGTCAATCCGTTGACCACAACATACACCAGCGCCAGCAGGGGATAGTCGCCGCTGAGAAAGTCAGCCCCCATGCGCAGCCCCCAAAAACAGCCCAGGGGAACCACCCCCACCATGCCCAGGGCCCCGGTGACGTAGGCCAGAGTGGTGGCGGGCATTTTACGGCCCAGGCCGCCCAGCTCCGTCAGGTTTTGGCAGTTGGTGGTGGTAATAATCGAGCCCACTGCCATGAAGATCAAAGCCTTGGCCACCGCGTGGGTGAGCAGCAGGGTGAGCGCCACCCCGGGCCACTCGGTACCCACCGCAATAAACACCAGCCCCAGGTAGGCGCTGGTGGAGTACGAAAAGGTGCGCTTTAGATCGACCTGGGCCAGGGCCACCAGCGAGGCCCCTACCGCCGTCACCGTACCAATGATCACCAGGGTGCCAAGGGCCACCGGCGACAGCACCACAATGGGCTGAAGGCGAATCAGCACGTAGGCCCCGCAGGTGACCACCACCGAGTTTCTGAGAATCGAGGCTGGGTTAGGGCCTTCCATCGCCTCGTCGAGCCACAGGTGCAGCGGAAACTGAGCGCACTTGCCAATCGGCCCCGCAATCAGGGCCAATCCCAGCAGGGTGGCCAGGGTGGGCGAGAGAGTCTCCACCTTGACCCATTCGTAGAGGTCGTTGAAGTCGAGGCTGCCCGCCAGGGAGGCCAGGGCAACCACCCCCATCAGCAGCAGCACATCGCCAATGCGCTTGGTCAAAAAGGCGTCGCGGGCGGCGGTAACCACCAGGGGCTGGGCATACCAAAACCCGACCAGCAGGTAGGTCGAGAGGGTGAGCATCTCCAGCAGCGAGTAGGAGACAAACAGCGATCCGCTCAGCACCAGTCCGCCCATGGCCGCTTCAAAAAAGCCCATCAGCGAGTAAAACCGCGCCAGCGCCCAGTCTTTCTCCAAATAGCCGAGGGCAAAGACCTGGGCCAGCAGGCTAAGGCCCGTAATCAACTCCAGCGCCCCCAGGTTGAGCACCGAGATATCGAGGGCCAGGGTAAGGTGCACATCGGCAAAGTCAAACCAGGTAAACAGCAGCTCCCGAGGGCCCTGGTTCCAAATACCGCGAAAGCTCATCAGACCATGGCCGAAGGCCACCACGGTCATCAAAATATTTAGGTAGGCCGCCGGGCGCGGGCCAGTGCGGCGCACCATCCCGGCTGACCAGGGCAGCGCTAGCAGCGCACCCAGTAAGCCGTACACCGGTAGCAGCCAGCTGGTTTCGACAAAAAATTGGGTCATCCCGACGTTCCCCGACAACACCTTTCCCTCTGCGCTTGAGCAGCACGCTTGCGTATCCGGCAGCAGCGGCCCGACCGGGTTAGCCCTCTGTGGCATCTGCCCACAAAAAACCTCGCCCACCGTCTGTGTCGCCGCCACTGGCCGCTGCACCCGAACCGCCAGGCCTTACCGCTGGGCCCGACCGCCAGGTCCCAATATTTATGGCATTAAGCGTCAGCCTGCGGCGGAGCAAACGCCATCAATTCAAACCTTAACCCCGCTATTGCAGCGCTTTGATTGGTATTCTACCTGATTCTCAATAGCGGTCCTGGCCAAGCAGCCATAAGTTCTAGCCTGGGCCACCAAACCCCCATGCCGCCGATCGGCGGCAATCAAGCCCCGTCGGGTGGCCACCATCGGGATTAACCCCTGGCGGCAGGAGTGAGCAATCACATCCATAAGTTTGTGGATGGATTACGAGAAAAAAAGCTTTGCGATATAAGATTTAATAATATTCAACATTAGCAACAATCATTGAGACTTATATTGCAAAAGTGACTACGGACACCTATGCTTAATCTGTCATCGAGAATTTTTGGGCAATTTGAAGTTTTACTTCCCCAGGGGTGATTCCCGTTTTGTTATTTTCGGGACGTGTTTCTCGTGCCTGAATGACCCGATAAGGCGGCTGAGTAGATCCAGGGTTGTCTAAATTTTATAAGGAGATTTCGACTATGCCGATTGCTGTTGGAATGATTGAAACGCTGGGATTCCCCGCCGTGGTAGAAGCCGCTGACGCGATGGTGAAGGCTGCCCGAGTCACCCTGGTGGGCTATGAGAAGATCGGCAGCGGCCGCGTCACCGTGATCGTGCGGGGCGATGTCTCTGAGGTGCAGGCCTCTGTGTCGGCCGGTATTGAATCTGCTAAGCGCGTCAATGGTGGTGAAGTACTCTCTACCCACATCATTGCTCGCCCCCACGAAAACCTTGAATTTGTACTGCCTATTCGCTACACCGAGGCCGTAGAACAGTTTCGAACCTAAGCTTAAAGGCGTCATTTTTTTAGCGCCTTGAGCTGAGTTTTTGAGATGTGCCTGGGTGATGTTGGCAGCCTAGGGCAGATAAATGCCAGCGTTCAATTGAGCATTCACAATCTCTGGAGATAAGAAAAGCATGGCAATTGCAGTAGGTATGGTTGAAACGTTGGGCTTCCCCGCTGTGGTCGAAGCAGCCGACGCAATGGTAAAAGCTGCCCGCGTCACCCTGGTGGGCTATGAAAAGATCGGCAGCGGTCGCGTCACCGTGATCATTCGGGGCGATGTCTCTGAGGTGCAGGCCTCTGTCGCCGCCGGTATCGAGAACGTGAAGCGGGTCAACGGGGGCCAGGTGCTCTCCACCCACATCATTGCTCGCCCCCACGAAAACCTGGAATTTGTGCTGCCCATCCGCTATACCGAAGCGGTTGAGCAGTTCAGAGAGAGCGTCAGCGGCATTCGCCCCTACGGCAGATAACCCATGCTCTTGGCTAAGGTTCGCGGTACGGTAGTCAGCACCTGCAAAGAGCCCAGTTTGAGTGGCGTTAAGTTTCTGCTGGTGCAGTTGATTAGCGAGACTGGCGACCTGTTGCCCGACTACACGGTAGCCGCCGATGTAGTCGGTGCGGGCCCTGGAGAGTGGGTGCTCATTACCCAGGGCAGTGGGGCGCGCCAGCACCGGGGCTACGAAAATCGTCCGGTCGACGCAGCGGTGATTGCCATTGTTGATACGGTCAGTCTCGACAGCGGCAATCTCTACAACAAACGGGACGATTTTAGCTAACGCTATGGGGGCCGGGCTGTCGAGCTTAACCCCCAATTCTGTTTGTCTAGGAAACTGCCGACTCAGGGCTTGTTGGCTTCACGACGGTTTGCTGAGCGGGCCGCCGGGCCTACCGGCAAGCCATATCTTTGGAGGACTTTGGCAATGGCGATCCGCACAGCGGCGGTATCTCCGACTCAGGCAGCAGACAGAGGGTTTGACCAGACCGGTGGCCAACGGCCGGCGGGGGTTCATCCTCTGGCTCAGGTGCAGGGCCATGTGATGGTGGCGGCGGGGGCAACTCTGGCAGCGGGCGCTATGGTGCAGGCCGAGGCCGGTGCGCCGGTGCGGCTGGGCAGCGCCAGTGTTTTGCAGGAGGGGGCGGCGGTTTACGGTCGCGCCCAGGGCCGGGTGCTGGGCGATGACCGCACCCCCTATGCCGTGTGGGTGGGCGATCGCACTATGCTTACCTACAAAGTGCTGGTGCAGGGGCCGGTCTACATCGGCACTGACTGCTATGTCGGGTTTCGTTCCACACTGTTTAATGCTCGCCTGGGGGACGGCTGCGTCGTGATGATGCACGCCCTCGTCCAGGATGTGGCCATTCCGGCAGGCAAGCTGGTGCCCTCCGGCGCGGTGATTACCCAGCAGCAGCAGGCCGACGCCCTAGCCGACGTGGGCCCCAGCGACATTGCCCTGATTCGAGAACTTTCCGGTATGCCCAGCTCGGCCCCCGCGGTGGGGCAGCCCTGGACAGCCCCCGCAGCGCCCTCCTACGGCGCCGCAGATGGTACAGCACAATCAAACGAACGCGATGGATTAGGCACTATGACTTCTCAACTGCTCCCCCCCGACGTTGTCCAACGAGCCCGCCAGTACCTGGCCCAGGGTTTGACCATTGGCACCGAACACGCCGATGTGCGCCGCTATCGCAGCGGTGTTTGGCAGACCTGTAGCCCCATTCAGTCTAAGCGTGAGTCGGAGGTGCTGGCGGCCCTGGAGGGCTGTCTGCGAGAGCACGCCGGGGAGTATGTGCGCATGTTTGGCATCGACCCCAGGGCCAAGCAGCGGGTGGCCCCCATTACCATTCAGCGGGCCGACGGTAAGGCGGTGCAGGTCAGCGCCAGCGTGGCCGCCCCGGCCAGCAATGGGGCCCATCGCCCCGCTCCTACCCACGGTGGCCCCCTGTCGCCGGAGGTGGTGCAGCAGGTGCGCCAATACCTGGGCCAGGGTTACCGTATTGGCACCGAGCATGCCGACAGCCGCCGCTACAGCAGCAATGTGTGGCAGACCTGTTCTCCCATTGTCAGCAACCGCGAAGGCGAGGTGTTGGGCGCCCTGGAGCGCTGCCTGGCGGAGCACTCGGGGGAATACGTGCGGTTGTTTGGCATTGACCCTAAGGCGAAGTGCCGCATCGCTCCCATTACTATTCAGCGCCCCGACGGCAAGGCCGTGGCGGGGGGAACTCAGACTGCCTCGACGGGCTCTAGCTACGCTGCGCCCTCCTCTAGCCCCTCCGGCCAGGGTGGTCAGGGGGGCCAGCCCGGTGGAGATGTGGCCCAGCAGGTGCGCCAGTGGCTCAGCCAGGGCTATCAGGTGGGCGCTGAGCATGCCGATGCCCGCCGCTACAGCAGCAACGTATGGCAAACCTGCGCGCCCATTGGCAGCACCCGCGAGGGGGATGTGCTGGCGGCCATCAATGGCTGTCTGGCTAAGCACGCTGGTGAGTATGTGCGCATTTTTGGCATCGACCCCAAGGCCAAGCGTCGCATCGCGGCGGTGACCGTGCAGCGGCCTGGGGCAAAGGCCGCACCGGCGGCGGCTCCGGCGGCGGGCAGCGGGTCTGGCGGCAATGGCAATGGCTCTGCCCCGATGGGGGGGCTCTCCCAGGAGGCGGTGCAGCAGGTGCAGCAGCTGTTTAACCAGGGCTTTCGCCTGAGTCTGGAGGTTGCCGATGTGCGCCGCTACCGCAGTGGGGCCTGGCAGACTGGCGGGGTGCTGGAGGGCAGCCGGGCATCGGATGTGCTGGCGTCCCTGGAGGGTCGGCTGCGCAACCACGGGGGGCAGTATGTGCGGCTGATCGGCATTGATCCGAAGGCAAAGAAACGAGTGCATGAGGCTATCATTCAGCGCCCCTAGTGCAGCGCCTCTACCTCAGCAAACTAAGGCCCTTCTGACGCAAGATCTTTGACCGTGGCAGTATCCGCCCAGGCCCTTACCCAGTTGACCAACGGCCAGATCCAGGGGGATGTGGATCTGGCACCGGGGGTTGCGATCGCACCCGGGGTCGTACTCAAAGCGGCTCCCGGCTGTCGCCTGGTGGTGTCGGCGGGGGTGTGTCTGGGGGCCGATGTGGTCGTGCAGGCCAGCCACGGCGATCTGATTTTAGAACCGGGGGTAAACCTGGGCAGCGGTGTGCTGGTCGTCGGTCATGGGGCCATCGGCCAGCACACCTGCGTTGGGGCCAACAGCACCGTCATTAACCCTGCCCTGGGTCCTGCTCAGGTGGTAGCGCCGGGCTCCCTGGTGGGGGCGGCGGCGGCGGCTGACCCAGCTGCCTCCCCCCAGGGGCAACCGCCGCCACCCGAGACAACGGCCCCGTTGCCGGTCGGCAACGCCCCGTTCACCCAAAACGGCAGCGCCCCGGCCAGGGGTGCCGAAAACGGCAGTGGTTCCTACGTCTACGGCAAAACCCAGGTGAATCGCCTGCTGGCGACCCTATTTCCCCATCGTCACGCTTTGAATGGCGCTACCCCAGGGGACAAGCCCTAGAATGGAGAAGCAGACACCCCTGTGCAGAGGCACCCTATGCAACCCGACGGCCAACTAGCCTCGCCCCTTGAGCTCAAGCCCGGCAGCCCCAAGCGGCTCAACCTGGCCACCTCAGCACCGGGGTCAGCGGAAGCCCAGCGGCGCGACAAATATCGCGGGGCGGCCCTGGGCATGGTGTCCACCGAGAGTTTTCCGGCGGTGGTCGGCACCGCCGACGCCATGCTCAAGGCCGCCGATGTGCTGCTGGTGGGCTACGAAAAAACCGGGGGCGGGCACTGCACCGCCATTGTGCGAGGGGGCATTGCCGATGTGCGCATGGCCGTGGAGGCCGGGGTGGCCACCGCCCAGGAGTTTGGCCAGTTTGTGTCGTCAACGCTGATTCCGAGGCCGCTGCCCAACCTGGAGGCGGTGCTGCCGATCTGCGCCCGCTGGGACGAGCTGCGCCGGTCGGGGGGGGGCAAGCTGGGCAGTCAGGCGATTGGTCTGCTGGAGACGCGGGGCTTTCCGGCCATGGTGGGGGCCGCCGACGCCATGACCAAGTCAGCGGATGTGCAGCTGATGTCCCACGAAGCCATTGGCGAGGGGCTGTGCACCATTTTGATTCGCGGGTCGCTGCCCAATGTTGCGATCGCAATTGAGGCCGGCATGCACGAGGCCGAGCGCATTGGCGAACTCAACGCTGTGATGGTCATTCCTCGCCCCCTCGACGACCTGGTCGAGTCGCTACCCGCCGTAGCAATGGAGCAGGAGCAGCCCGAACCCCTCCGCATTCCCCTCAACCTGGAAACCAAGCAGGCAGAAACCGTCGCCGAGCCGGTGCTGATCGAAGCGGCGGCAGCCGAGGCCGAGCCCATCGCCCTGGAGCTCACCGTAGACGAGCAAGAGCTAGCCGATGAAGAGCTTTAGAAGATTCCCAGGCAAAGCGTTACTAGCTCTAATTCAGTGACTGTAGTGATTGTAGGGTGGGCATTGCCCACCATTGGCGAAACTATTTTCCAAAAGTTGCCCTAAAGCCCTGCCCTGCCACACCCCTTCACTAGAATTCGCTAGAACCCCGCTAATACCAAATCCGGATCACATAACCCCGATTCCAAACAGGCAGATTGCCTAGGGGCAAGCACTGTTTGCCCAGCCCAACCGGAGCTAGCCAAGTCTCGGTATTAGACCCCAGGCCCAACGGGCTTAGAGAGGCAGCAATCGATTGATAAACTCTGCTTCTAAAGATTTCTGCTGGAGCGTGCGGGCGATCTGAAGCCCCTGGCTAAAAGCCTGACTGGCAAGCTCCGTATCCCCGGTTTGGAGATAGTAATCACCGAGCCAGCGGTAGGTCAGGGCCGTTTGGCGATCGGGGGGATTGGTGGCCAGGGTGAGGGCAGCCCGCTGGTCGAGATAGGTTTTCACCTGCTGGAGATCGCCCCTATTGGTGTAGATGCCCAGCAGACCGTCGAGGGCGCGAATCTGAAGCGGGCTGTCGCTGGCCTCAACCCCGGCGCGCAGGCCAATGCGGTAGGCCCCAATGGCGTTTGACTCGCGCCCCAGCGCTACATACACATCGCCCAGACTGTTAGACGAATGGGCTTCGCCCAGGTAGTCGCTGGCCAGAATGCGGTAGTTGGTGGCGGCCTCCAGCAGCTGTACGGCGACCTCAAGCTCACCGCGCTGGGTGGCCACCTGACCCAGGTTGCTGAGGGAGACCCCCAGGGCCCGAGCATCGCCGGTGGGGCGAGCCAGGTCAAGGGCCTGCTCAAAGCGGGCCTGCCCCTCGACCAAGCGCCCCTGGGTGACGTAGAGATTGCCCAGGTTGTTGAGGCCGTAGATCTGCCCCAGGGCGTCGTCGTTGTCCCGGGCAGTGCCAATGCGCAAAATCAGGGCCCGCTCTGCCTCGGGGTAGCGACCCAGGGTAGCCAGGGCGGCCCCCATCGAGCCGTAGGCGCGCCCCGCCGACTGGGTATCGCCCAGCAGGCGATAGATCTCAGCGGCGGTGGCCCAGGACCCTACGGCCTGGTTTAGCTCACCCTCTGTCAGCTGCTGGTTGCCCAGCTGCATCCAGCCGTCGGCTACGTCGCGAGACTCCCCCTGGGTGGCGCTGTTGGGCCGTAAATCGAGCTGTTGCTCAAGATTGACCGCTGAAACGGGCAGCGCTAGCCCCGGCAGCAGCAGGGCAACCAGCCCCAGGCTAAGGTGATATCGATGGTGCATGGCGGTCGCCCCTCCCCAGTCGTTTGCGTGTGTATTGGCCCTGTGGATTGATCCAGGCTCTGTTGGCCCTGGGTCTATTAGCCCATTGGGCCGGTATTGAGCCTATTGGGAGCCAGCTGAATCAGGCTACCCAAAGACCTACTCTAGGGTTCCCCCGGTGGCCACCAGGTCGGCACCGTTGAGGCCAGAGCTGCCTAAGTTGGGGCCATCTAGATCGGGCACGCTGAGCAGGTCGTCGAGATCGTCGGGCAGGGGGGTAGGCCGCAGGTTGCCATCGCCCAAATAGATCTGGCGAATGTCGTCGGGGAGGTAGGCTTCGAGGTGCTGAAAGGCCTGGGCCAGCTTTTGGCGCACATCGGCAGCGGTGAGGGGTTCGCCCTCGGCCTGGAGGTAGGCGGCAATGCGGTTGTCGCTCCAGCGGAAGGTGAGGGCCATGACGGCTACCAACCGCTCCACGGGGGACAGTCGGTCAAGGGCCTGCTCCACGTAGCACCAGAACGGCGGGGTGGCCTGGTTGAGGGAGTAGTGAATCGCCTCGACCTCGGGCACCATGGCCTGGTTGATGCAGAGGGCCGTGATGTTGATCAGCCAGTTTTGCAGGGTAAAGGCGGCGGGGCTTTCGTCGGGGGGGGTGTCTGCGCACTGGACGCCGCCCAGCTCATGGAGAATGTGACGCCAGGTGAGGGCAAAGAGGTACTCGGCCTGCACCGGCGATCGGGCCGAGTGGCGAATCAGGCTGTAGACCATGGGGCTGTAGCGGCAAAAGATGGCCGTGAAGTAGCGCCCTGAGTCGCTGTGGCGCTGAAACAGCTGCACCAGCTCGCGATCGCTAAGGGGATGGAGCGCCTGGACTAACCGGTGGTCGCACTCGGGAAAGTTGGGAATAGGGGCTGTACTAGACATGGGTTGAGCCGTGGAGATTACCAGCCAAAGCCCCCCAGGGGGCCGCAGAGCCAAACCTAAAACAGGCTAGAGGATTGCTGTCTGCCTTAGGCTCGAATAAATCAGCCTCTAATATACCTACCGTGGCCCATTTGGCGACTTAATTTTTTTGAATCGGGCCCTACATTAAGAAAAAACATCGACCTTTCACAGTGGCCCTCGCCGGGATGGGTAAGGGCCTGCGGCAGAGTTGATACACTGGGTGAAGCAGGGTTATCCTGGCGTCGCCAGTACAGTTTTCGGCACGGTTTTTCAGTACATTCTTTTCGGTACGGTTTTATAGTCGCTCTAGTGATCGGTTTGGGCCTATGTTGGTTTACCTAGCCTCGGTTTATTCTCCCCTGGCGGCTCTGCTGGGGTTGCCCCTCGACAGCATCATGTCCACCCAGGGGGTGATGGTGATGCTGCTGGTGGCCTACGCCGGGGCGATGTGGATGTTTCTCAAAAGTGCGCCTAAGGTCTACACCGTGATGGTGTCTGACCTGGAGGTGGCCCGCCGCTTTTACGAGGGCATGCTGAGCCTGCCGGCGGCGGAGGTACCGCTGCACTACTACTACAACTATGAGCAAAGCCTGGGCACGGCGGGCCTCGACCCGCTCTACATGGGGGGTGCCACCAGTCTAGCTAGCCAGGGCAGCATGGCTGGGCCGGAGGGCCTGTGGTATCAGCTGCGCAAAAACACGCAGCTCCATGTGGTGGCGGGGGCCAGCCTGGGGCAGCGGCAGCAGCAGCGCCACGTGTGCTTTGACCACAACTGCCTGGAGTACATTTTGATGCGGGTGCAGCTGAGCGGCCTCCAGCACAAAATTCGGCGGGAAAAGCCCCTGAATTTCTTGGTCAAAGACTACGAAAATCAGGTGATTGAGCTGGCTGAGATCGAAGACTAGCATGGCCAAACCCAGGGCAGTGGGTTTGGCCTAGGGCTGGGGTTTTGCCTGGGGCTGAATCGCGATGCCGCCAAATTTGGCTGTGTTGGCCAGCAGTGGACGCCATTGATGTCGCAGTCGGGGCTGGGCTCGGGGTTGTCACCTTGGGGTTGTAACAAGGTGAGGGGCCGATTGGTGCGATCGCAGGCCCCACCGCAGCAGCAGATGGCGCGAGGGGATCTCGCCTAGGGGCTTAAATCGCTGCCTAGTTTCCCTGTGAGATGGCGTCAGGCTAGTACCCCTGGGCGGGCACCGGCTCCGGGTCAAACCCAAACCATTTGCGGTGCAGGGCGGCGATGGTGCCGTCGGCCAGCATGGCCTCCAGGGCGGCGTCGATGTGGGGCTTGTTGGGCGAGCCGGGGGGCAGGGCAATGCCGTAGTACTCCTCGGTGAGCAGCGTATCGAGGAGACGAACATTTTGAATATTTGCCTGCCGCAGCATACCCAGGGTGGTGGGCCGGTCTTTGATCACCGCATCGACATTGCCCTGCTCCAGGTCGGCCAGGGCTTTTTCGGCGGAGTCAAAGGTGACCAGCTGGGTGTTGGGCACCTGGGCCGCCAGGTCGGCACCGGTGGTGCCCAGCTTGACGGCAATCTTTTTGCCCGCCAGATCCGGCAGAGCCGCAATGGTGGTGTCGTCGCTGCGCACGGCAATGGCCAGGCCCGACTTAAAGTAGGGGCGCGAGAAATCGATGGCCTCGTCGCGCTTGGCGGTGATGGTGATGGCATCCAGGGCCGCATCGGCGGTTTCAGCCTCCAGGGTGGCCATCAGCCCGTCGAAGGGAATGTAGGCAAAGTCAACCTTGAGCCCCAGCCGCCGGGCCACCTCGGTGATCAAATCGACATCGAAGCCCACCAGATCGCCCGTGGCGGTGAGGTACACAAAGGGCGGAAACGCAGGCTCGGTGGAAACGACCAGGGTATCGGGGGCCTCGACGTAGCCCCGCGCCCTGGGGCTGGCCAAGGGCGGGGGGGGAGCGCTACAGGCGGCCAGCAGCACGGCCAGGCCCAGGGCCCAGGGGCCTAGGCTGGGTTTGGCGGTAGGCATGGTGACCAGGGGGTTAAATCGGTTAAGTGGGATTCCAGTATGGTACTGGAATCCTCTGGGCTGTCGCGGTAGCCGTCGCGGCGTGAGGCAGCTGATAGCCATGGCCATGGCCGCCGCATTGGGGTAGCCCTTAAAAAATAGGCACGTTGGCTTCGATGACGGCCCCAAAGAAGCTGTCGTCAAACCGCACCCGAGGCTCAGAGGAGCGCCCAAAGCTGATGCCGCCGTAGAGGTTGAGCCGCACGGCGGGAGCCACCTGGTACACCACCTGGCCAATCACCTGCTGAAAGGCGTCGTAGCGCTCCTGGGCGGTGTAGTCGATCAGGTTGAGCTGGTAGCTGATGCCGGCCTGCCAGCGGGGGGCAATCTGGTAGCTCAGGTATCCCCCCGCCGTCTGAAAGATGCGGCTGAAGTCGGTGGAAACGGGGCCGCTGGCGGTCTCGGAGCGCGACTGGGCCCCGTTAAACTGCACGATGTAATAGGTGTCGAGGGCGATCTGGGGGGTAATCGGGTCGCGGCGGCCCAGGGTGAGGCCCAGGGCCGTGTTCTTAAAGAATCGGGAGCGATTGCCCCCGGGCCGGAATAGCTCCTGGTAGGTAAAGAGCAGCTGCCCATAGCTGCGGGGGGTGAGGCCCTGGCGCAGGCCCACGCGAAAGCGCAGGTCGTCGTAGTTGAGGGCCGACTCGCGACCGTAGCGCTGCAGGCCCAGGTCAACGGTGCTGATGAACACCGTCTGGGGCCCCACCGCCGGGTACACCGAGAAGGCCAGGGAGGGGCGCAGAAAGGTGTCGCCGGTGAGCCCGCCCACGTCGTTGGCGGCCAGCAGAATGTTGTCGCTACTTGCGATCGCAAGTCGGGCCGACAAAAACCCGATTTTGGGCTGCGGCTGGGTGGCCTGGGCCGGAATGTTGGGCTGTTGTCGAATGCGCAAAATGCCGAGGTCGTTGTCTTCCAGCAGCCCCCGCACCTGAATCACCCCCAGCTCCGGATCCTGGGACAGGGGCTCCTCCTCGGCGGCCTGGGCCAGCTGGGTCTCGGCTGGGTCTGCCTCGGGGCGCGACTCCGGGGCGGTGGCCCCTAGGGCAGCGGTAGCGGGCGACCCCACATTGGGCGACCCCGTATGGAGCGCCGCTGGGGGCGACGGCGAGCTGGGGCGCCAGGAGACGACCGCCGGGGGCGCAGGCTCTGGGGCCAGGGCGGCAGCGGCGGTGACGTAGCTGCCCGTTGCCAGGGCAGGGTCAGCGGCGGCGGCCTGCGCGCCAGGAGCGGGGGTCGGCACCAATAAACTCGACACCCGCACCGCCGCAGGAGCGGGGGTATCGTCCAGGCTGGCGGCGGGGGCGGCTGCCGGGGGGACCGACTGGCCGGGGTTGGCGTGGCCGGGTTGGGCCATGCCGCAGAGGAAGCTGAGACTCACCAGAGCCAGGGGGAGGGGGATATGCCGCTTAAACAAGGAGAAGTGCCTGGATAAAACGTCAAGCAGTCTGTCACCAGCAGAATCACTGATTTCGCTTGCAATTCCTGAAACTTACGGGGGTATTCACTAAAGATTTAATCTGTAGGAACACAAGATTTATGAACGAGGCCAGAACAGGAAGGCTAGCCCCCTACCATAGAGTTAGATTCTAAGGAGCTTAGGGACATCTGTGGGCCCCGGCGGGGCCAGTTACTGAAGCTGCCCGGCGCTCAACTCCAAAGCATTAGGGGCGTTGCCCCTGGGGACCTCCAGCCCCCCATAGGATAAGTTAGAACGGTGAGACTGGTCTGTTGAGCAGGCCCAGCCGCCTTGGCCGCATCTACTCAAGGCTCAAGCCTGTTGTTTTGCGTGGTCATCTGGAAAGCGTATTAAATCTATGGTTTTTAGACCCGATAGGGTTTTGGTGGCGGTGCTGGCTCTGGTCAGTGGTGCTGCGATCGCACCTCCGGCCCGGGCAGAGGTGCCGTTACATTGGGCCCAGCTGAGGGCGAGCACCAACCAGGTCACGCTGGTTTCAGTGGCGGGCGAGACCCGACCCGCCACCCGCGCCGAGTGCCTCTGCGCCGGAGAAATGCTCAGCACCAGCGCCATGGCCCGGGCCGAGCTGCTGTTCAGCGATGGCTCCCTGGCGCGGGTGGGGGAGCAGGCCAATCTGCAATTTTGGCCCACCACCCGCAAGCTGCGCCTCACCCAGGGCACCACGGCGGTGTTTGTGCCGCCGGGGCTGGGGCGCACCACCCTGCAAACCCCCAACGCCACCGTGGGGCTCAACAGCACCGCTGTGGTGGTGCGCTACGTGCCCTCCCGAGGTCTCACCCTGGTGATGGCCCTGGCCAACTCAGACACCGGCCCGGTGTCGGTCACCCTGGGGGCCACAGGGCAGGAAATCGTGTTGTCCGCCGGGCAGATGGCCCTGATCAGCGGAGCCGGTCTCCAGGTGGTGGAGTTTGACCTGCTGGAGTTTTACCAGACCAGCGAGCTGCTGGCCGGGCTCCAGCTGGGCAACCCCAACTACCGCCCCGCCGTCGATGAGCCCCTGGCGGCCCTGCGCCCCGACCTGATGCAGGCCCTCACTGAGCAACCCCCCTTCGCCACCGAAGACGCCATTCTCGACCCGGTGCTGATCAACGACGTGACCTCGGCCCCCGGCCCGACCCCCGCCGATGACCAGCCGCTGCCGGGGGCCGACCCGGTGGGCGACCTGCGGCCCGACAGCGATACGCCGCCGGGGGTGGTCACGCCCCTGCCCGCCGAGGCCAACCCCCCGGTGGAGCCGCTGCCCAGCCCGCCCGCCGGAGAAGGCTAGGGCTGGGGCCGCCAGCTCCAAAGAACAATCCCAAGGAGCGGCCCCAGACAGCGGCCCCAGACAGCGGCCCCAGACAGCAATCCAGCCTGAATCTAAACGGCGCCAACCCCAGCCGGGCTGACTTTTAGCCTGCGCTGCCACTGCACTTGAGGTGGCGGCACAGGCTGTGGCGACCCTATTTTTTGACGCTCAGAGCCTGAAGCTTGAGGCGTGCGGAGCCCACTCAAGGCGTCCTGGCGGCCCTGGGCAGATCCAGGTTCTATGGATTGACTAAACTACACCGTTCAGTTAAATTTGGGTCAACCCTGGTGCTTTGGCCCTTGCTCTGAGCGCCGCCCGAACACCATTTGACTCTCCCCGTCGTGAGATATGTCTATGCAACCGCAATCTACCCAGCCTTGGCAACGGACTAGTTTTTGGCTCCTGCTAGCGGCCCTGCTGGTCGTCGGGGCCGGGTCTACCCTGGTGGTGCGCAACGTGTTGCAGAGTCGCGAGGCGGCCCGCGAACAGGCCGAGCTGCCACCGCCGCGCCAGGTGAAGGTGGTGGCCCTGGGTCGAGTGGAGCCCGCCAGCCGCGTGATCGATGTGGCCGTCGCCGAGGCCGGGCGCATCGACCGGCTGGAGGTGCAGAAGGGGGACCAGGTGGCGGCGGGCCAGGTGCTGGCCTACCTCGACACCTACGCGGTGCGCCAGGCCGAGCGCGATCTGGCCGCCAGCCAGCTGGCCGAGGCCCGCTCCCAGCTGGCGGCGGAAACCACCCTGGGCAACTCCCAGGTGCAGGAGGCCAGCACCCGCGTGGAGCAGATTGACGGGCCCCAGCAGGCTGCGATCGCAGCCCAGGCCGCCGCCGTCGATAGCCTCCAGGCCGATCTCAGCGTTGCCGAAATTGACCTGGCCCGGTTCCAGTCGCTCAATGCGGCGGGGGCGATCTCCCGCCAGGAGCTCGACCGCCAGCGGGCCACCGTCGAGAGCCTGCGGGCCGACCTGGGCAATGCCGTTGCTACCCAGCAGCGGCTTGAGCAGGCCCGCCTCAGCGACATCAAAAATGCCCAGGCCCAGGTGGTCTCGGCCCGCGCCACCACCACCCGCGCCCAGGTGGCCAGCCAGGTCGAGTCGGCGGCCCAAAACCTGGCCCTGGCCGAAGCCCAGCTGGCCCGCACCGTCATTCGCGCCCCCCAGGCCGGGCAGGTGCTCGATGTCTTTGCCTACCCCGGCGAGGCCGTATCGCCCGCCGACGGCCCCATCTTGGCCCTGGGTGACACCCGCCAGATGGTGGTGGTGGCCGAGGTCTACGAGACCGACATTGGCCTGGTGGAGCTGGGCCAGTCGGCCACCATTACCAGCCGCAACGGAGCCTTTAGCGACACCCTGACCGGCACCGTCGCCGAGATTGGCCTGCAAATTGCCAAAAACGACGTGCTCGACGACGATCCCGCCGCCAACGCCGATGCCCGGGTGGTCGAGGTGCGGGTCGCCGTTGACCAGAGCGAGGTGGTGACCGCCCTCACCAACCTCCAGGTCGATGTAGCCATTGACATTGAGCCCTGAGGACGCCATGAAACCGCCGTCTTTACCCCGCATTCCCTTGGCCTGGTACAACCTGCGCCACGATCGGCCTCGCCTGCTGGTGGCCGTGGCTGGCGTCACCTTTGCGGTGCTGCTGATGTTTATGAACCTGGGCTTTCTGGGGGCGCTGGTCAGCACCACCACCAACTTCTACGACCAGTTCAACGGCGATATCTTTCTGATCTCGCCCCAGTCGCTGGAAATCAGCTCCACCAAGGCCTTTCCCCGCGAGCGGCTCTACCAGGCGGCGGGGCTGGAGGGGGTGCAGCAGGTCATGCCCCTCTACGCCGAGTACGCCCTCTGGAAAAACCCCGAAACCAGCCTCAGCCGGGCCATGTTTGTCTACGCCTTTAACCCCCAAGACCCGGTGTTTCTCATGCCCGAGCTCGACAGCCTCGATGAACGGCAGGCCCTCCACCAGCCCAACACGGTGTTTATCGACCGGCTGTCGCGGCCTGAGTTTGGCGAGCAAACCGTGGGGCTGGAGACCGAGGCCGATCGCCGCCGGGTCACCATTGTCGGCCAGTACGAGCTGGGCGGGGGCTTTGCCGCCGACGGCACGCTGATCATGAGTGACCAAAATTTTCGGCGCTACTTTGCTCCTCGCCCCCTCGATCAGGTCAATCTGGGCCTGGTGGTGCTGGAGCCCGGTGCCGATGCCCAGCGGGTAAAGGCGGCCCTGCAAGACCAGCTGCCCGCCGATGTGGAGGTCTACACCAAGCCCGAAATCATTCTCAAGGAGAGCCAGTTTTGGATACAGACCACCTCGATTGGCTTCATCTTTGGGCTGGGGGTGCTGGTCTCTTTTGTGGTGGGCACGGTGATTGTCTACCAAATTCTCTACACCGACATTCGCGACCACCTGCGGGAGTACGCAACCCTGAAGGCGATTGGCTACGGCGGCGGCTACCTGTTTAAGACGGTGCTGCAGGAGGCGATTTTGCTGGCGCTGATGGGCTACGTGCCGGGGCTGATTTTGGCCCTGGGGCTGTACGAGCTGGCCGACAACGCCACGGCGGGCACCCTGCCGATGCGAATGACGCTGTTTCGGGTTGTTTTTGTGTTCACCCTTACGGTGCTGATGTGCGCCCTGTCGGGGCTGATTTCGGTGCGCAAGGCGGTCACCGCTGACCCAGCGGAGGTGTTTGCATGATTGCTGGGGCTAGAAAACCCAGGGTCTGGGGCTGGAAGGCCACTGGTTTGGTTTGCAGCTGTCCGGCCTGCCCCCACTGCGTGAGGCGTCGCCCTGCCCAGACCAAGACTCTGTTTACTCAGCCGTTCAGGATCACCCGTATGACTCAGCGTTTTCTGCCGCTGCTGTTTCCCGCCGTGGATCAGCCGATCTCCAGGGTGGCTGGCCACCTGCTGTTTGACTGCCCCCGGTTAGCGGGGAACCAGCCTCCCAGTGGGGTGGGCAATGCCCCCCGCCCACCCGCGCTCAACCCGTCAGCCCCACCCAGCCAACCTTCTGTTTAGCCCTACCGTTACTGCCCCTACAGCACCAAAATCTAAAATCGGGTTATGCAACGCACTCCCCTGGCCTTACTCAATCTGATTCACGATCGCAAGAAGTTTCTCACTTCGCTGGCGGGGGTGGCGTTTGCGGTGCTGCTGATGTTTTTGTTTACGGGGTTCAAAAATGCGCTCTACGACAGCCAGACCCAGCTGCTGGAGCGGCTCAACGGCGAGGTCGTGATCATCAATCGGCTGAAGGAAAACATGTTTGTGCCGCGGGCCTTTGCCCGCCGCCGCCTCTACCAGGCCCAGGCCTTTGACGGGGTGGAGGGGGCCTACGCCATCTACATCAGCGATGCCCGCTGGAAAAACCCGGAAACCCTCAAGACTCGACCGGTGCGGGTGATTGCCTACAACCCCTCCGACCCGGTGCTGCCCATGCCCGAGGTGCTGGCCCGCCAGCAGGAGCTGCGGCTGCCCAATACGGCGATGATTGACGTGCGATCGCGGGTCGAAGTCGGCCCCCGCGAGACCGGCGTGATCACCGAACTGGCCGACCGCGAGATTCGCATTGTGGGCACCTTTAGCCTGGGCACCGACTTTGCCTCGGGCAACGGCAACTTGATCATGAGCGATCAAAACTTCCTGCGGTTTTTTGCCAACCGCGGCCCCGAAGAAGAAGAGCGCAGCTTTGCCACCGCCGACATTGGCCTGCTGCGGACGGCCCCCGGCACCGATATCGACCGGCTGGTCGAGGCCCTCAGCGAGGGCCTGCCCCAGGATGTGCTGGTGCTGCCGATGCAGGGCCCCACCGGCTTCATTGCCCGTGAGCGCACCTACTGGGAGCAAAACACCAACATTGGCTTTGTGTTTTCGCTGCTGACGGCCATGGGGTTTGTGGTGGGCATCATTCTCGTCTACCAAATTCTCTACACCGACGTGGCCGACCACTGGTCGGAGTACGCCACCCTCAAGGCGATCGGCTACGACAACGCCTACCTGTTTGGGGTGGTGATTCAGGAGGCGGTGATTTTGTCGGTGCTGGGGTTTATTCCGGGCTTTTTGATCAGCGCCCTGTTTTACAACCTGGGGGCGGCGGTCACCGGCCTGGTATTTAAGATGACCCTGGAGCGAGTGGTTAACCTGTATTTAGCCACCTTCATCATGTGTTTGATTTCTGGCGCTGTGGCCGTTCGCAAGGTACAGCACACTGACCCCGCGGAGGTATTTGGTCTATGAGTTCTACACCGTCGTCGGCTCCTGCCTCACCGGCTCCGGCCACCGCCGCTAGCTCGGTGCAGGTGCGCCACCTCAACTACTTTTTTGGCAAGGGCGACCTGCGCAAGCAGGTGCTGTTTGACATCAGCCTCGACCTCCACCCCGGCCAAATTGTGATCATGACCGGGCCCTCGGGCTCGGGTAAAACCACCCTGCTGACGCTGATTGGGGCGCTGCGCTCGGCCAATGACGGCAGCCTGCAGGTGCTCAACCAGGAGCTAGTGGGCCTGGGCAACCGCCAGCTGGTGGAGATTCGCCGCAACATTGGCTTTATCTTTCAGGCCCACAACCTGTTTGAGTCGCTGACGGCGGCCCAAAATGTGGAAATGGCCGTAGAACTCACCGGCAACTTTCGCGGCAAGCGCCAGCAGGCGGTGGCGATGCTGGGCGAGCTGGGGCTGAGCGAGCGGGCCGACTACAAGCCCGCCGCCCTGTCAGGGGGGCAAAAGCAGAGAGTTGCGATCGCGCGTGCCCTGGTCAACCAGCCCCAGCTGATTTTGGCCGACGAGCCCACCGCCGCCCTCGACAAAAAATCGGGCCGCGATGTCGTCACCCTCATGCAGCACCTGGCCCAGGAAAAAGGCTGCACCATTCTCATGGTCACCCACGACAACCGCATCCTCGACGTCGCCCACCGCATCATCAACCTGGTCGATGGCCGCCTGGAGTCCGACGAAAGCCCCCAGCAGTTTGTCGATAGCCACGCCCCCAAATCCCTCGATCAAAAGATGTTCATCATGTAGGGAACTGGCTGAAAGCCGTTTTCTTTCCCCAGCGGTTTTCTTTCCCCATGGCACTGGTGGGCACTGCCCACCCTACACAGCTCACCCACTCCCCACTCCCCACTCCCCCACTCCCCACTCCCCACTCCCCATGCCCATCTCCTTCGCCAGCACCGTCCAGGCCCTCACCTACACCAAAGTAGCCGACTACCTGCAAACCGCCGCCCTGTTCAAAGACCACCTGCGCGCCTACCCCGACATTCCCCAGTTCGACATCCTCTACGGCTCCACCCTGGTGCAGGTCGAGGTGCTGCCCTGGGAAGTCCACCCCTGGGAACAAGCCGACCTCGCCACCGTGCGCGCCACCAGCTGCGTCACCATTGGCAGCACCATCGACCGCGAGCTCATGCATTTTTTGCTCACCGAAAACCGCCGCATGCGGTTCGGGGCCTTTCACCTCGACGAGGCCAACCAGGTGCTGTTTTCTGAGAGCGTGCTGGGCGGCGAAAACATGGACCTGATGGAGCTGCAAACCTGCATTCTCTCCGTAGTCACCATCGCCGACACCTACGACGACATCCTGGCCCAGCGGTTTGGCGGCCAGCGCGCCATCGACCGCCTGGTGGAGCCCGCACCCCGCTAGCCCCCCGCACCGGCCCCGCCGCACCGGATCCTGCGGGCCTGTCACCGCCGGTTGAACCATGTAGTCGGCTATTGTAGGTAATGCGGTTTGTGGCCTCGCTCGCCTTGCTAATCTCAGAGCCCGGCTAGACCCCGTCCCTTACCACCCAGCAACGCCATGCCGACCTACCGATCTAAAACCTCCACCCAAGGGCGCAACATGGCCGGCGCCCGCGCCCTCTGGCGCGCCACCGGCATGCAAACCGAAGACTTTGAGAAGCCGATTATTGCGGTGGCCAACTCCTTCACTCAGTTTGTGCCCGGCCACGTCCACCTCAAAGATCTCGGTCAGCTGGTGTGCCGCGAAATCGAGGCCGCTGGCGGCGTCGCCAAAGAATTCAACACCATCGCCGTGGACGACGGCATCGCCATGGGTCACGACGGCATGCTCTACAGCCTGCCCTCCCGCGAAATCATTGCCGACTCGGTGGAGTACATGGCCAATGCCCACTGTGCCGACGCTCTGGTCTGCATCTCCAACTGCGACAAAATCACCCCCGGCATGCTGATGGCCGCCCTGCGCCTCAACATTCCCGCCATCTTTGTCTCCGGCGGCCCCATGGAGGCGGGCAAAACCAAGCTCTCAGAGCACAAGCTCGATCTGGTGGATGCCATGGTGGCCGCCGCCGACAGCAGCATCAGCGACGAGGTGGCCGACGAGTACGAGCGCTCCGCCTGCCCCACCTGCGGCTCCTGCTCGGGCATGTTTACCGCCAACTCGATGAACTGCCTCACTGAGGCCATTGGCCTGTCGCTACCGGGCAACGGCACTACCCTGGCCACCCACTTCGACCGCAAAGACCTGTTTCTCACCGCCGCCCGCACCATTGTTGAGATCACCCGCCGCTACTACGAGCAGGGCGACGAGTCGGTGCTGCCCCGCTCCATCGCCAGCTTCAAAGCCTTTGAAAATGCCATGATGCTGGATATCGCCATGGGCGGCTCCACCAACACCATTTTGCACCTGCTAGCGGCGGCCCAGGAGGCGGCGGTCGATTTCACCATGGCTGACATTGATCGCCTGTCGCAGCAGGTGCCCCAGCTGTGCAAAGTGGCGCCCAACATCCCCGACTACCACGTCGAAGATGTACACCGGGCCGGGGGCATTCCCGCCATTCTCGGCGAGCTCGACCGGGCCGGGCTGCTGCACAGCGAAGTGCCCACGGTGCACAGCGCCACTATGAAAGACTCCCTCGAACGCTGGGACGTGCGCCGCACCACCGATGACGCCGTGCACACCTTCTTTCGGGCCGGCCCGGCGGGCATTCCCACCCAGCAGGCCTTTAGCCAATCGACCCGCTGGCCCAGCCTCGATCTCGACCGCGAGAAGGGGTGTATTCGCAGTGTAGAGCACGCCTACAGCGCCGAGGGCGGCCTGGCAGTGCTCTACGGCAACCTGGCCGTCGACGGCTGCGTCGTCAAGACCGCAGGCATCGACGAAAGCATGTTCGAGGCGGAGCAGTTGCGCTACACCACCAGCGTCCCGACCTCGACCCTGCGGGTATTTGAAGGGCCTGCCCGCATCTTTGAAAGCCAGGATGCCGCCGTCACAGCCATTCTCAACGACCGGGTGCAGGCGGGCGACGTGGTGATCATTCGCTACGAGGGGCCGAAGGGCGGGCCGGGTATGCAGGAAATGCTCTACCCCACTAGCTACCTCAAGTCAAAAGGGTTGGGCAAGGTCTGCGCCCTGCTCACTGACGGGCGGTTCTCCGGCGGCACCTCAGGCCTCTCCATCGGCCATGCCTCGCCCGAGGCGGCGGCGGGGGGCAACATTGCCCTGGTGGAAGAGGGCGATCGCATCCTCATCGACATTCCCAACCGCACCATCAATGTCGATATTTCTACGGAGGAATTAGCCAATCGCCGCGCCGCCATGGAAGCCAAGGGCGACGATGCCTGGAAGCCCGCCCAGCCTCGCCAGCGCAAGGTAACGGCGGCACTCAAGGCCTATGCCTTGCTGGCCACCAGCGCTGATAGAGGAGCGGTGCGCAATCTGGAGATGTTGAAGTAGAGGTGGCCTCAGGAGCGACCGGTTCTCTGGTCGCTCCTGTAAGCAGTGAAGTAGTGCTTACAGAATCCTGTTTCAGATGGCTAGCGGTGTTCTTTCCGGCCCGGTGACGCCCTATGTCTTCGACACTAACATTTGGGTAGCGGCGCTTAGATCCCGCCGAGGGGCTAGCTTTGTGCTTTTACAGGCTATTAATCGTGGGCTGGTCATCGGTGCTGTTTCAGAGGCTTTGTTTTTAGAATATGTAGATGTGCTCCATCGCGAGACCAACCTACAAAACTTCTGGTTAGGCAGGGGTGAAGTCGATATAGTTCTAGCTGCTTTGGCGACTCACATGGTGCCAGTACCGATCTACTTCACCTGGCGACCCCAACTGGCAGATCCCAACGATGAGATGGTGCTTGACTGTGCCGTCAATGCCCAAGCTGAGGCAATTGTGACCTTCAATATTCAAGACTTTCTACCCGCCGCCAGACTATTTGGGCTAGACGTCATAGGGCCAGGGGAGTTGGTCCGTAGATACAAATTAGTGGAGAGATTGGCACAATGACCTCTTATTCCCTATCGCTACCCAGCGACCTGCTTGAGGAAATTCGTCAGATGGCAGACGAGAA
>DATIVG010000469.1:0-4938 GCA_035466075.1 Nodosilinea sp. | reverse complement strand
TGTATGCCGATCTTTCACCCCGCCTACCTGCTGCGCAACCAATCGCGGGACAAGGGCAGCCCCAAGTGGCTGATGTGGCAAGACATTCAGGCCGTGAAAGCCAAGGTGGAGGAGTTGGCCGGGGGCTAAATAGGTACAACGTGGGTAGGGCAGTCTGTAATGGTGGGCAATGCCCACCCTACGGGGCTACTACGGCTGCCAAAATGCTTCAGTCAAAAGACTCTCAACGGTGGGCTCCCCAGGCCAGGAATTGGGGAAGTTGACTGCGGGATGGTCGTGTTGCGCTGCTGGCCCCCAAAGCCGAGTTTCTGGGGCAGATTTCAGGCTGCTACCAAACCAGCCGTAGGGCTCAGTACGGCTTTCAATACCTAGGGGCCAAGGGAATCTCTGACAGAATATATGGGTGGCTGACAAGCCGTTTAATCTGTGTTGAAAATCCTACGAACCACGCATGACTTGCCTGGCCCCGTCGCGCTCATAACCCCCGTCCCGCTTATAACAAGGAGATTTCAATGGATACCAATAACCTTTTGCGCCAGCTGCTGATGATTGGCGTGGGCACCACCTCCCTGGTGGCGGAGCGGGTTAAGGTGGTGGCCGAAGAATGGGTGCGCGAGGGCAAGTTTAACCCCGAGCAGGCCCGCACGCTGGTAGACGAGGTGATGACCCAGCTCAACGAGGGCAATGGGGCGCTGGAAGACCAGTTTCAGCGGCTGTTTCGCAATACGCTGCAAGACCTAGGTGTGCCCCGCCAGGCGGAGATGGATGAGCTACGCGGACGGCTCGATCGCCTGGAGCGGCAGGTGCGCGATTTAGAAAACCGCGCCTGGAAGTAGCCTGCCTCGCGGCCGTGGAATGGCCCGGATACAGTTGCTGCTGAGCCATGGCCGGTGATGCTGCGTCTGCTGTGGGCCAGGTTGGTGTTGCCCGTTTGGCGCGACCTGTGGGACGCTATGGGCCCCTGGGGTATTTGAATATCTGGGATACTTTTTGGGGCATGCCAGGGCGCTAAAGTGAGGCCAGGCGGTACCCGTTGCCGCTGGGTCGGTCTTTTTCTAGCGAGCTGAGTGGCATGGCTGTCAATCCGTTAGATCTGTTTGCGGGGAAGCCTGCGATCGCACATCAGTCGGTGCGCCTCGACCAGGGGGTAACGGTTCACTATCGCCACGATCTGCCGGGGGGGCTGGATGCGCCCCTGGGGCTCAGCCACCACATGCTGACCTTTTTCTTGTCTAAAAATGAGCGCCAGGTGACCTCCCTGGACGGGTGCGGCGAGTACGACGGGGCGATGGAGGTGGGCGATTTTTATCTCTACCCGGCGGGGTGCCCTGGGTTTACCCGCTGGCAGTCGATCGACAAAACGCTGCACATTGTTTTGGAGCCTGAGTTTCTCAGCCAGGTGGCCATTGACACCGACTGTCTAAACCCTGGCAACCTGGAGCTGTTGCCGGTGCTCAATACCCGCGATCGCAAGCTCGAAAACCTGGTGCCGCTCTTCCTACAGGAAATAGAAAATGGCGATCTGGGCGACCGGCTCTACCTGGAATCGCTCAGCTCTATCTTGGGCATTCACCTGCTGCGCCAGTACTGCCAGGTTGTGCCTAAAATTCGGCGGTCGGCGGCGGGGCTGGCCCCCCACAAACTCGCCACCGTGCTCGACTACATTCAGGCGCGGCTGAGCCAAGATCTGAGCTTGGCCGCCATCGCCGCTGAAATTGGCGTCAGCCGCTGCCACTTTGCCACCCAGTTTAAGCAGGCTATGGGGTTGGCACCCCACCAGTATGTGAGCCAGCAGCGGGTGGAGAAGGCCAAACGGGTGCTGCGATCGCAGCCCCACTCGATCGCCGAAGTTGCCCTAGAGTGCGGCTTTTCTAACCAAAGTCATTTCACCAAAGTCTTCAAAAAGCAAACCGGCACCACCCCCAAGGCCTACCGAGAGCGGCTCTAAAACTGCCGGGCTCAGGCGACCGAAAGAATCGACAACCCCCAGAACATTTGGGCAAGACTGAGGCCAATCGGCAGCGATAGCCTAGCGCTGTGACTCGCCCTGGAGTATTGCCCCCATGGTTTTAGCCCCTCTAGAGGTGCCCCGATGAAAGCATCGCCAGGCTCTCTGCCCCATGTTTCTGCCTCCAATGGTTCACTGGCCAATATTTTGCCGTCGGATATATTGCTCACGGCCCTGGCCCCGATCTCCTGGGGCACCACCTACGCCGTAGCCACCGAGTTTTTGCCCGCTGGCCATCCGCTGTTTGTCGCCTCCATGCGATCGCTGCCCATCGGCCTGTTGCTGATCGTGGGCCTGAGAAAGCTGCCCCAGGGCGTCTGGTGGTGGCGCATGCTGGTGCTGGGCGGCCTCAATATCGGCATTTTTCAGGCGCTGCTGTTTGTGGCAGCCTACCGCCTGCCGGGGGGGGTGGCCGCCACCGCCGGGGCCATTCAACCCCTGCTGGTGGTGCTGTTTTCCTGGCTAATTTTGAGCGAAAAACCGGGTCGGCCCTCGGTGATAGCTGCGATCGCAGGGTTTGTCGGCGTGGGCCTGCTGGTGCTGGGCCCCAGCGCCCGCCTAGACGGCGTGGGGCTGCTGGCGGCGATCGCCGGAGCGGTTGCCATGGGCCTCGGCACCGTCCTGACCAAACGCTGGCGGCCCCCCGTGCCGCTGATCGTCTTTACCGCCTGGCAGCTGGCCATTGGCGGGCTGCTGCTGCTGCCCGTGGCCCTGGTGGTCGAAGGGCCGCTGACCGAGCTGTCTAGAACCAACCTGTGGGGCTTTATCTACCTGGGGCTGATCGGCACCGCCCTGGCCTACGCCCTCTGGTTTCGCGGCATTCAGCGGCTCAAGACCTCGGCGGTGGCGGCTCTGGGCCTGCTCAGCCCCGTGGTCGCCACCCTGATCGGCTACCTGTTTTTGCAGCAAACCCTCACCCCGGTGCAACTGCTCGGCGTGGCGGTGGTGCTCGGCAGTGTTTTGCTGGGCCAGCGCTCTCCCCAGGCCCCGCCCCTGCACCATTGCTGCCCCTGCCCCCCAAGCGCCCAGGTTGTCAATCGCCGCGCTTAACCCCCTACCACCCAGCATTACCAGCCAATTCAGAGGTTTCCCCATGCATTCTTTCAGCTATTCCTTGGCCCTGCGGCGCGTCATTCTGCGGCAGCGGTTTTGGGCTCTCGCTCTGCTAATGACCCTGGGCGCCATCGGCCTGACCGCCCGCCCCTCCCTGGCCCAAACCATCATTCGCTACCCCATTCCCAACTCCACCCTGCCGATTTCCCAGGCGGTCGAGCTACCGGCCAATGCCACCCTCATCTACCTGAGTGGCCAGGTGCCGCCGGTGATTGATGCCGCCGCCGCCCCCACCTCCGTCGCCGCCTTTGGCGACACCGAGACCCAGACTGTCAACATTCTCAACCACATTCAAACCATTCTCGCCGGCCTGGATCTGACCCTGGGGGATGTGGTGAAAATGCAGGTGTTTCTGGTTGGCGATCCAGCGATGGATGGGGCCATGGACTTCAGCGGGTTCATGGCTGGCTATACCCAATTTTTCGGCACCGCCGAGCAGCCCAATTTGCCCAGCCGCTCAGCCATGCAGGTGGCCGGGCTGGTCAACCCCGGCTGGCTGGTCGAAATCGAAGTAGTTGCCGTGCGCCCTTAGCGCAGCGTCAGCATTAAAAACTAGTTCTGCTATCGCGCAGCCAACCTACAAATTGAGACTTGACAGACCACTCGATCGACATATGCCCCTGGCTGTAGCAAGTCTGCCGCCTGGCAGCAGACTTGCTACAGCCTGCCCTTGAACTGCCCACCCTACAACCGAGGATAGGATGACCGAACTCTTTACCGCTCAAAATACCGCTCTGCTCTTGATTGATCACCAAGTTGGCACCATGAAGCTGATCAAAACCATGCCGCTGGAGGTCGTGCAACGAAACACCATTGCCCTGGCTAAAACAGCAAAGATCCTCGGTATTCCCGTCATTCTTACCTCTAGCCAGGAAGACAATGTGCAGGGGCCGCTCATTCCTGAGTTGGCGACCCTGCTGCCCGAGGCCTTTGCCCAGCGAATTCAGCGAGCTGGCATTGTCAATGCCTGGCACGATGACAACTTCAGGGCGGCGGTGAAAGCCACCGGCCGCAAAAACCTGATCATGGCCGGGGTGACGACCGATGTTTGCCTGGTCTACCCGACCATTAGCGCCGTCCAGGAAGGCCACCGGGTGCAGGCCGTGATCGATGCGTCTGGCTCACCCTATGACATTTCTGAAGAAATGTCGCGCCGCCGCATGGAGCGAGCCGGGGTGATCATGACCGCTACCAATACCCTGATGGCAGAGCTCGCCCAAAACTGGAGCACCCCTGAGGGATCGCAGCTGCTTCAGGTGCTGTTTCAGGAGGTTTTGCCTGCAATTGCCTAGAAGGCCAGGGGCGCGATGGGAAGGACCGAGCCTGGAAATAGGTTGGTAGCCCTAATTAAACGATGCTGTAGGGTGTGTTGTGGCGAAGCTCAACGCACCGCAGGGTCTGGGCTTGGTGGTCACGCCGGGCGTTCCACTGAGCCTATCTAGCTGTCCGGATCTTCAAGGGCAAAGATAATAACTTCAGAAAGCGAGATCCGGTGTTTTCTCAGCAGGTGCTGACGCTGGGGTGGAACTAGCTCAGGGGATACAGCGCTGGCGGCCAGAGGCGCTACACTCAGCTTCAGATTGTGACGCTTCTCGGGCCTGGCGGTGCGCGTTTTTTTTGACTTCATGGTGGGTGGCCTGGCGGCGCTGTTTCCGGTGGTAGACCCGATTGGCGCAGTGCCGATTTTTTTGGTGCTGACCACGGGGGTGCCCGCCAGCCTCCGCAACCGCTATGCCCTAAATATTGCCCGTAATGTGGTGGTGCTGCTGGTCAGCACCCTGCTGGTGGGGGGCAGTATTTTGCGGTTTTTTGGGGTG
>DATIVG010000468.1:0-6084 GCA_035466075.1 Nodosilinea sp. | reverse complement strand
CCAAATGCTGCTGATGGATGAGCCCTTTGGGGCCCTCGATGCCCTCACCCGAGGCTTTTTGCAGGAAGAGGTGGAGCGGATCTGGGAGCAGCAGCGCAAGACGGTAATCATGATTACCCACAGCATTGAAGAAGCTTTGTTGCTGAGCGATCGCATCGTCATGATGACCCGCGGCCCCGCCGCCCGCATCGACGAAATTCTGGAAGTGCCCTTCCCACGACCCCGCAACCGCGAAACCATCGAACAGCACCCCGCCTACCACAGCCTCAAGGCCGAGATGGAGAGCCACCTGTTCCGCGAAACCCGCGCGGTGGAAGCCGCTCGGGTGGGGGGATGAGGGAGATGAAGGAGATGGGGAAGGTGGGGGAGATCAATCAACCCCGTGGGGTGGGCTAGGCGGCCATTGCCCTCTGCCTCTGTCCCAAAATCCCCGGCCGTAACCCACCGCCCGCCGTGGCTGCACGTCAGGGAATCCTGCTAGACCACATTCCATCCCCACCAGCCAACCTCTCCCGTAGGGTGGGCACTGCCCACCACATCCTTCGCCCTAAACCCACGTTTCCCCATCCACCCAGGGCAAAGGTCGCTGATCAATTGCCGCAGGCCCACCCTACCGGCATCACAGGTTTGACTAATAGACGTATTTAAGAGGATCCAACCATGACTGTTTCTCCCATTACCGAAAAACTGCTGGCCGCCAAAAAAGCGGCTGGCCTCAGCTTTGCCGACCTCGAAGCCAAAATCGGCTGCGACGAAGTGTGGATTGCCTCTGTGTTTTACCGCCAGGCCAGCGCCTCGGTGGAAGAAGCCACCAAGATTGTTGAAGCCCTCGGTGCTGATTCATCTCTGATCGAGGCGCTGACTGATTTTCCGGTCAAGGGCGGTCTCGACCCCGTCATTCCCACCGACCCGCTGATCTACCGCTTCTACGAGATCATGCAGGTCTACGGCATGCCCATGAAGGCCGTGATTCACGAAAAGTTTGGCGACGGCATCATGAGCGCCATCGACTTTACCCTCGATGTAGAAAAGGAAGAGGATCCCAAGGGCGACCGCGTCAAGGTGATCATGAACGGCAAATTCCTGCCCTACAAGAAGTGGTAAACCCCGGTTACGCGTCCTGACTCACAACTCCTGAGGCTGTTGGCACCGCTGACAGCCTTTCCTATATCCCTCTTTTCGGTCTTCCCAACCCTCTCCATCCCTCCCACCGGACAAAAATTCAAAATTCAAGACTTAAAACTAAGCATTCATCCCTATGCCTACCCCCATCGTGCCGCCGTTTACCCGAGAAGCTGCGATCGCAAAGGCCCGCATGGCCGAAGACGCCTGGAACAGCCGTGACCCCGACCGCGTTGCCCTCGCTTACACCGAGGACAGCCACTGGCGCAACCGGGCCGAAATTTTCCAGGGCCGCGACGCCATCCGCGCCTTTTTGCGCCGCAAGTGGGACAAAGAACTCGACTACCGCCTGGTCAAAGAAGTCTGGGCCTACGGCGACAACCGCATTGCCGTGCGCTTTCAGTACGAGTGGCACGACGACGCGGGCCAGTGGTACCGCGCCTACGGCAACGAAAACTGGGAATTTGACGAAAATGGGCTGATGCGCCGCCGCGAAGCCAGCATCAACGACCGGCCCATTGCCGACTCAGACCGCCGCTTTTTTTGGGATACCTCCGGCCCTCGCCCCCAGGATCACCCCGGGCTGATCGATTCACCGGTTTGAGACAAACCTATTGATGGGCTCTGAGGCTGCTGAGAGCGCTAGGCAGAGCCCTACCAAGTTGCTTCAGCAGCCAAGCTGAGGATCGCCGCCTGAGTTTCCTCACTAACCCGAAAACCCAGCTGTTTTAGAGAATCTATCACAGGCCCAATTTGATCAATTAATCCAGACTGCTTAGCTTTCAGCAAAATACCCAGGGTGCCCGTGACTCGAATGTTGAGACGCCTTGCATACTGCCTGGCTAAGCCGTCATCTAGCAGGGCAAGAGCGTTTTGCTGCTTCATCGACAGCGATAGAACTTCTCGTTCTCCCTGCCCCAGCCCCGGTATTTGAGGTACCAGTCTCTGTTCCTCGACAGCAACTGGCTGAATCCACTCATAATCGCTGGGTTGAGGCAGCAAAATGCCGAGTTTTCGGCCTTCGTCTAGCTCATTCTTTACGGCCTTAGGAATTACCAAGTTTTCATACAGGTTTGGCAACAGAAGGAAGTGATTGCTCTGGAACAGGTACTGCATCACTGAGGTGTCAGCAATCACCTCAGGCATTGGCCAAGTCTTCAGCCAGCTCAGCTTCAGTCAACGTGAAGGTATTAACGCCGTAATCGGCTAACTTCGTTAAGAACACTGTTCTCGGTAGCCCCGCCAGCGTTGCTGCTGCCCCAGACGAAAGACGGCCTAGCTCAAACAGCTTCACCGCTGCGGCCAATCTTATTTCCTCATCCAGCGATACCAATGAGGTATTTAAGGCAGCTGCGGTCTCTTCTGGAACCGCCACGACAATTTCATACATGACTATTGGCCTGCTGATTCAACCTCTAGGCCCAAGTGTAACGCTTAATTCTGATGCCCTTGGGTCTGCCAATATCCTGGCTTTCTCTCCCTGGGTAGACTCCAGCCGCGCCAACTTTTGGGATCTTGAAGAGTAAATATCATCTCAGGTAGTTTTTTATGGTGGCAGTGAATCAATTCAAGACCTTGGCGCTACTGGCCTTGCTCAGCGGGCTAATTGTGCTGGCGGGCTACCTGCTGGTGGGCAATGAGACCGGGCTGGTCTACGGGCTGGGCTTTGCGGCGCTGAGCAGCTTTGGCTCGTGGTACTACTCCGACCGAGCGGCGCTGGCGGCGTTTCAGGCCCAGCCCACCCCCCGCGATGAGGCTCCGGCGCTGTACGAGCGGCTGGATCAACTGTGCGATCGCGCCAACCTGCCCACCCCGGCTCTCTACCTGGTGCCCTCCGAGTCGCCCAACGCCTTTGCCACCGGGCGCGATCCCAACCATGCGGCGATCGCCCTCACGAAAGGCATCATTGACCTGCTGCCCGCCGACGAGCTCGACGCCGTGATCGCCCACGAGCTTACCCACGTGCGCAACCGCGACACCCTCACCCAGGCGGTGGCGGGCACCCTGGCCGGGTCGCTCACCTACCTGGGTCGCATTCTCACCCTGGGGGCGCTGTACTTCCCGGTGGCGCGGGTGGGGCGACGCGGCAACAATCCCCTGGCCATTCTCTTTTTGCTGGTGGTCGGCCCCCTGGCCGCCGGGCTGATTCGCATGGCGATTTCGCGCACGCGGGAATACGCCGCCGATGCCGGGGCCGCCGAGATCACCGGCAACCCCCTGGCCCTGGTGCGGGCGCTCGAAACCCTGGAGGCCCAGGGGCAGAAGGTGCCCATTCACGGCAACCCAGCCTTTGCGCCGCTGTTTATCGTCAACCCCCTGACCAGGGAAGGGCTGATGACCCTGTTTATGACCCACCCCTCCACCGAAGACCGCATTGCCCGGTTGCAGGCCATGGCCGAAAAAGCTGTCGCAGCCGCCCAGCCAACGGAGGCCGTGAGCCCCAGTGCCTAGCCCGGGAGACTCCTCTCTCTAGAAACCGGGTTTCTGCGCATAAACCGCAAATCTCAGCGCTGGACTAAACGAGACCCGGTTTCTTAGCAGACGATTAATCGTGGATGGAGCCGTCGGGCATGATCGCCCCGGTGAGAATGGTGCCGGTGAGCTTGACCATGGTGCGGCCCCCGACCGCCACCTTGGCCCCGCTGAGGTCGGCCCCGCTGAGGTCGGCCCCGCTAAAGTCGGCCCCAATCAGGTCGGCTTCGCGCAGGTTGGCGTGGCTGAGGTCGGCCTGGAGCAGGTTGGCGCGAAACAGCTTGGCCTTGCTGAGGTTAGCCCGGTTGAGGTTGACCTTGTGCAAAAAGGCGTCGCTGAGGTCGGCGCCGCTGAGGTTGGCCTCGCTGAGGTTGCGGCCCGCAAAGTCTTTTTCGCGCAGGTTGGCGCCGCTGAGGTCGGTGCCGCTGAGGTCGGGGCTCTGGCGAGAGCGGTGGGTGCTGGCGGCCCCGTTGCGGGTGTGGGCGTTGTAGCTGTTGTAGGCGTCGCTGGCGGGTTGGGGGGTAGCTTTGGCGCTGGGGCTGCTGGGGGCTTTGCCGCTGGCGGCGCTGGCTGAGCTGGGCGGGCTGGCGCTGGCCGATTTGTCGCCGCCGACCCCGGCGGCCGCATCGCGCCGCTGCCGGTAGGTTTGCGACTGGTCGGAGCTAGCGGCGCTGGAGCCGTTGCTGCTGGAGCCGTTGCTGCTGGAGCTGTTGGCGCTGGAGCCGTTGCTGCTGCCGTTGCCACTGGCCTGGCCGGTGCCGTAGTAGCTGCCGCCGTAGGTGCTGCGCTGGTAGCGGTAGTAGCGGTTGTGGGAGGCGGAGCGGGGCTCGTCGTCGCCATCGCTGCTGGCGCTTTGGGAGCGGGCGCTGCCGTAGCCGTTGCCGTTGTAGCCGTTGCTGTAGGCGGAGCGGTAGTCGCTGGCACCGTAGTAGCGATCGGTGCTGGCGGCGCGAGTGCTGCTGCTGGCGGTGGAGCTGGCGCTGCGGCCATTGCGACTGTGCGATCGCACCACGTCCCGAGCGTGGTTGAGCGCCTTGATCTTGTCCTGGGCCTTTTGGTAGAGGCGCTCGTTGTCTTGGGGAATGCGGTCGGGGTGCCAGACAAACACTAGATCTTTGTAAGCCTGGTTGACCTCCTCAAGGGATGCACCGGGCTCTAGTTCTAGAATTCGGTAGGCGTTGTCCAGCTCTCGCATGTAGAGACAATCTCGCGCTTAGGGTGTTAAAGCCGGTGCTCAACTCATAACACTGCAATCCATAACATTCTAGGCGGCTTCCCCCCGGAGCGTAAGACCTGGGCCGTTATCTACCGGTTTGCTTAACGGGTTTGCCCCCCAATCCCCTGATTCTTCAAGCGAAGTTCGGGGATCAGCGCAGCTTAATATACATACATTAAGTTCAGCGGGCCTTGGGGCCAGGTTTGAGGCCGCTGGTTAGCCGTAAGGAGAGGGCAATGCGCGTACTAGTCATGGGTGGCACCCGGTTTATTGGGGTGTATCTCACCAAGCTATTGATTGAGCAGGGCCATGAGGTGGTGCTGTTTAACCGGGGCAACCACCCCGCCCCGGTGGCCGGGGTGCCCACCATCGTGGGCGATCGCACCGATGCCGACAGCCTCAAAACCCAGCTGGCGGGCGAAACCTTCGACGCTATCTTTGACAACAATGGCCGCGAGCTGAGCGACACCCAGCCCCTGGTAGAGCTGTTTGGCGGCCAGCTTCAGCACTTTGTCTACGTCAGCTCCGCCGGGGTATACCTCAAGGCCGACCAGATGCCCCACATCGAAGGGGATGCGGTGGATCCAAAAAGTCGCCACAAGGGCAAGTTTGAAACCGAGGCCTACCTGCAAGCCCAGGGGGTGCCCTTTACCTCAGTGCGGCCGGTCTACATCTACGGCCCGCAAAACTACAACCCCCTAGAGCAGTGGTTTTTTGACCGGGTAGTGCGCGATCGCACCATTCCCATTCCCGGCAACGGCATGCACCTCACCCAGCTGGGCCATGTGCAAGACCTGGCGGCGGCCATGGCGGCGGTGCTGGGCAACGAAACCGCCATCGGCCAGATCTACAACATCTCCGGCGAAAAGGCCGTCACCTTTGATGGCCTGGCCCGCGCCTGCGCCGAGGCCGCTGGGAAAGACCCCCAGGCCCTCAAGATCGTCCACTACGACCCCAAGGCCTTTGACTTTGGCAAGGCCAAGGCCTTTCCCATGCGGGTGCAGCACTTCTTTACGGCCATCGACAAGGCCCAGGCCGAGCTGGGCTGGGCCCCCACCTATGACCTGGTGGCGGGGCTGAAGGATTCCTTTACGAAGGACTATCTGGCCACCGGCAAAGACAGCGCCGCAGTCGATTTTGCCCTCGACGACAAAATCCTGGCCGCTTAGCCCCCAGCAGGGTGGTTCCTTTGCCATAAAAGGCTATGGGCCTGTACGGGTTTTGGCCCCCGCCCCCCAACCCTGGGAGCTTCAGATCCCCCAGAATTTGGGGGG
>DATIVG010000467.1:0-2508 GCA_035466075.1 Nodosilinea sp. | reverse complement strand
GGCCATCGGCGGCTTTGGCAACTACCTGATTCCGCTGATGATTGGGGCGCGGGATATGGCTTTTCCGAAGCTCAACGCCCTGGCCTTTTGGCTCAACCCCCCAGCGGGGGCGCTGCTGGCGATCAGCTTTTTTGTGGGCGGCGGGGCCCAGTCGGGGTGGACCTCCTACCCGCCGCTGAGTGAGATCACCGCCAACCTGCCCCAGACCCTCTGGTGTGTGGCGCTGATCATGGTGGGGACGTCGTCCATTTTGGGATCGGTGAACTTTTTGGTCACCATCTGGAAAATGCGGGTGCCCAGCATGGCCTGGGATGAGCTGCCGCTGTTTTGCTGGGCTATGGTGGCGACGGCGCTGCTGGCGCTGTTTGCCACGCCGGTGCTGGCGGCGGCGATGGTTTTGCTGCTGTTTGATATCAACTTTGGCACCTCGTTCTTTAAGCCCGACGCGGGCGGCAACGTGGTGGTGTATCAGCACCTGTTTTGGTTTTACTCGCACCCGGCGGTGTATCTGATGATTTTGCCGATCTTCGGCATTATGTCGGAGGTGATACCGGTACACGCCCGCAAGCCGATCTTTGGTTACCGTGCGATCGCATATTCATCGATGACCATTTGCCTGGTGGGGCTGTTTGTGTGGGTGCACCACATGTTTACCAGCGGCACCGCCCCCTGGATGCGAATTTTCTTCACCATCTCCACGCTGATTGTGGCGGTACCCACGGGCATCAAGATCTTTAGCTGGGTTGCCACCCTGTGGGGCGGCAAGATTCGCTACACCACCGCCATGCTGTTTGCGGTGGGGCTGCTGTCGATGTTTGTGTTTGGCGGCCTCAGCGGCGTCACCCTGGGGGCGGCCCCCTTTGATATTCACGTCCACGACACCTACTACGTGGTGGGCCACTTCCACTACGTGCTGTACGGCGGCTCGGTATTTGGCATTTACTCAGCCATCTACCACTGGTTCCCCAAAATGACCGGGCGCATGCTCAACGAGCCCCTGGGCAAGGTGCACTTTGTGCTCACCTTTATCGGCACCATTCTCACCTTTACCCCCATGCACTCCCTGGGTATGCAGGGCATGCCCCGCCGGGTGGCCATGTACGACCCGCAGTTTGCCAGCCTCAACCAGTTGGTCACGGTGGGGGCCTACATTTTGGCGGTGTCGGTGATTCCCTTCTACATCAACGTGATCTGGAGCTGGATGGCGGGCAAAGAGGCCGGCCCCAACCCCTGGAACGCCCTCACCCTGGAGTGGACCACCGCCTCACCGCCGATCATTGAAAACTGGGAAGTGCTGCCGGTGCTCACCCACGGCCCCTACGACTATGGCTTTGACCCAGAGGCCGAGGCGACGGACGAAGCCGCCCTGGCGCCCAAGTAGCGCTACTCCCGGGGTGCGTTGGTTTGCCCATGCACCCCACTCCCGGCTCCGGTTCGCATCCCCTCCGCTCCCAGACCCGCCCCTTACCCCAGGTACCCTATGCAAGGCACCGTTGACCCCAACACCGCTGCGGCAAACGGCCATGCCGCCGCCCACGAAGCCCACCAAGACCTGCGCGTGCTGGGTCTGATTACCTTTTTGGCCTCAGAATTTTTGATGTTTGCGGGCTTTTTTGCCGTCTTTTTGGTGTTTCGCGGCAGCCACGTGCAGTGGCCCCCCGAAGAAACCGAAGTCGAGCTGCTGCTGCCTGCGGTCAACACCTTTATTCTGGTGGCCAGCAGCTGGGTGATTAACCTGGGCACCAAAGCCATCAAGAAAAACGACCTGGCCGGGATGCGCAAGTGGTTTGGCATTACCGCCGCCATGGGGGCCGTCTTTTTGGTGGGCCAGGTGTACGAATACATGAACCTGGGCTACGGCCTGAGGACCAACCTGTTTAGCAACTGCTTTTATCTCACCACGGGCTTTCACGGGGCCCACGTTTTCATTGGCCTGGTGCTCATTTTGGGGGTGCTGTGGCGCTCCCGCCGCGCCAACCACTACAACGACATCACCCACGTGGGGCCAGAAATGGCGGAGATATACTGGCACTTCGTCGATGTGGTGTGGATTGTGCTGTTTACCCTGATTTACTTGCTCACGCTGCTGTAGAGGCCGAATCACCACCGTCGGCTGAATGGGACAGGCTACTGGATGCCCGAGACAAGGCCCTGGAAACTCCTCGTGCAGCTCTCTGGCGTTGGGTGATCCTGCGTTTCACCCAACGCCAGGGCTAGTTTTGCGGGGGGGTGCGATCGCACCCCCCCACCTACAAACTTAGGCTGGTACGGCCCCTTGGGCTAGCGACCGTTCAGCAGCGACAGCCCCATGCCGACAAAAGCCAGCAGGCCCGCCGCAATCATGATTGCGGCGGGCATTGCCTTGTGGGTCTGCATCCAGCGGCGAATGAAAATGACTACCAGGGCAGCCGTCACCCCCATGGCCAGGCCCGCCCCGCCGGGAGAGCCCGCCTGCCAAAACCAGGCACCGATCAATAGCAGCCCTGCGCTGACCAGCCCGCTAACCAG
>DATIVG010000466.1:0-10973 GCA_035466075.1 Nodosilinea sp. | reverse complement strand
CAGCAGCGCCGCCCCGGCGTAGGGCCGCGACCCCGCCACCAGCAGCAGCTGCCCCACCCGGTACTTGTGGGTATTGGCCTGGCGGGGCAGGGGCAGCTGCGATCGCAGCGCGGGCAGCGTGGCCCGTCGCACAGCGGGCAGTTCGGCCAGCACCGCCGCCATTGCCCCGGGGGGAATATCAAAGTCAATCAGGTGGGGTTGCCCCACGTAGGCCAGGGCTTCCTCCTGGCAAAAGGCCCGCTTCCACAGGCCCAGACAGAGGGTGTGGGCGGCCCGCACCGCTGTTCCCAGCGCCGCGCCCGTATCGGTGTGCAGCCCCGAGGGCAGATCGATGCTCACCACCGGGCAGGGGGCGCCATTCATTGCCGCTACCACCTCGGCCAGTTCGCCCTCCACCGGCCGCTCCAGGCCAAAGCCAAACAGCCCGTCCAGCATCAGGTCGCAGGGCAGCAGTTGCCCTATCTCAGTGACTAGGGGAATGCCCAGATAGATCAAATACCGCAGCTGGTCAGCGGTCAGCGGCTTGGGCCGCGCCGCCGGGCTGCACACCTGCACCGCGTAGCCCAGGGCGGCCAGCTCTCGCCCCACCACCAGGGCATCGCCGCCGTTGTGCCCCGGCCCAGCCACAATGCCCACCCGCCGGTAGTTCCCCAGCGGAAACTGCGCCCCAATCCACGCGGCGATGCGCCCGGCCACTTTTTCCATCAGGGCGGCGACGGGCATACCGGCGGCAAACAGGTGCCCTTCGATGGCCCGCATCTGCGCCGCGGTGACCACCCGGTCGAGCGCCCCATCAAAGTCCCCATTCCATGCAAAAGACCCGCCAACCCCAGCGGAAGCGGTGTTGGCGGGCCCAGGGTTAAGTTCCATTGGCGCTGGCTCAGTTCAAAAAACGCTACCGCTGAAAATGCACCCGGCTGTTACCAATGCCCGCTTCGCGATAGAAATCGTTCCAGCGGTTGGCCAGCCCCCGGTCGGTAAACGGGCCCACCGCCACGTGGGGGCCGCGGGGAGCGGTGCGCTGCTGCACCCGGTCGGGGGGCGTGCCCAGCTGAATCACCTGGCTGCTAAGATTGCCCAGGTTTGACGCATCGGTGGGAATCACCACGTAGTACGGAGCGCTAGCCGAATCCACCATCGGCACGGTGCTCGACGGCGGCGGAATGGCCGCTCCGCCACTGGGAACCGGGGGCACACCGTAGTTGAGCTCCTGGCCAAACTCCACATTGCCGGGGGTGGCCGGGGCCTGGGGCACGCTGGGGGTGGGCGGCAGGGCGGGTACGGGCACCGCCGTCACCGCCTGCCCCTGGGGAAAGGCCGACTCAGGCAGCGGCGGCAGATCGCCGTTCGAGGCATAGACATTACCGGGCAGAGCGGGGGTTTGGGCGTAGTAGGGCACCGCTGCCGCCACCTGGGCCATCTCGGCTCTCACCCCCAGCGCCCCTAGATCGGTAACCCGCTGCTGGGCGTTGCCGGTCATGGTAAACCGCCCCGCCTGAATCACCGGCCGCCCCTGGAAGGTGGTGCGAAACGCCGTGGGCTCCACCTGGCGCACCTGGGTCAGGGTCGCCTCGCTGGTGTCGTTGACGTAGATCAAATACTGCTGACCGCCAATCGGGGCCTGGGGAAGAGCCGCACCCGGCACGGGCACCGCCCCGGCTGGCAGCGGTGGCACGGCATCGTAGCCCTGGGCTAGGCCGGGCTCCACTAAACCTGTCACCGCTACTAGGCTAGCCGCCGATGTCGTGGCGGCGGCACTCAAAATGGCTCTAGCCCAGCTGTAGGTGCGGCTGCGACGGGGCCGGGCCCCACCCTTTAATACGTAGTCCTGCATGGCGATCACGACTCCTGCCCATTGTTTGCGCGGATAACCGGTAGACGGTCAAGCATCAATGGATTTTTGCCCGTCCTCATTTGTCGTCAAGATGTTAGCGCAGATTTAAAAAACCGCATCATTTTGTCCCAGTGCTTTCGCCTGGGGCGGTGAGGAATGCCTTCGGATCGGTGATGCAGATCACGGGGGGTACCGATAATCGTCACCGGGATGAGGGCGGGAGGTCACCCGTGGCCCATGTGTCATTTCTTACTATGGGGTTATTCCTACGACAGTGAGCGCTATGGCCCGCCCTTGTAGTAAACCCCTCAAAGCTAACCCCTTTACTACCCAGCGCGATCCACAGACGGGGGCCTGGCAGGTGGTAAAGACTGGCCCCAGGAGTCGTCGATAATTCCTGGGGAAACAACCTACCCCGAAGGGCCCGCCGCTGCGCCTCCAGAGGACTGGCCCCCTGAGCATTGGCCCGAGAGCTGGTGCCAGTAGGAGGGTGATCAGGAGGTGCGATCGCGCCAGGTGGGCGGGGCTAGGGGCTGGGCTATAGTGTGAGCTTGTATTGCTACCCAGCATTCGCCTGCCGCCATGCGCCATCTGTATCCCCCCATTGAGCCGTTTCACACCGAATATCTAGCCGTATCAGATCGCCACCAGCTCTACGTCGAGGTGGCGGGCAACCCAATGGGTAAGCCGGTGGTGTTTCTCCACGGCGGCCCCGGGGGCGGCATCAACCCCACCTACCGGCAGTTTTTTAACCCCCAGCACTGGCGCATTGTGCTGTTTGACCAGCGCGGCTGCGGCAAAAGCCTGCCCCACGCCGATCTCGAAGACAATACCACCTGGGCCCTTGTCAGCGACATCGAGGCGATTCGCACCCACCTGGGCATTGACCAGTGGACGGTGTTTGGCGGCAGCTGGGGCAGCACCCTGGCGCTGACCTACGCCCAAACCCATCCCGAGCGCTGCCAGGGGCTGATTTTGCGCGGCATTTTTACCCTGCGGCAGCGAGAGATCCACTGGTTTTACCAGGAGGGGGCCAACTACCTCTACCCCGACGCCTGGGAGCAATACCTGGCCCCCATCCCAGTGGCGGAACGGGATGACCTGGTGGGGGCCTACTACCGTCGCCTCACCAGTGACGACCCCAACGAGCAGCTGGCCGCCGCCCGGGCCTGGGCCGTGTGGGAAGCCAGCACCAGCAAACTGGTGCAAGACCCCGGCCTGCTGCACCACTTCAGCGAAGACGAATTTGCCGTGGCCTTTGCCCGCATCGAGTGCCACTACTTTGTCAATCGGGGGTTCTTTGCCACCGACGACCTGCTGCTCAGCCAGGTCGATCGCATTCGCCACATTCCCGGCGTGATTGTGCAGGGCCGCTACGACGTGGTCTGCCCCCCTACCACCGCCTGGGAACTCCACCGCGCCTGGCCCGAAGCCCAGTTTGTGCTGGTGCAAGAGGCCGGGCATTCAGCCATGGAGCCGGGGATTACCCATGCGTTGATTGAAGCCACCGATGCGTTTGCGCGGCATTAGTTAGGCGGTTGGGAAGGTGGGGAAGGTGGGGAAGGTGGGGGAATGGGGAAGGTGGGGAAGGTGGGGAGGTGATTTTTGGGTTTTGTTTGCGTAGGGGCTGCGAAGGAGAAATATTAAATTGAGGGCGTTAAATTGAGGGCGGTGGGTGGCTTTGCCAGCGGTGCTGCGCCCAAACGGTAGACTGGAGTATTGCCGGGTTTGTGTACTGCTATGACCGTTTCTTCCTTTGCCCAGGATGCTGTTACGCAGCCGTTGCTGGCCGTTGCCCAGGCAACTCGCCAGGCGGCTCAAACCCTGGCCAGCCTGTCTAACGAGGCTAAAAATCGCGCCATTGAAGCGGTGGCGGCGGCGCTGGAGGCCCAGGCGGGGGCCATTGTGGCGGCCAATCAGGCCGACTGTGAGGCGGCGGTGGCTGACCAACTGGCCAAGCCTCTCTACGGGCGGCTGAAGCTGGATGAGGCGAAGCTGGCGGGTGCGATCGCAGGGTTGCGCGATGTTGCTCGCCTGGCCGACCCGGTGGGCACCGTGCAGATTCACCGCGAGCTCGACGACGGCCTGGTGCTGAAGCGGATGACGGTGCCCCTGGGGGTGCTGGGGGTGATCTTTGAGTCGCGCCCCGACGCGGTCGTGCAGATTGCGGCCCTGGCGCTGAAGTCGGGCAACGGGGTGATTCTCAAGGGGGGCCGGGAGGCAGTGCGGTCTTGCACCGCCCTGGTGGCCGCGATTAAGCAGGGGCTGGAGGACGCCGGGGTAGATCCGGCGGCGGTGCAGCTGCTGACCACCCGCGAAGAGACCCGCGCCCTGCTGGAGCTAGACGGCTACATCGATCTGATCATTCCGCGCGGCTCCAACGCCTTTGTGCGGTTTGTGCAAGACAACACCCGCATTCCGGTGCTGGGCCATGCCGACGGCATCTGTCACCTGTATATCGACAGCGAGGCCGATCTGGAGCAGGCGGTTGCGATCGCCCTCGACGCCAAAACCGCCTACCCCTCCGCCTGCAACGCCATCGAGACCCTGCTGATTCATCAGGACATCGCTGCCGAGGGGCTGCCCCCGCTGGCGGCGGCCCTGCGGGAGGCCCAGGTTGAGCTGCGCGGCGACGACCCGGCGCGGGCAATCGTTCCCTACCTGGTGCCCGCCACCGCCGAGGACTGGGCCACAGAGTACAGCGATCTGGTGTTGGCCATCAAGGTGGTGGCGTCGGTGGAAGGTGCGATCGCGCATATCAACACCTACGGCTCGCGCCACACCGAGGCCATCGTCACCCGCAACCCGGCCACCGCCGCCCACTTCATCGATCGGGTCGATGCCGCTGGCGTCTACCACAACTGCTCCACCCGCTTTGCCGACGGCTTTCGCTACGGCTTTGGAGCCGAGGTGGGCATCAGCACCCAAAAAATGCCCCCCCGTGGGCCCGTGGGCCTGGAAGGGCTAGTCACCTACAAATACCAGCTGGTGGGCAATGGCCACATCTCCGCCACCTACAGCGGCAGCGCCGCCAAACCCTTCACCCACCGAGACCTGATCTAGCTCCGCCCTCAGCTCCCCAGCGCCTCGTCCAGCACCTGGCGGGCGGCCTCGGCCTGGGCCCGAGCTTCCTTAAAGCGCAGATTGCTCTGGGCAAACGACTTCAGCACCTTAAAGCCCTCCTTCAGCTCGGTCAGCTGCTCCTCATCCATGGGGTCGTCGGTAAACAGCAGATCAACCAGCTCGCGCACCCGCAGGGCGTCATCGCGAGAGGCCTGAACCTTGACCTTGAGGGTGGCCAACTGGTTTAGCACCTGAATGGCTTCGACCACAGAATCGTCTTGTTGCTGCACGGCGGCGGAGGTAGTGGGGGGCTGTACTTCGACCAGTTGCTCAGAGCTAAACCCATCGACCAGCGCCGTGGGCAACTCCCCCTCATCCAGCATGGTCATGAGCTGGTCGAGGGCTTTTTCGCGGGCTTTGAGCGAGTCTTTGCCAGGGACGGTGAGAACCACCTCCGGGCTCTGGGCCAGGGTGTAGTGAACCATGCGTATAGATCGTATGTACCACTTTAGTATAGGGCGCTTTGCCCCCGCCGGTACTACTCTCGCATGCCCCCCTGCACCACAGCCCGCAACCGTTCGTGCAGCTCCGAGCCATCCTGCCGGGGCACAAAGGGCTGAATCACCTCGCCGTGGGGCCAGGCGGGCGAGAGATCGGGCACGTAGGGCTGAAAATTGGGTACCGCCCGGCGCTGGGGCACCGCAGGCACCGCAGCAGCTGAGGCCCCATCGAGCGGCTCCCCATCGAGCGGCTCCTCAGGCGCTGGGGCCTCAGCCGGTATAGCCTCAGTCGTTGCGGCCTCAGGCGCTGGGGCTGAGGCGGGGCTCTCAGCCCCAGCGGCTCCTGTCGCCGGGGTCAGCACCTCAGACCCCGCCGCCGTTGACGGAGCCAGCGACTCGGCGGCATTGCCGTAGCCGGTCGGGCAGAGCAGCGTCTGCCCCAAAATAATGGACTCAAACTCGCGGTTAAAGTGGCGGATGGGCTGCCCCCGCCGCTGCCAGAGCCTGAGAATTTGATCGATAGAAATAAGTTTGTAGCGGCCCTGGTAAAGGGCCTCGGTAATGGCGTGGCTCACCCAGATCGGGCCAAACTCTTCTAGCCAGGCGGCAATCACTGCCTCAGTTTGGTAGGCCTCAGCATCAAAGCTGTAGCTGGTCAGGAGCTGGTAAACAGGCTCAATATCGGGAGAATTGCTGGGGTGAGTCATGGTAGTTGCCTTGGCGTTAACCCACAGTGGCCAGAATATGTAAACAGGCTCCACAGTTCAGCTTAATGCTAAGCCCGTGCAAAGGCCATCATCGTAAGGTTTATTACCGTTCGCGGCCCGATATAGCTGTGGCCAGTTTGCTGAGGTCAGTTCAGCCACCCACCGCAACGCTGGTGCAGCGATCGGGCTCATAGCCATCGCCGACAGAGGGCTGTAGAGAATAGCCTAGCCCTGATGGTGACGGCCATAGCCCCTCTAGGCAACACCTGACTACTGCACCACCACATCGCTGGGGGTAGAGGGGTCGGCATCGAAGGGGGCCGTGCGCCCCACCCAGTCAAAATCGCTGATGCGAAACCCTAAAAAGCCGGTCTCCTGGTTGAGGTTGTAGCTAAATTGCAGTCCGTAGGCGCGGCGGCGATACTCAAACACCAGGTTGGTATCGATGGTGCGCCCGGTATCGAGGTTGATCTGGGTTTGAAACCCGGCCAGAAAGGGGCCATAGATCTGCTGCAAAACGCCCCCCGACAGCACCGACTGGTCCACCGTGCGGTCAAACAAAAAGGGAGAGCTATCGCCGCCAATGAAGCTGCGGCTATAGCCAATGTTGAACTGGGTGTAGTCGAAGAAGTTGCTCTGCAAACGCCCCAGCTGCCCCACCAAAAAGATGCGGCCATCCAGCGACTCTTGCAGGTCGTCGCTGGTGTAGTAGGTGGCCACCCCCCGCAGCCCTACCCCCAGGCCCAGGCTGGGCACCACTGGCCGGGGCGAGTAGCGTAGCCCTTCGGTGGGGGTGGCGGGCAGCGGTTGCCCCTGCCACAGAGAAAAGAAACGGCTCAGATCGGCCGAGCCCTGGAAGCGAAACTGGTTGGTGAGCCCAATTCCCACCCCCGGGCTGAGCAGCTCAGGGCGATCGGTGTTGGCGGTGACGTACTGCCCCGAGACCTGGTAGGTGAGGTTGATGCCGCTGCCGCCCAGGGTAATCACCGGCGACTCCAAGAGCAGACCCATGCTGCTCTGCACATCCTGAAAGCCCAGGGAGCCATTGAACAGGCGATCGCGATAGACGTATTCCAGATTGAGCCGGTGGGTGCCCACCAGCTGCTGGGCGCGAAAGTTGGCCCGCAGGTTTTCGCTGAAGTTTTCCAGGTCGAGCCCGGAGAGGTTAAAAATGCCGGTGGCGGAGGTGCGCGGGCTGAGGGGGCCATTGACCCGCACCGCAATGCCAAAGTTGGCGGGGTCGGCAATGTTGTAGTTGGAGCTGCCCAGCCAGCGAGAGACCAAAAATTGGGGGGCTACGGAGACATTCCAGGGGTTGGAGCCGGTGAGGGAAAACTCGCGCTCTAAAAACAGCCCGCCGCGATCGCGGCCATCGATGCCAATGTTGGTTGGGAAGGGGTTAAAGGCATCGGGGGGCAGCTGGCCGCGATTGAGGATGTAGCGGCGACGCACCAGCGGAATGCTGATCCACTGGTTGAGCACCAGGCGGGGATTGTCAAACACCAGCTCATCTTCCTCAGCGTTGAGGGGGGTGAGGCGCACGTTGTTGGCCCGAAACTCCAGCTCCGGGGGCGAAAACGGGTCGTTGGTCAACCGCAGCTGATCGGCGTACCAGCCATCGGCATCGAAATCGAGCCGGGCCGACTCAAAGCGCAGCCGCCGCAGGCCCTGCTGCTGGCCCGCCAGCAGCGTATCGGTGGGGCCGGTGGAGATGGCCAGCCCGCCGGGGCTGGTGACCTGGGAGATCGACCGCTGGGTCTGGAGCCGGTAGTCGAGGGGTGCCCCGGAGCTGGGGGTGTTGCCCGCGGTGGGGGAGGAAAAGTCGTCATCGAGGGTTGACAGCTGAAGCTCGCCCCGCGCGTTGAGCATGGTGCCTGCCCCCTGCAGCAGGTTGTAGGTGGCGGTATCGCCTTCGATGGTTTGGTTATTGCGGTTGAAGAAGACGTTGCCCTCGGCCCGCACATGGCGATTTTTGAGGTTGACCCAGAGGCGGTCGGCGGCCAGTTGCCCAGTGCCAAACTGAAGCAGCACGTCGCCTGTGGCGCTGACGATCTGCCGAATCGGTTCAACCACCTGCTGATTGGCTCGCAGTAGCACTTCACCAGGGCCCGCTGGAGTCTCTGGGATGGGTTCTAGAGGAGTCTCTGGGGATGGCTGGGGTGGCGAGGTCTCGACCGGCGCGGCGGGATCGGCGGCGGGGGCCAGTGGCTGACTCTCTGCTGCGGCCGGTGGTGATGCCTCAAGGGGTGCGGGGAGCGGAGGCGCTGGGGTGAGCGAGTCGGGGGGAGCGGCCTCGGCATCTGGGGAGTTAGCCGGAGCGGGGGGAACGAGGGGGGCAGAGGGCGATGGGGCGGCCTGGGCCAGGGGCAGCAGCAGGTGGGCGGCGCTGTAGGGCATGGCGGGGAGGGGTGCGATCGCAGCCTCTCCCACCTCCTCAACCTTCCCGACCGCCAGCTGGCGACCCTCAGCCGCCGACAGGTCAGCCGCTGACACCAGCGCTACATCGGCCATCTCTGGGGCCGGGGGCACAGCAGGTAAGAGCAGCGACAGGGGCATAGGCTGGCATCACCAAAGCAAAAACAAAGCCCGGCGGTCGGGCTAAACCAGGCCCTCACCACCAGGCCACACGGCCACGATGACATCGAGGCTCTCGAACATAGCAGGTCATCGCTGAACCTACCATAGTCGTCAATAACTGATCATCAATGGTTGAAAGACTGCATTTGAAGGAGCAGGTTCCATACCATCACCGCCATCGGCCTAGGCCGGGGCCCAGGGGATAGCTTGCATAGCCGTGAAGGGTCGGGCTGGATTGCAGCCGCTGAATCTTCAACCCTTCACGGCTATGCAAGCGCTGTGGCGTGGGTAGCGCCTAGTCCATATCTTGACGGCCGGGGTTGCGGGAGGGGTCGCCGCTCAGGAAGCCAAAGATAAACAGAGATACAAAAAAGGCCACCACGAGGTAAACCACAATCTTGAGAGTCAGCATGAGTTAGGTCTCCAAACGGCTAGCAAGGTAGGCGCAAGACCTGCCCCAAACAGCAACAGCATTCCACTGAGCGGAAACGGCCCCGGCGCAGGACTAAGCTTGCCCTATCATATCGCCAAACGTTCGCCTCTCTAAAGGCGCTGGGCAATCTACCAGTGCCGTTTTAGCCAGGCCCAGAGGCCGCGCAGCCAGGTTTCAAACCCAAACAATACCCAGTCCAGGCCCCGCAGCACCGTCACCAAAGGCGGATCGACATAGCCGACTGGAGTGGCCTTGACCTCCAGGGCGGCGGGAGCCTGGAGCTGCCGATAATCTATCGCAGGAGGGAGATCGGGCTGGGCCTGCGCCACGAACTCCAACGGGACGCTGGGGCTAGATTGTGACCCCAGGCTAGATCCCAGTTGAGATACCAGCGGCCCTCTCAAACCAGCGGCCTCGGCGGATGCAGTCACCATCAGCTCGCCACCCCGCTCTGCACCTGATCTAGCCAGCAGAGCCGGGCGTGGCAGCATAGGCGGGGCGGAGGCGAGGAAAGGGTGACTGGTCTGGGTGGAAAGAGGGGAGGAGAGTGGTGCGATCGCGCCCCTCTCCCGCCGCCAGTGCTGCTGCCGCGCTTCCCCAAACACATTGGTCGCCGCCGCCAGGGCACTGGTTTGCATCCACCGCAGGGCCTGGGGTACCCACCGAAACGGCAGCACGGCCCGGGGGGCGGCCTGGGGTAGCGGCAGCCAGGGCCGCCGCCACCGCTGGTCAAGCGCCTGCTGACGACCGACCCGCGCATATTCCGCCAGCATCAGGGCGATGGCCCGCTGCAAGCGCTGCTGCTGAGCCGCCGTGAGCCCGTCAAAAATGCCGTTATCGACCGTAGCCAGCACCAGGCGACGGGTGGCCAGGTCAGAGGCCACCCCCCGAATCGGCGCAGCCAAGGGCAGCAGGTGCCACTGGCCTGGGGTGAGCACCGCGCCCGCCCGCGACTGCCGCAGCCAGCCACCGTAGACGCTCACCAGCTGTAGGCCGCTGGGGCGCACCGTCGTTGAGCTCAGCACCGGGGGTTGCAGCACCGACAGCAGCGCGCGAATGGGCGTGTCGGCCCTCACCAGGGGAAGCTGGCCCTGGCCCTGGAGCCTGGCCCACACCGGCTGCCAGGGGCGCGCCGCCCGCAGCTGTCGGTAGCCCAGCCTTGCCCCCTGCACCGCCGCATAGAGAGGATAGGCCGCCACCTGCAAGCCCCACACCAGCGCCGTGCGCCCCTGCCGCAGCCACCGCCCAGCGCTGTGGGCCACCTGGCGATACCCCGCCACCAGACGAGCCACCGTTTGGCTTTGAAACCGGCGCGACGAAGTCGCCATAACTCTGCCTACACTGATGCTTACACTGGGGGAACTGCCCTCGATCATACCGGAGCCATGCCCCCCGCCACCGTTGCCGCCGCCACCCCGCCGCAGATTTTAGCCAGCCTCGATCGCCTCCGCCGCCTCAGCCAAATCGATGTTTTGGGCACCTGGCACCGCTGCCCGGAGGGGTCGCCGGTTCACCCTCGGCCATCCACCGGGCAGACCTGGCCCCTGGCCGCGCTCAACGATCGCCGCCACATTGCCTGGGCTAGGGGAAAAGTGCCCCTGGAGCTGCACCAGCGCTTTACCTGGCCCACCGACCTCAACGGCTACCCGCTGGCGGGGCTGAGGGCGCGGCTGGCGCTGCGCTGGTGGGCCGACCGGGCCGATATTTTTGTCAATGGCGAGCCTGTACAAACCGGCGATATTTTTGACTGCTGGACCCGCATTTTGCTGACCGACTGCGTGGTGCCCGGAGAGGCCGTGGATGTGGCGCTCAAGCTGCTGAGTCCGGGGCACGACGAGGGGGCGCTGGTGCAGGCCGAG
>DATIVG010000465.1:0-8593 GCA_035466075.1 Nodosilinea sp. | reverse complement strand
CGGTGGCGGCTTGGATGTCGGCGGATTGATTGCGGTCTGGGGTTTGATCTCCCCTAGCCCCCCTTGTCGAAGGGGGGAACAGGTTGTCTGCGATCGCACCTGGTCTACCGCCCCCCTTTTCAACGGGGGTTGGGGGGATCGCATCCTGGCGTAGAGCATTCTGCCCATTTGGATTGTCGTGTAACGGTTCAGTTTCCTGCGTTGGGCGAATGCGGGCGGTGCGGTTGAGCAGAAAGGTGATGGCTTCGTCGGGGTGCAGGGTTGCCATTGCCAGCGGCTGCACAATACCCAGGTCTTGAAAATCTTGGGCGCGGGAGGTGACGAGAATGTGGCCCTTGATTTCGCGGGGCAGAAAGGGCTGCACGAGGTCGGGGCGGTCGGCGTTGTCGAAAATCAGCAGCCAGCCATCTTCGCGGCTTAGCCACAGCCGCACCGACCGCACGGTTTCATCCTGGTTTTCGGCATCTTTTAGGGGCAGGTTGAGGGCTTGGGCAATGGCCACATAGCTGCTGGTCAGCTCCAGCTCCGTATCGGCCCGCACCCAAAACACGTCGCGGTAGTCGTCGCGGTAGCGGTAGGCGTATTCCACCGCCGTTTGGGTTTTGCCAATGCCGCCCAGCCCGCTAATCGCCTGGGTTTGAGAAATCGCCGCCGTCTGCCTCTCGTGCAGCTGCTGGTACAGCGTGGTCAGCACCTCATCGCGCCCGGTGAAGTAAGGGTTGCGCCCATAGGGCACATTCCACGCCCCCACTTTCCCATCTCCCTCACCCTCCCCATCTCCTGCCGCTTCCCCACCGCCCCCCGGCCAAATCTCCCCCAGCACCTCATACAGCCGCTCTAGCCCACAGCCCGTAGACCCTTCCACCCAGCTCAGCAGCGCCGCCACCCGGTTGCCCTGGGCGGCTACGCTCTCGGGCACCACCCCCGGCGGCGGGTTGAGGGCAAAGCGCAGCTGCTCAAACTGCGGCGGCGGTAGCGCACTCAGGGTTTGAAACAGCGATGAGCGGGCTAGCAAAGACATAGTGGCGCGGGGGGCAGATGGCGATGGTCAGCGGAGGCCGGGGTTGCCCCTATTATTGACCGCCTGGCTCAATCTGGCACGCTACGCCGCCGGGAGCGTTGACTAGTTTTGTGGGGCCCGGGGGCGGCGGCGCTGGGCCAGGGCGAGCCACAGGAGCAGCACCCCGGCGACGATTAGCGATATCCAGCGGATGGCGGGGATGGCGCTCTGGCGCTGTGCGATCGCAACCAGCGCCCAGACGAATACCAGGGTAAAGGCCACATCCTGCCGCTGGTAGATCACCACCTCGGCCAGCACCGCCGCCACCACAATCATGGCCACCGTCCAGGTGACTGAGGAGATGCCCCAGCCGCCCCAGCTGGAGGCGTAGAGGGCCGAGGCCACATTGACAATGGTGGCCACCGCAATCCAGCCCAGGTAGAGGCTAAAGGGAATGTGTGCCATCCAGCGCCGCTGGCGCGACACCCGCTCGCGACCGATATTAAGGGTCAAATAAATGCCGATCAGCGGCCCCAAAATGCCCAGCATGGCCACGATGGACCAGCCAAACTGCAACAGCGAAAACAGCCAGATCCAGATCACCTGGGCGATGCAGGCGGCGATCAGCAGCGCGTTTACCCGCTGGATTTGGGCGCTCTGCCGCCGCTCGGGAGCAAACTGGTAAACGGCGTAGGCAAACAGCCCCAGGTAGATCAGACCCCAGATGGCAAAGGCATAGTTGGCGGGGGTAATCAGCACCCCAGACAGCACGGTGTTGGCAATTTCGCCGACGTTTTGCCCCCGGGGCGGGAACCGGTTGAAGAGGGTGTTGAACACCACGGCACCGACGATGGCCAGCGCTGTGGCCACGGCCAGGGCCAAGCCAGACTGGGGGCGGTTTTGGGAAGTATCCATAGGGCATTGGTTGCGAGCGTAGCCCTATCCTCCCCCGAGCGACGCCAAAGCGCTACTCCCTGGGGTCAGAGGCGACCGGCGACCAGGGGCGAACCCGTGGGGATGGGGCAAGCTTTCACTCTGTAGATATAGTACAATTGAACCAAATTATTTAGATGGGGTAGAGCAAGGGCCAGATTCTGAAGGGTAGGGCTGAGGTCAACGCGTAGGCGGCAAGAGGTAAAGGCCAATGGATACAGGTCGTTTGATTCATGTCTCGGTGTTTCCCAGCTGGGTGGCGGGGGTGACCTACCACCAGGGGTTGGGCTACCGCTGCTGGGTGATCAACCCCGAGTCGGCGGTGCTCAACGACGGCGAGGTGTACCCCAGCAGCGAGGCTGCGATCGCAGCCGGTCGCCTGTTCATTCACCACGCCCTGGGGGTCGAGCCCGACCGGGGCAATAGGGGATAATCGGTTGGGCTGCGCCCGAGGGCAACTCCGGCCAGCCCAGGCCCACCCACCCCAGCCCAACGCTCCATGGAATATGTCTTAGCCCAGGTCGGGGTGGCGGTGTTTGCCATCTCGGGGGTGCTGTCGGCGACCCGGCAGCGCCTCGATATTTTTAGCATTGTGGTGGTGGGGCTGCTCACGGCCATCGGCGGCGGCACCCTGCGGGATGTGATTCTCGATGTGCCGGTGTTTTGGCTCGAAGACCTGACCGCTTTTTGGGTTGCGATCGCGGCCTCAGCGGCCACCTTTTTGGGCATTCGCCTGATTCTCAAACTGCCCCGGCGGCTGCTGTCGTACCTCGACGCCATGGGGGTAGCGCTGTTTGCGGTGCAGGCCATCGACAAAACCCTGGCCTTTGGCCACCCCGCCGCCGTGGCGGTGGTGATGGGCCTCATCACCAGCATCGCTGGCGGCATTTTGCGCGATGTGGTGACCCACCGCCCCACCCTGCTGCTGTCGCGGGAGCTCTATGCCACCCCCATCGTGCTGGGCGGCATGCTCTACGTGGTGCTGGGGGGGCTGCTGCCCTCCCCCCTCAGTCGGTTGATGGCCATGGGGCTGATTTTTGGCCTGCGCGCCATCGCCATTCGCTGGCAGCTATTTTTGCCCCTGCGCCTCACCCTCAAAATCGATCTCGACCGCGACCGCTCCTAGCCCCGGCCCGGCTCCGGCGGCGGGGCTGGGCCCCAGTACCCCCCGCAGCGGCAGGGCGGCACTGTTGTCACCCATTACCATTTGTTAGAGAATCTTAGGGAAACGCCTGGGAACCAAAAAATGCGGCATTTTTAAGGTGCAATTAGCGCAGCGGCCCGCACTAGAATCGCAGCCCGCCCCCATCACCATCAAAACAGTTTGAACTACACCTGTGCTCGCCGCCATTGCACACCCTCCCCCGGCTGTTTTTGGGAGTCACTACCATCAGGCTTTGAGCACACACCATGGGTAAAAACCGTTCCTGTTTCGTCATCGCAGCATTGTCTACCTCCGCCCTCCTACTGGTCTTCAGCGGTGCTGCCCGGGCCGAAGACAATGACATAGAAACCGCCCCGGCGTCGGGGACTGGCCTGGAAATTGTCAACCAGACCGAGCGATACGTCACCGGCCTCTACATTTCCCCCGCCGATCTGGGGGGGTTTGGGTTTAACCAACTGTCGGGGCAGACCGTTGCCCCCGGCGAGTCAGTGCTGTTTGAGCCCACCTCAGACGCCTGCCTCTACGATTTTTTAACCGTCTTTGACGACGGCGAGCCCGTGGCCGACTACAGCGTCGATATCTGCGCCTTTAGCGGCGGCAAATACACCCTCTTTGAACCCGATGGCGAGGCGGGTCGGCTGGTGGTCTACAACGGCACCGACAGCGAACTGCGCGACATTTTAATCGAAGGTGCCAGCTCCACTCGGCCCGGCCCCGACGGCAATCCCGACGGCAATCCCAGCGATAGCGGCAGCGGCAGCGCCGACCAGCCAGCGCCAGACCCCGCCCCCCCCGCAGAACTCGCCCCCGCCCCCCGCACTGAAAACCCCGCCGCCCTCTGCGAAAACTACCGCAACCCAGGGCTGCGATCGCAGTGTCTTGAGTTCTTTGCCGCCGCCGCCGCCAGCGGCGACCAGGCCGAGATCACCATCGACAGCAACCGCAGCCGCACCGAAGCCGCCAGCGACTGCACCAACGGCAGCTGCGACAACCGCTACAGCCGCGCCGTCGGCCTGCTCGGCAGCTACGCCATCGAGCCAGGTAAAGACGCCTGGATTCTCACCGACAGCGCCGACTTGAGCTGCGACACCATCACCCGCTACGACATCACCGCCACCTTCGCCAACGGCCAGCGAGAAACCAAGCGCGCCGTCAACCTGTGCGGCCAAGACGACATCTACTTTGGCCAGCCCAAGCAGGGCACCCCGGTCAGCTTCACCGTCGTCAACGCCACCGACCAAAGCCGCGGCAAAAACAACCTGGTGCTGCGAGAGCTCTACCTCACCCCCGTCAACGGCACCACCTGGGGGTACAACCTGCTCGCCGCCCAGCTGGTCAACCCCGGCGAAAGCGGCCTGGTCAGCTTCATCGACACCACCGACGACTGCACCTACGACGTGCGCGCCGTCTTTGTAAACCCCAATCAAGTCGAGCATCTAGACCCCGTGCGCTGGTCAGCCGTCAACCTCTGCCAGCTCGACAACAACGCCCTGGTGTACGGCCTCACCGCCGCCGCCCAGCGCCCCGCCCCCGCCACCCTGGCCCTGGGGCTAGGCCCCAAACAGCTGGTGCGACCCAAGTCTGAGATCTGCCTGGCCTCCTCGGGCAGCAGCGTGTGCCAGCCCGCCCGCCGCCGCGACAGCTCCAGCCGTCGGCCCTGGTGGCAGGTCTGGAGCGCCCCCTCGTGACGCCCGAGAGCACTTCCCTGGTATCCCCACAGTGCCCTGCCCTTCTGCCCCCTACGGACTGATGGTGGGCGCAAAGGCGTCAGGCACGTTGAGGAGTTCGTTGATCAGCGATTTTTCGTGAATGCTCAGGGTGTAGAGGTTGAGCCGGTTGAGGGCAGGCCCGGCGGGGGTGGATGGCGGCGGGGGGGCGCCGTTGCCCGCCCTACTGGCCCCAGGCGCATCTCCAAGCGCTCCCCCAGGCGCCCCCCCAAGCGCACCGCTGGGGCCGTTGCCCGCCTCGATGTTGCCGCACTCACTGCTGGTAAACTGCCGCCGCGCCTGGAGCAGACCGGGGCGCTTGCCCTCGCCCTTGCCCCCGTCCACGTAGGTCTCCAGGGAATAGTCGATCAGCAAAATAATCGCGATGTAGCACCGGGGCTTGCCCAGATCGAGGGTGAGGTTTTCGTCCAGCTGCTTTTTGAGCTCCGGGGGCAGCTCCTGGGCAATAAATCGATCGATCAGGTGGGTGCGCTCCAGGTAGTTACGCTGGGCCAGCGCCCCAACCAGCTCCGGATCGATGAAATCAAGGTGGGTGCGATTGCCCGCCTGGTCTAGAGCCAGCCGGAGCAGCCGTTCCTCTCCCTCGGAGAGCTGCGGATCCGCCAGCGCTAGACTGGCGACGGGCTGGGAGGGTTGCAGCACCTCCGCCAACAGGGCCTGCTGATCTTCCGGGCGGTAGGTGGCCAGGGTGAGCGACTCCTCCCAATGGGCCTCCTGAAAGTAGGTGAGGGCTCGCCGCAGGTGCAGCCTGGCGGCCAGGGTGGCCCGCTTTTGCTCGACGGTGGCGGCCCCTGCCTGGCTCGGCCGCATCGCCGCAAAGTCTATCTTGGCCAGCTCCAGAATGCCGTAGTGGGTTTGGCTGTCGATCACCACATCCACCACCTCCCGGGCGTTGCCGTCCTCATCAAAGAGCACGTTGAACTGGGACGCCAGCTCCAAAAAAAACTCAATTTCGCGCACCTTGGTGCTGTCCATCGGCTGGTTCCAGCCGCTCTCCTTGAGGGTGTTGATCAGACCCAGGCGGGCCAGCCCCAGGGCCGAGGCGGGGTCTGAGAGGGCCAGGCCCTGTTCGTAGTAGGTGGCGGCCTCCTCCAGGCGGCCCATTTTTTCGGCCACCTGGCCCAGGGCCGAGTAGGCCTCGCGTTTGTTGGGGGCAAAGTCGAGGGTTTTTTGAAAGGTGCGAAAGGCGGAGATGTTGTCGCCGCGATCGCGCTCCCCCTGGCCCCAGGCGTAGTAGAGATTGCCCAGCCGGTACAGGTTGGAGTAGCCGGTAAACGACACCGCCAGCAGACTGGCCGACAGCAGGCAGGTGGCCTCGGCATGGTGATGGCTGGGAATGTTGACGCTGCGCAGGGCATTTTGAACGGTTTTTTGGCCCTTGTCGGTAAAGGCCCCGCCCGCGATAAAGGCCAGCCCCGCCCCCTGAATGAAGCTGCTAAACAGCCCCAGCACGTCAAACCCCTGAATCGAAAAGGCCTTGGCGGTGCTGGTGGCAAAGCTGGTGGCGGTCACCAGACACACCACCGTTAGCCCGTTCCAAATCCAGTCGAAGCGGTCTTTTTCGTGCTGTTTGACCGTCTGGGGGGGCAGGGCAATAAACCACCACCACGATGACTCAGGGGGGTTGAGGCTCTGGCGCGAAGTTTCCAAATGGCCGTGGGTGGCAATCACCGTCTTTTTGGCGTTGAGCCGCTGGTCGAGCTGAATCAGACGGGCGTAGGTTTTGGCGGAGGGCAGGGAGGCGGGGGAGGTTTCCTGGGCCTGGCGGCACTTTTCCACGGCGTCGCGGGCCAGCAGGGCGTCGATGGTGAGCTGGTGAGAGACCTCGGTTTTGGCCTCATCGACGGCAATGGCTTCGAGGCTGGCAATGGCGGCCTCGTAGACATCGAGGAGCTGGTCTAGGGCGGGGGCAGAGCGGGGGGCAGAAGAGTCCATTGCGGTTGGGCTAACCGTTGACCCTAAAAGCGTACCGTATCTGGCTAGTTAGCGAAGTTGCGCCGGAGGGTCGGGTGGGAATGGTCGCGCCGGAAGGTCGCGCCGGAGGGGTGGCGCTACTGGGGGAGGGCCGATTTTAGCGTCGCCAAAAATGACCGGATGCTCTGCTCACCGCGCTGGGCGTTGCCCGTGGTCAAAAAGTCGAGGGTGGCCCCCTGAAACAGGTGAAACAGCGATCGCGCCACCGCCTCATCCTGCGTCAGCGCGGTCAGCGACTCAATCCACTGCTGGGTTTCGCGCTCTAGAAACTGCTGGGTTTCGGCATCGCCCTGCATGGCCCGCTGGTTGAGATCCATGGTGAGCTTGAGCAGGCCCTGCATTGCGGGAGCGGTGAACTGCTGCCACAGGGTCAGCAGCGCATCTGTCAGGGAGTCACGCTCTCCTAGGGCATGGCTTTGCAGTGATCTCAGCTGTTCGCGCAGGCGCACCTCAAGGCGGGCAATGACCTGGCGCTCTAGCTCTTGTTTAGAGCCAAAGTGGTAGACCAGCATGCGCCCGCTGGTGCCAATGCGCTTGGCAATCGCGTTGATGCTGGAGTCTAGCGCACCCGCTTCAATGGTTGCCTGCAGGCACTTTTCGAGCAGCTCGGCTTTCTTTTGGGGTTCGGTGGGGCGACTCATGTTGACAGTTAACGTAATAGCTATTACATTTATGATTAACGTAACGACTATTACGTTAACACCGTTGCTTAGGTAATCATCATGACCACAAAAGACAGGCTAAGTCTCGTATTGGTTGGGTTTGGCATTTGGGCGGCGGCTACCCTGGCCTATCGCCAGGTGGGCTCGATTTTCTTTGAGCGCTCGGGGATGGAGTACTGGCTCAACGTGGCTGGTACTGGTGGGCTATACACGCTGGTTTTTGTGGGGCTGATGCGGTGGCGGCGCATTGAAGCCCAGGACTGGTTGCAGGGGGCAATCTGCATCGCGCTGCCTGGCATGCTAGGCGAAATTCCTATCCTGGCGGGCTTTGCCGGATTGATGAGCAATATGCACCCCGCCACCGCTGGGCGCTACGCGGCGTTCTTGTTTGCTGGGTATTCGATTTTGCTGGGGTTTGCCTGGTTCAGGGCCGTTGGGGGAGTAGGGCTGCTCACCGCTGAGCGGCTGCATTAGACCAGGTGCTCATCCACGATTTGGATCTCCAGGCCAGCCCAGCTTGAGTCGCCCCTATGCCCATCTCAGAGTGCGTTACGAAGGCGCTGACCACGGGGCCGGTGGGGTTCTTTCCCTATGCCGAGGGTTATGCGGCCGTTGCGGCGGGCCTGGCGATGGCTGCCGCTGGCCATCGAAGAAGTCCTGTGCTGTCGATCGCCGGTGCAGGCGATGGCACGGTTTACTCGAGTCGAGACTCAGCTCCATGGGCAGACCCTTCCAGCCGGAGAAATGGTCACCGTTTGGATGGGTGCGGCCAATCGAGACGAGGCCCAGTTTGAGCGGGCCGATACGTTTATAGTCGATCGCGATCCCAACCCTCACCTGGCCTTTGGCAATGGCGTTCATTTTTGTTTGGGTGCGCCGCTGGCTAGGCTGGAGGCCAAAATTGTTCTCAGCGCCGTGCTAGAACGACTGCCCAATCTCCGCATTGCGCCCAACAGAGAACTGGAGCTGATTCCCTCCGTCGAAGTGCATGGGGGTAAATCTTTGCCGGTGCTGTTTTAATTAAGCATCTACCGACTGGCGACAGCGCCGTTTTACTCATCTACCCAGGGCAAACCGATGGGAATTAATTCCTTCAGGCCGTTCTTGGCCCGACAGCTGGGCGATCCGTCGG
>DATIVG010000464.1:0-5298 GCA_035466075.1 Nodosilinea sp. | reverse complement strand
CTGCGCCACAGTCGCATCCCGGTTCTCGGTTAAAACGTAGAGCGTATCCGCCGGGTACTGCACAAAGTGAATGATGCTGGTGTCTGGCCTCGGTCGATAGTTCGCCATCGCCAGCAGCGTATCCATCACGCCGTTAAAGCTCAGCCTGCGCTTGTCGGGCGCAAAGACGGGCTTGGTAAACAAAAAGCTTTCCCACAGGTCAGGATGGTTCGCCAAATCGGTAATCACCTGCGGCCCATCGAACAGATTGAACTGCCGCTGCCACACCAGGGCCGCAAACAGCTCTTGGGGCGCGTAGGTTTCTGCCAGATGTTGTACTTTGCTCAGCTCAAGCATGGGGGCACCTCAAAACTAGGCTGGGTTGCGCTGGGCCTGCTGTAGCTCTGCGATAGCAGCCTTGACCTGCTGCTGGTGCTCCCGCAGCCGTTGGTAGTGGGCTACACCCTGCTCAATCTGATCGTCCCGAGGTTCATCGGCTTTGCCAAATACCAAACCCCCAAAGAGTGAAACCAACCCCTTTTTATCGGGTTCAGCCGCTTCATAGTCGCGAATGCGATCGTCTACATGTTGGCTCACGTGGTCCAAAATCTCTGCATCAGATTTGTCAGCCCAGGATAGATCAATACCGGGATACTGCCGAATGACCTCCCAGATATGAACCGGAATTGGCACCATAACCCGGTTGTAGGAGGCTTCAAACTCCACTTGCTCCAGTTCCAGGTACACATAGCTGTCGTCCAGCACTTCGTGATAGAAGTGGAACGTATCTCCGTAGGCAATGGTGGCTTTTGTAGACATGGTGAATACCTGCCCTAGATGAACGTAAAGTGAGCCTAGAAAACAAGTCTATGGCCATCATTACGAAGTTTGGGGCAGTTGCTCAGTTGGGCCCCGACAGCAACGCCACCCAGTCTGTCGGCTACAAGAAAAAGTCGGAATACAAGCGCCCCCGCCGCCGCAGCGCCTAGCTAGCAACGGCGATTGACGGCTTTATTCTCCTAAAGACTCGTCGGCTTTGGCCACGGGTCTTTTTTGCGACACCTTGAGACGGCTGACCCCGAGCCTGCGGGTCAGTGACCGGCGATCCGTCAGACCTTTCCCCTACGCCCCTTCTCCTGTCATCGGCACAAACTGCACCGGAATGGTGTATTCCGTTGTTGTGCCCGTCAGATGCTTGGTAATGACCAGCACCGTTTGACTGGAGTGCCCCACCGGAATGACCAGCTTGCCCCCCAGGGCCAGCTGATCTACCAGGGCTGGGGGAACGTGGTTGGCGGCGGCGCTGACGACAATGGCATCGTAGGGGGCATGGTCGGCCCAGCCGAAGTGGCCATTGCCGTGGCGAATATGCACGTTGGTATAGCCCAATTCACCCAGGGTTTGTTGGGCCTGGTGGGCCAGGGGGGCAACAATCTCAACGGTGTAAACCTGGTTGGCCAGCTGGGCCAAAACGGCGGCCTGGTAGCCTGAGCCAGTGCCAATTTCTAGCACCTTGCCATTGATAGGAATGGCTGCCGCATCAGCCATAAAGGCCACAATGTAGGGTTGCGAAATGGTCTGGTGGTGGCTGATGGGGAGGGGTTGATCCTGGTAGGCCAGGTACACATCCTCGGTGGACACAAACCGATGGCGGGGTACAGTGAGCAACGCATTGATGATCCTGGGGTCGGTAATGCCTCTGGGTTTAAGCTGCTCATTCACCATTCGGTGGCGCTGCTCAGCGTAGAAGCGTTCCAGGTGACTGCCCCGGTCGGGGAAATGATGGGACGCGGTGGGTTCAAACGGGCGATCGCCGTTACCGGAGGTAGGTTGGCTATAACTAACCGACTTGGCCTTAGTCATAAAGACCTCCTGCCGCAGGGCAAGACTATGGGATGTAAGCGATGAAGCGAACTCTTCTGGGTGACCTCCTCAGCCTACTTAAATTGTACTCCTGGCCACCGGGGAGGGGGCCCGAGGGATTGCCGTAAACGCCGTTGGGGCCGGAGTAGACTGCTTTGAGTCTGGGGCTGTATGGAGGTGGGGGCTAGGCGGTTGGTGGGCAGCGCGGCGATCGCCCTTTGGGTAAGCTGCTGCGATCGCACCAAAAATTCGGCTCGGTTAGCTTCGCAACCTACAAATTCAGCAGTTCTCGTAGGTTGGATGAAACGCAGGGTCACCCAACGCCAGAGCTAGTTTTGTTGGGTTCTGCGATCGCGCCACTCCACCTACAGATTGAGGTGTGACAGAGCACTAGTGTGAGGCCGCAATTCTTTAGGGGACTTTTACCCCCCTTGTTAGGGGGCAGGGGGGATCAGCCGGTGACTAAAGCTAAAGCCCATCACTTTTCAAGCGCCCTCTCGCCCTCTATGCGCCTACCGCCTCCTTCGCCGCGTACAACACCTCGGCGGTGATGCTAGCGACCCCCTGCTCGCGGGCGAACTTCTCGGTGTTGCGCTTCACCTTGCCGCGCACAAAGCCGGGGATCTTTTGCAGCTCAGCCAGGCCGTCGGGACTCCAGCCCAGGCCTGCCTCGACGGCGGCATCGGCGCTCATGGTCTTGGTGAGAATTTCTTTGGTGTCGTGGCCGCCAAAGAACTCCAGCAGGTGGTCTTCCATGCCCAGGGTGAAAGAGTTGTACACCAGGTCAACAATTTGGTTGGCCCCCTCGTAGCCCATAAACGGGCGGTAGCCCACCGGGAAGTTTTGAATGTGGATGGGGGCGGCAATCACGCCGCAGGGAATGTCGAGCCGCTTGCCCACGTGGCGCTCCATCTGGGTGCCAAAGATGGCGGCGGGCTCCAGCTGGGCGATGCGATCGCCAATTTCCCCGTTGTCTTCGCTGACCAAAATCTCGTCGCAGTATTCGCCCACCTCGGCGGCAAACCACTCGGCGTCGTACTTGCAATAGGTGCCCGCCAGCACCACGTGGATGCCCATCTCGCGGGCGAGGATCTTGACCATGGCGGCGGCGTGGGTGCTGTCGCCAAACACCACGGCCTTTTTGCCGGTCAGGTTTTGACAGTCGATGGAGCGCGAGAACCAGGCCGCCTGGGACACAAACCGGGTCTGCTCGTCGATGAAGGCGTCGTAGTTGACCTCGGCTCCCTGCTCGTTTAGCACCGTTTGAATGGCGCGAATGCAGCGAGCGGTTTCGACGATGCCCATGGGGGTGATATCCACGTAGGGCATGCCCAGCTCTTCCTTGAGGTAGTCTGCGGTCAGCGGGCCAACCTCGCGGTAGGGCACCAGGTTGAACCAGGCCCGGCCCATGTCTTTGATCTGGGTGACCAGGGCGCCCTCGGGCATCACCAGGTTGACCTCAATGCCGAGCTGGGCCATGAGGGTGCGCAGCTCGCGGCAGTCGTGGTTGTTGTGAAAGCCCAGGGTGGTCATGCCAATGATATTCACCGACGGCTTTTCGGTTTTGCCTTCGGGTAGGGTGCCCTGTTTGCGGGCTTTGGCAATGTAGAACTGCACGATCTGCTGGAGGGTGCGGTCGGCGGCTTGCAGCTCGTTGACCCGGTAGTGGTTGACATCGGCCAGCAGCACATCGCTTACAGAATCTAGGCTGGCCCGCTGCACAAAGTTGGCCAGGTCTTCTTGCAAAATGCTGGAGGTGCAGGTGGGGGTGAGCACGATCAGGTCGGGGTGCTCTTCCTGGTCTTTGCGGACGATGTTATCGACCACCTTTTCTTGGGAGCCGCGCGCCAGTACGGTGCGATCGACAATGCTGGCGGTGACGGGGGTAAAGTCGCGCTCCCGCTCCAGCATCGATCGCATGACGTTGAAATAGTCGTCCCCCAGGGGCGCGTGCATAATGGCGTGCACGTTTTTAAACGAGCTCGCAATGCGCAGGGTGCCAATGTGCGCCGGGCCGGCATACATCCAGTAGGCCAGTTTCATCGGGTGAGTCTCCTTGAGGGCGGTGGTCAGCGTGAGTTTGCCGAAACACCCTGAGCCGCGCAGCCGGTAGACCCGTTGGTTTGATTGTCGCTAAGATGGCGCGGCGGTGGGGGCGGCTGAGAGAATTCTTTACGTCAGCCCACTATTCGAGCAGTATTCCAGCTGCCCCAGCGCCCACGGGGTTGAGTTGGGCATGACCGCCCGCATTGACGAAGCCAAGGCCGAAAAGCTCTGGGTCGAGCATCGCCCGCTGAGGTAGCGCCGTTAATCGCCGCAGGCGGCAAAGTAAAACCCCAGCAAAACCTCCCTAACCTCAGCATGGCCAAATCAACGGCGAACAGGCTTAGAAGAACCCGTCAAAGGCTTCTAGCGCTTCGGCTTCTAGCACGGGGCCAATCACCTGCACCGGGCGCTTGCCGTGCTTGAGTACCTCACGGCTGCCCAGGGGTAGCTGAAACGGTGACTCGCCCTGCAGGCTGTAGAGGCGATCGCTGCCCAGGGCATAGACGAGGCGGCCCACGCCGCTCCAAAAGATGGCTCCGGCACACATGGGGCAGGGCTCGGTGCTGGCGTAGAGGGTGCAGTGCTCTAGGGTATCTAGGCTCAGGCCCTTTTCCATCTGCCGCAGCAGTACGGTTTCGGCGTGGCCGGTGCAGTCTTGCTCGGTGATTTGGTTGTTTTCGGCCTCGGCTAAGACCTGCCCAGAGGCGTCGGCCAGCACCGCACCAAAGGGGCGATTGCCAGCGGCGCGGGCCTGGTGGGACAGTGCGATCGCACGTCGTAAATTCCCTAAATCTTGCTCACTCACAGTACCCATACCGTCCTCCAGGTGATCGCTCACCCATCATCCCACTAGACCTCCGGTTTCTTAGGAAAGCCGTTGGGAATTTCAAAGCGATCGCCGGTACGACAATACTCGTAGCCCGCCATCCGCCCGATTGCCCCCACCTTATCGACATCAATGCGATTGTTCTCCAGCAGCACGTCGTCGCGCACAAACAGGTGCACCACCTGCCCCACCACCATCGAAAATTCGCCCACCGGCACAATGTGTAGGGTGCGGCACTCAAAGGCCACCGGCGACTCCGCCACCCGCGGCGGCTGAATGACGCTGCTGGGGGCGGTTGAGAGATTGACATGGTCAAACTCCGACTCGCCGTAGGGCAGCGGCTCGGCACATTCGGCCACCTGATGGGCGTAGGCCTCCACCGCCAGGTTAATCACAAACTCGCCCGTGCCACCCTCCCCCAGCGGGCGCACGTTGCGCAGGGTGTCTTTGTCGCTGCCATCGGGCTTGCGGCTAATGCTAAACATCAGCGCCAGGGGCTTGTGGCCCACGGCATTGAAGTAGGAAAAAGGGGCCAGGTTGGCCACGCCCTCGGGCGACAAACTCGACACAAACGCAATCGGACG
>DATIVG010000463.1:0-1720 GCA_035466075.1 Nodosilinea sp. | reverse complement strand
TCGGGGGGATGCGGCTAAATGGATCGTCCATGGCCTAGAGGAGTCGGCGGGTACGGCCAGCTACCGCACCATTTTGGATGAAACCGAGGCGATCAATACTGCTCTCGATAGCGCCCCCGACGACAGCCTGGTAGTAATTCTGCCCGAGAGTGTGACCCGGGCAATCGATCTGATTCAGGCGCGCCATCCGCTGCCCCCAGAGCCGAGCTTGAACGGTAAGTCTGGGGGTAACTCTGGACCTGCTGCTGCTGCCGCAGATCAGTACGCCGAGGTTCACTCTTAACTGACTTGGGCTCGGCCTGGGTCAGCATGTCTCTCCAGATGTTGATGACTTGGGCCGTGAGTTGGGTGAGGGCAAACGACCGTTTGCCCCTACGGGAGGCGTTCGATATTTGGTTTGTACCGGCATTTAGCAATCTCTGGTTGGCTTCGACCTTACCGTGCCGCTAGCCTGGGCAGCCTTTTTAGCCAATCCCACACCTGATCGAGCAGGTCTGGGGCATTGGCATCGAACCACTGCACGGTGGCGCGGTTGCGAAACCAGGTGCGCTGGCGTTTGGCAAACTGGCGGGTGTGTTGCACTATCTCGGCCTGGGCGGTGGCGAGGGACACCTCGCCGCGCAGGTGGCGGAGCATTTCGGCGTAGCCCAGGGTTTGCAGCAGGGGCAGGTCGGGGCCGTATTGGTTGGCTAGATGGGTGACTTCATCGATAAAGCCGCTGTCGATCATGGCCTGGGTGCGCTGGGCAATGCGGTGTTCTAGGGCGAGGGGATCGCAGTCGAGGGCCAGGTACAGCACTGGATAGTCGGGGGGGGCTTCGCCCTGAAGGGCCGTCATAGGCTGGCCGGTGACATAGTAAACCTCTAGCGCTCGGGCGGTACGCACCGGGTCGTTGGGGTGAATGCGCTGGGCGGAGGCGGGGTCGAGGGTTTGGAGGAGGGCGTAGCTGTGGGACTGGCCCAGCGCTGCGAACTGCTGGCGCAGCGCTGGCTGGGGAGCGACGGGGGGAATGCGCAGCCCTTTGACAATTGCATCGATGTAGAGGCCGGTGCCGCCCACCAGCAGCGGGGCGGTACGGGACTGATGGAACTGGTGGATCAATGCCTGGGCCTGGCGCTGGTACTGGGCCAGGGTGAGGGTCTCGGTGGGGTCGCAGATATCGATGAGATGGTGGGGGATCTGAGCTTGATCAAAAGCGGTCGGTTTTGCGGTGCCAATATCAAACTCTCGATATACTTGTCGGGAATCGGCGCTGAGAATGACGCCCCCCAGGCGCTGGGCCAGAGCGATGGCGAGGGACGATTTGCCGGTTGCCGTGGCTCCGCCAATCACCAATAAAAACGGTACAATTGAACTACTATTCCTGAGATTGTGAGGTGGCGACTCTAGTTGGGAAAATTTTGGTGGTTGCATCCCTGGTTCATTCTTGAGCTGACATTGCCTTAGAGCCCGCTGTGGCTGCTTTGTGCTATAATTTCTAGGTGTTTTGACCTGGCGAGCATTCAAGTGGCTTAGAGCCCATTTTTGGAGCGTACAGTATGACAACCGACTACGGTGCTGATCAGATTCAGGTTCTAGAAGGGCTTGAGCCTGTTCGTAAACGCCCAGGCATGTACATTGGCAGCACTGGGCCCCGTGGACTCCATCACCTAGTGTACGAGGTTGTCGATAACTCCGTTGATGAAGCCCTGGCGGGCCACTGCGATCGCATCGACATATC
>DATIVG010000462.1:0-1615 GCA_035466075.1 Nodosilinea sp. | reverse complement strand
TGATGCCCCGGCCCAAAAAGATAAAGTCCTGGGTTTCGTTAAACTCGTGGGCCAGCTCTTCGATATAGCGCTCCTGGCTTTCGAGCACCTGCTCGATGTAGGCGGGCAGCTGGTGCAGCTGGGTGAGAATGGACTCGATGCGATCGCAGCTCAGGGTCTGGCGACGGTGGGCCAGATCGAGGGCCAAAAAGTAGAAGGCCATCACCTGGGCGGTGAAGGTTTTGGTGGCCGCCACGCCGATTTCAATGCCCGCGTGGGTGTCGATAATGTGGGGCACCAGCCGCGACAGGGAGCTTTCGGGCCGGTTGGTGATGCCCACCATGCGGGGGGCAAAGCGGGGGTCGGGGTGGGCGGCGCGGCGGTCTTGCTCCATCTCCAGGGCGGCCAGGGTGTCGGCGGTCTCGCCCGACTGGGTGACGCCAATGGTCAGGGTATTGGGAATCAGCGGCGTGGGCGAGTAGCGAAACTCCGAGGCGTACTGCACCATCACCGGCAGATTGGCCAGGTCTTCGATCAGGTATTTGCCCACCAGGGCGGCGTGCCAGCTGGTGCCGCAGGCCACAATTTGCAGGTGGTCGAGGCCCTCCAGCAGGGCGTCGGGCAGGCCCAGGCTAATGGGCGACAGCGGCGTGTTGGCGCTATCCACCGTCCAGGCGCTGTTGATATAGGTCTCCAGGGCAGTGCGCACCACGCCGGGCTGCTCGTAGATCTCCTTGAGCATGAAGTGCTTGAACCCCTGCTTCTCCACCATGATCGGGTTCCAGTTCAGGGTGATCGGGTGCTTGCGCTGGCGATCGCCCGCAAAGTTGTACACCTCCACCCCCAGGGGGGTGAGGCTGGCCAGTTCGCCGTTTTCCATCGGCAGCACGGCGCGGGTGTAGGGCACGATCGCCGGGGTGTCGCTGGCGCAGAAAAACTCGCCCTGGCCAAAGCCAATCACCAGCGGGGCCTGCTGGCGCACCACCACCAGCTCGTCGGGATAGTCGGCGGAGACAATGGCCAGGGCAAAGGCCCCGTGCAGCTGCTGGCAGGCCCGGCGGGTGGCCTCCAGTAACAGAGATTTGCCCTGGGTGTCATCGGCGCTGAGCTGGCTGAGGTGCGACTCGATCAGGTGGGGTACCACCTCGGTGTCGGTGTCAGAGACAAATTCGTGGCCCTGGGCCTTGAGGGTTTCGCGCAGCTCGCGGTAGTTTTCAACGATGCCGTTTTGCACCACCGCCAGGCGACCGCTGCCGTCGCGGTGGGGGTGGGCGTTGTATTCTTCGGGCTTGCCGTGGGTGGCCCAGCGGGTATGGCCAATGCCCAGGCGGGCGAGGTTCTCTTGGCCGTCGATTTTGTCTTGCAGGTTTTGCAGTTTGCCCTTGGCGCGCACGCAGTGCAGCTCGCCTTCGAGCACGGTGGCGAGGCCAGCGGAGTCGTAGCCGCGGTACTCCAGCTTACGCAGACCGTCCATGAGGATGTCGGCGGCGGGCCGGGTGCCAATGTATCCCACAATGCCACACATAGGCTGTCTCCTTGAGTATCTGCTGGGGGGTATCTGCCGGGGTCAGACTGACTCTATAGAATCCACGGTGCCTTGGTGGGTGGGATCGGTGGAGGGGGGTGGAGTGGGGGG
>DATIVG010000461.1:0-9092 GCA_035466075.1 Nodosilinea sp. | reverse complement strand
GGCCGCGTCTTCGAGCATGACGGCATTGTCGGCGGCGGCCAGGGTGCGGTAGGTGTCTTCGCTAAAGTCTTGGTGGCCGGGGGTATCCAGCAGATTGATGGTGTAGCCGCCGTAGGCAAACTGCAACACCGTGGAGGTGATCGAAATCCCCCGCTGCTGCTCCAGCTCCATCCAGTCGGAGGTGGCGCTGCGCTGGGCCCGCTTGGCCTTGACCGCCCCCGCCTCTTGAATGGCCCCGCCGTAGAGCAGCAGCTTTTCGGTGAGGGTGGTTTTACCGGCGTCGGGGTGGGAAATGATGGCAAAATTGCGCCGCTGCTCCACCGCATCGGCAATGGAAGCGGCGGTCTCGGCGGTGGTCACAGCGGCGTCAGTCATGGACCGGGGATACTCGTAAAATTGGCACTTCTTTCTATTGTAGAGGGTGGCTTCAGCGAAGCAAAAAGCGACTGCTAGGTGCCGCTCCTGGCCGCAATGAAAATTTAACCACCCAGGTCTTGCAGGGGTACAAAACCGGTCTATTTTTTGCCGATGTGTTAACTCTGGCCACTATCTTGGCGAAGCACGGGGCGATTTCCAAATAAAGCAACTGGTTCAGCTCAAATTATATTACTATATCGTTAAATAGGAGTGAGAGGGTTTCCCATGCCTACGGAATGGTTCTATGGCCTGTTTGGCGGCATTTTGATCGGCCTCAGCGCTACCCTGCTGCTAGCCTTCAACGGACGGATTGCAGGGATCAGCGGCATGGTGAATGGGGCGATCACCTTTGCTGCGGCGGAGGCCTGGCGCTGGCTGTTTTTGCTGGGGCTGGTGGCGGGGGGAGTGATTTACGAATATGCCCTGGCCCCGCAGCCGACGCCGACGTACTCTTTTGCCCCCCTGACGATGGTGGTGGCGGGGCTGCTGGTGGGCTTTGGCACCCGCATGGGCAATGGCTGCACCAGCGGCCACGGGGTCTGCGGGCTGGGGCGGCGGTCGGTGCGATCGCTAGTTGCAGTAATCACGTTTATGACCACTGGCATGGTCACCGTATTCATTACCCGGCACCTGCTGGGCTGGGTTTAGGGCTGTTTTGCCATGGCCTGTTTGTAACGACCCGTTTGCCATGGGCTGTTTGTAACAATCTGTTTGCCACGACCTGCTTTGTAACGAGAAACCCCACGAGGAACCGACGATGACTACCCACCCTGTAACGACCGCCCACCGCCTGCCCCAGCAGCTAGTGGCCCTGGCCACCGGGCTGCTGTTTGGCCTGGGCCTGGGCTTTGCCCAGATGATTGACCCCCAGCGGGTGATCGGCTTTTTAGATGTGACCGGTAACTGGGACCCCACCCTGGCCTTTGTGATGGGCGGGGCGGTGGCGGTGACGCTGGCCAGCTTTCGGCTGATTTTGCGGCGACCGGCCCCGGTGCTGGGGGGCAAGGTTTTTGAGCCTAACCGCAGCGATATTGACCGGCCCCTGGTGCTGGGGGCGGCGCTGTTTGGGGTGGGCTGGGGGCTGGGGGGGTATTGTCCTGGCCCTGCGATCGCAGCTTTGGGGCTGGGTACGGCCAACCCGGTGGTCTTTCTCATCGCCATGGTGCTGGGGTCGCTGGCCTACCCCCAACTCCAGCGGGCGTTCCAGCGATCTGCCTAGGCGGGGCTCAGATCAGTGCTGCACCCCGGCAAAAATTCGCTACCCTTGACGGTCGTACAGGCACGCGCTTGGCGTGCGGGGCAGTGAGAGGAATGGCGGCAATGGTGGCGACAGCGGCGGCGACAACAGCAGCGACAGTGGCACAGGTCGGCAATAGACTGATGGGTCTGCTGCTAGGGGCGGCCCTGGTGAGCGGCGGGGTGGCCCAGGCCGAGGCCAAAATTCCGATGGCGAGTCTGGCCCCCACCCCCAGCGAGACCGGGCTCAAGCAGTCGCGATCGCAGAGTTACACCACCGCCATGCTGTCGGGCTACTCCGCCGCCGAGCGCCAAGACTACCACACCGCGCTGATCAACTTTCGCCGCGCCCTGGCCGCCCGCCCCGGCGATCGCTACGCCATCGCCGGCATTCGCAACATGGAAGCCTACATTGCCATCGAGCGCCGCGAAGCCGCCAAACTGGCCGAAATCGAGCAGCGCCAGGCCCTGCTCACCCGCGCCGTAGCCGCCAACGACTGGGCCTGCGCCGCCGCCTCCGTTGACCGCCTGGTGGTGCTGGTGCCCCCCACCTCCGCCGACCGCGCCCGGCTGATCGCCTACCGGGGCGAGCTCACCGGCTTTATCGAAGCGCGGGCCAACCTCGACCAGTGGTCCACGGTCTGCCCCGGCGGCCAGGTTTAGCGACCGTCCCCAGCACGGCATAATATCAGATGGGTCTACACCCACCCTGTCTTGCCCCATCGCCCCTGCCCATGAACTACCTGGTCGCCGTTTTAGACAACCGCATCAACGCCGAAGCCGCCTACATCGCCCTCGAAGAGGCCAGCCTGCCCAAGGACGACATCGACATCCTGGGCAACGGCTTCAAAACCGCCGACGAATACGGCCTGATTGACCCCGCCGACCAGGCCTGGAAACAAATTCGCCTGATGATGGTCTGGCTGGTGCCCTTTGGGTTTGCCGCCGGGTTTATGTTCAACATCATCACCGGGCTCGACACCTTCACCTTCACGGGTCGCCTGGGCAACCAGTTGATTGGCGGGCTGCTGGGCACCATCGGCGGGGCCATGGGCGCCTACTTGATTGGGGGCGGGGTGGGGCTGATCGGCAGCGGCGACGTGCTCTCCTACCGCAACCGGCTCAGCGACGGCAAATTTTTGGTGGTGGTGCGCGGCTCCGAGGCCGTCATTCGCCAGGCAACCCCGATTTTGCGCCAGTTTCGCCCCGAAAATATCCAGGGCTACTCCGGCAGCTAGGAGCAATCTACCCATGCCCCCTACGCACAGCAATGAACGGGATGTGGTGGTGATCGGCAGCGGCATCGGCGGCCTCTGCTGCGGTGCCCTGCTGGCCCGCTACGGCTACCGTGTCACCATCTGCGAAAGCCACACCATCCCCGGTGGGGCTGCCCACGGCTTTGAGCGCCAGGGGTTTGTCTTCGACTCCGGGCCGTCGCTGCACTCGGGCATGTCCTACCGGGGCTCCACCAACCCCCTGCGCCACGTGCTCGACGCCCTGGGCGAAGGCGACGCGCTCACCTGGGCCAACTACGACACCTGGGGCGTGCGCCTGCCCGAAGGCGACTTTGACACCACCGTGGGCAACGACCAGTTTGCCGACGTGCTGCGCACCCTGCGCGGAGAAACCGCTGTTCAAGAATGGCGGCAGCTGCAACGGGCAATGGTGCCCCTGGGCCAGGCGGCCACCGCACTCCCCCCCGCCGCCCTGAGGCTAGACCTTGGGGCTCTGCAAACCGTTGCCCCCTATCTGGGCAAGCTGCTGCGCTACGCCCCGGCCCTGGCCCAGTCTAGCCAGCCCTTTAGCCGAGTGCTGGAGCGCACCATCCGCGACCCCTTCATTCGCCACTGGATGAATTTGCTCTGCTTTTTGCTGTCGGGCCTGCCCGCCGAGGGCACCAGCACCGCCGAAATGGCCTTCATGTTTGCCGAATGGTACCGCCCCGGCGTGACGCTGGACTACCCCATCGGCGGCAGCGCGGCCCTGGTCGATGCCCTGGTGCGCGGCCTGGAGAAATTTGGCGGCACCCTGCGGCTGGGCGCGCCCGTGGAGAACATTTTGGTAGACCAGGGGCGCGCCGCCGGAGTCACCCTGAAATCGGGCGAAACCCTGGAAGCCAGCCTTGTGATTTCCAACGCCTCGATTTGGGACACGCTGAAGCTGGTGCCCGAGGGGGCCCTGCCGCAGAGCTTTGTGGCAGAGCGCCAGGCCACCCCGGCCTGCCCCAGCTTTCTACACCTGCACCTGGGCATCGATGGGGCTGGGCTGCCCCCCGACCTGGCCTGTCACTACATCACCGTGGAGGATTGGGAACGGGGCATTGACGCGCCGCAAAATCTGATTGTGATGTCGATTCCCACGGTGCTCGACCCGTCGCTGGCCCCGCCGGGCAAGCACACCATTCACGTCTACACCCCGACCACGGAGCCCTACGACCTGTGGCAGGGGCTCGATCGCCGCAGTGCCGCCTACGCCCAGCTCAAGGCCGAGCGGGCCGCACCGCTGTGGAGCGCCCTGGAGCGGATCATTCCCGACGTGCGCCAGCGGGTGGAGGTGGAGCTGGTGGGCACCCCGCTGACCCACGAGCGCTTTTTGCGCTGCCACCGGGGCAGCTACGGGCCCGCCATTTCGGTGCAAGACGGGCTCTTTCCGGGGCCGAAGACGCCCCTGGAGGGGTTATTTTGCGTGGGCGGTTCGACGTTTCCCGGCATTGGCCTACCGGCGGTGGCCGCCTGCGGTTTGATCACCGCCAACACCCTGGCCTCGGTGGGGCAGCACCGCCAACTGCTGCGGGATGCGCTGGGGTAGACCTGGCGGCCAGGAAAGCAGGCGGGCTGAGGCCCCAGGCAGAGGGCGGTATGCCACCATCGCGCTGGGCCCCCGCCCGCTCCCCCGGCTCGCCTGCTAAGATGGCGTTTTTCTGCCCCCAGCCTAGGTTTGCCGCTATGTCGGTCATTTACGAAGTCGAGCATGTCACCACCTACCGCTACGCCAAGCCGGTGACCTTTGGCCCCCACCGGGCCATGTTTTTGCCCCGGGGCAACTACAGCGGGCGGCTGCTGGGGTATTCCATTGACATCAATGTGCCGGCCCAGGTGCACTGGGTGAGCGACACGCTCTCGAACAATGTGGCGGTGATTGACCTGGGCGCACCGGCCCAGGAGCTGACGGTGACCTGTCGGTTTCGCGGCGAGCATTTTGGCACCAAGGGCATTGATAACTTCCCCCTCGACCCGCGGGCAGAGGAAGTGCCGGTGCAGTACACCCCCGACGAGTGGACGGATCTGGCGGTCTACCTGCGGCCCCACGCCGAGGACCCCGACGGCTCGGTGGCGGCCTGGGCCAAACGCTTTGTGGCGGACGATCGGGATCGCACCAGCGATCTGCTGCACCGGATTATGAACACCATTCGCGATACGGTGAGCTACCGGGCGCGGGATGAGGAGGGCACCCAGCCGCCGGGGGAAACCCTGCGGCTGCGCTCAGGCACCTGCCGCGACTACGCCTGGCTGATGATGGAAACCCTGCGGCGGCTGGGGCTGGCCTGTCGGTTTGTGTCGGGCTACCTGTACGACTCGGCGCTGGACGGGGGCGCGGTGGGCATGACCGGCTCGGGGGCGACCCACGCCTGGCTACAGGTGTATCTGCCGGGGGCGGGGTGGCTGGTGTACGACCCCACCAACCGGCTGACCGAGGGGTTTGACTTGATTGCAGTTGCGATCGCACGTCACCCCCGCCAGGCGATTCCCCTGGCGGGCTCGTGGTTTGGCGATGCGGGCGACTACCTGGGCATGGAGGTATCGGTGGCGGTGCGCAAACTGGGCGCCATTCCCGAATTTAGCTAGCGCCCCAGCAAATTGGGAATATCGGCACAGCCGCCGGGCACCGTGGCGCGGGTGCCCTCGCCGCCCCAGGCGCAGATATAGCGGCGCTGCTCCTCAGACAGCCGATAGACGCCGCTGAAGTTGGCCCCCTCCACCACCGCCCCCGTGTTGGCCCCGGTGGTGTAGTCGGGAATGCCGGTGCGGGTGCGCGGGGTGGCGGTTTCCACCGGGCCGTAGAACAGCCGCGCCTCCATCAGGTCGGCCCCGGTCAAATTGGCCTGGTAGAGAATGGCGCGGGCAAAGTTGGTGCGCACCAGGTCGGCCCGGCGCAGGTTGGCGCGAATCAGGTTGGTCTCGCTGAGGTCGGCCCAGCGCAGGTCGGTGCCCGACAGGTCGGTGGCGGCCAGCACCGCCCCCAGATCGATCACCCGAGTGCCGTTGAGGCGGTCTTCTTCGTAGCCGCCCCGCCCGTCCAGGATGGCGCGACCCAGGCGATTGTCGCGGCGCAGCGGGGTGAGCAGCTTCGAGCGCGACAAAAACCGAATCACCTTGGCCTTGCCCCCGGCATCGACGCTGCCGAGAATGGCGGCGGTGCGGGCTTCGGCAATGATCCGCTCCTGGGGCCAGTCTTCCAGCAGGCCCTCGTCATCGAGCACCAGGTCTGAAATGCCCTGGAAAAACGCGTCGATGGTCTGCTGCTGGGTAATTAAATTCTGCTGCTTGGTCAGATCGCGGGAAATCACGTACTGCCGCCAGGCGACAAACAGGGCCAAAAAAGCAATAAAGATCTGCCCGATGGCCCCCAAAAAATCGCCCAGGGCACCGAGAATATCCCACCGCAGGCCCAGGCCCCAGATCAAAATCGCCCGAGTAATGCCGGTGATATTCAGCAGCCCCACCCCCCCAATCAGCACCCCCGGAATGGCGATCAGCAGCGACTGCTGCCGGGGCGACAGCTCCCCCAGCACCTCCTGAAAAAACGGCCACATCAGCCGCAGGGAGACCAGGGTGGCCACCAGCGACCCGGCCAGGGTGAGCCAAAAGCTGCCGGTGGCCAGGCCCAGCCCAATCACCGCCACCGCCACCACGGTAATGGCGCTGGCGGAGGTCACCGCCGGGTCGCTCAGCAGGTTGGGCAGGTTGGCCGGGTCGGAGGGGTCGAGATCGAGCCGCTGGGGCGGCATCGCGGCCGGGGTGCTGGCCCCCAGGTCACCCTGGGTTGGGCTGGGCCGGGCGGGCGGGGCCCCTGGGCTGGCCTCGGCCCCGGGGTCGAGGGTGGGCGGGGTGGGCGGGGCGGAGTCGGGGGGCAGTGAAGTCATGCTTAGCTAACGAAGCGCGCTGATTCAAGGGGGCTGAGGGCCTAGGAAGACCGGGCGGGGCCGGTCTGGCTTTATTTAAGCACCTTAGGTTTAGAACGACGGATCTTTAAGAATCGCTTTGAGTCACTCCGCGAGGGTTGAGGCGGCTGGCAGCTAGGCGGCCCCGGTCGGTCTGCCCTGGGCTAGGCGGCCCTGGCCCATCGACGGTAGACTGATGGGGATTTTGCGCCCGAGCCTGGGCGCGGCGCAAGACCGACTGAAGACCTATTGGGGAGGGCAGGAGCAGCAGCACTATGGCGATTACTGGGTTGATTTTGCTGGCGGCGATCGCAATTTTGGTTTGGGGCTATCGCCGCGCCCTGCCCTACGGCACCATTGGCCTGCTGGCCTGGCTGCAATCGGTGGTGCTGATGGCCCCCTGGCTGCTGTTTTTTGGCCTGTTTGCCCTGGGCATTTACATCAACCTGGCGGGGGTGCTGCTGCTGCTGCTGGTCTCGACGGGGCTGTATGTCTACCTGGGCCGCCGCCTGCGCGCCCTGGGCCAGGACACGCTGTCTACCCAGCGGCGGGCTCCCCTGGCGGCGGAGGCGGCGGCCAGCAATGGCGCGGAGGCGCTTGATCGGCCTGCCTCTGACCAGCCCAACCCAGACCAGCCCAACCCAGACCAGCCCACGGCGGCCCCCGCCCCGCCGCTGGAGATGCCGATTCCGGCGGCGGACTTGGCCCAGATCGAGGGAATTTTTGGCCTCGACACCTACTTTCGCACCGAGACCATTCCCTACGATCAGGGGGCGATCTTTCGCGGCAACCTGCGGGGGGAACCGGCGGCCACCCAGGCGCAGCTGGCGGAGCGGCTGACCGAGCGGCTGGGCGATCGCTACCGACTGTTTTTGGTAGAAAACCTGGAGCAGCGGCCAACGGTGGTGGTGCTGCCCGCCAGCGCCGACCCGGCCAAAACGACCCCAGCCCAGTGGGCGCTGGCGGGGGTACTTGCGATCGCAACTATCTTCACCGGCCTGGAGGCGGGCGCTATTTTGCAGGGCTTTGACCTGCTGCAAGACGGGTCTCGCTGGCGGGCCGCCCTGCCCTTTCTGCTGGCGCTGCTGGCGATACTCATTAGCCACGAAGCGGGCCACTGGGTGGCCGCCCGCCGCTACGGGGTGCGGCTCAGCCCGCCCTTTTTTATCCCCGCCTGGCAAATTGGGGCCTTTGGCAGCCTCACCCGGTTTGAGTCGCTGCTGCCCAACCGCAGCGTGCTGTTCGACATTGCCCTGGCGGGGCCTGCCGCGGGCGGGCTGGTGTCGCTGGCCATGCTGGTGGGGGGGCTGCTGCTGTCCCATCCGGGCAGCGCCTTTCAAATTCCCTCCGGCTTTTTCCAGGGGTCGGTGCTGATTGGGGCCCTGGGCCGGGTGGTGCTGGGCGAGGCCCTGCAAGCGCCCCTGGTCGATATTCACCCCCTCACCATCATGGGCTGGCTGGGGCTGGTGATCACCGCCCTCAACCTGATGCCCGCCGGGCAGCTCGACGGCGGGCGCATGGTGCAGGCCATCTACGGTCGCAAAACCGCCAACCGCACCACGGCGTTTACCCTGGTGGTGCTGGCCCTGGTGGCCCTGGCCAACCCCCTGGCCCTCTACTGGGCCGGGGTGATCGTGATTTTGCAGCGCACCCTGGAGCGCCCCTGCCTCAACGACATTTCTGAACCCAACGACGCCCGCGCCGCCCTGGGGCTGCTGGCCCTGTTTTTGGCCCTGACGGTGCTGCTGCCGCTGACGCCGAGCCTGGCCGGGCGGTTGGGGATTGGGGGGTAGCGGGAGTGAGGGAGTGGGGGAGTGAGGGAGTGAGGGAGTGAGGGGAGATTCTAAGTTTTGAATTTTGAGTTTTGGGGTGGGGGAGATGGGGGAGGTGTTGGGCCCGGCCTATGTACCTTTACTGTTTTACTTGCCATGGCACGGCCCAGGGGGCCGTCAAGCTTAAATTTGTCGGTCTTAAATGTGTCGGTTGGGTGGTGCGATCGCAGCCCCACCTGCGAGAACTCTAATTCCTGTTGTTGGCGCTGTACTAGGCGGCTGGGCCGACTTCGATTTCTGCCAGTCGCTGGGCCAGGTAGGCTTCGGCGGTAATCGGCGGAAACAGCGACACCCCGCCGGTGCGTTCGATCAGCCGATCGACGGGGGTGAGGTCTACCTCGGCGCGGGGATGGACAAAGAACGGCATCGACAGGCGGGCCTGGCTGCTGTTGCGGGGGTTGACTACCCGGTGGGTGGTGCTCTTAAACAGGCCGTTGGTGAGGTTT
>DATIVG010000460.1:0-2835 GCA_035466075.1 Nodosilinea sp. | reverse complement strand
GGGTCCACCATGGCCAGGGGAATGCAGTGAAAGGCCAGATCCCAGGCCGCAAACCAGGGGTATTCCCACTTGTCGGGCATGGAGATGATGTCGGTGGTGTCGATATGTCGCCAGTGGGAGTTGCGCCCGTGGCGGCGATCGCGCGGTGGATGGGGCTGATGGGGGTCACCGTGGAGCCAGCGATCGACCGAATAGCAGTAGACCTGCTTAGTCCAGAGGAGACCCGCGATCGCCTGGCGCTGAATGTTGCGGCGATCGTCGCTTAACTCAAAGGGAGTCAGCGCCCTGTAGAACTCGTCGGCCTCCCGGCGGCGGGCTTGCAGGATTTCAGCAAATTCTGGGCCTAGGGGATGCTCTACATTGGGCTGATTGGTCAGCCGTAGCCGCACCGTCCGGCTTTCCCCCGCCGCCAGCGTGAACCGATAGTGAGGCGAAACTTTGGTACCCACCGGATCGGGGTTTACCGCATCGGTTTGCCCATGCACCACAGCATTGTGGATGCCGTCTTTGACGTAGGGCGACGGGTTTTCGCCCCCAAATACCGCCTGGTAATTGGTCTCGTTTTCGGTGAACAGCAAAGGTGGTGCCGTGCCCGATGCATCCGCCGCGCAGTGGAACCAGTAGTTGCCCAGGCTGGCGTGGGTGGCCTCTACGACGACATCTCCGGTGGGGGCAAACGGCCCTTTGCCCTTACACAACCCCGGCTTTTCGCCGTCGTCGCCCCAGGCCCAGGTGTTGCGAAACCACAGGGTGGGCAGCAGGTGCAGGGTGGCGGTCACCGGCCCCCGGTTGATGACCTCAATGTGGATCAGAATATCCTCGGTGTCGGCCTTGGCGTATTCCACAACCACGTCAAAGTAGCGGTTGTCGGCAAAAATGCCCGTATCCAGCAGTTCGTACTCGGGCTGGTCGCGCCCCCGCCGCTGGTTTTCTGCCACCAGCTCAGCGTAGGGAAACTCGGCCTGGGGGTATTTGTAGAGAAACTTGAGGTAGCTGTGGGTGGGGGTGCTGTCGAGGTAAAAGTAATATTCTTTGACGTCTTCGCCGTGGTTGCCCTGGCCCCCGGTCACCCCAAACAGCCGCTCTTTGAGCACCGGGTCGTGGCCGTTCCAAAGTGCGATCGCACAACACATCAGCTGCTGGTCGTCGCAGATGCCGCCCAGGCCGTCCTCACCCCAGCGGTAGGCCCGCGAGTGAGATTGCTGGTGCGAGAAGTAGTCCCAGGCGGCACCGGTGGCGCTGTAGTCTTCGCGCACGGTGCCCCACTGGCGCTCGCTCAGGTACGGCCCCCACTTTTTCCACGGCGTCTGCGGATTTTGGGCGGTTTTGAGGCGTTCGTGCTCTGGGGTCATGGGGCTGAGGCCGGTGCGGTTCTTCTACAGGATGGGGCTTATTTCTGAGAATGGCTTGAGATGTCTGGAAAATGTCGGGGCGTTAGAACGTTCTAACGTTTAAACGTTCTAACGTTCCAACGCAGAAGGGGTGGAGGCACTCTCAGGAAGTTTAAATCTGTAGCTCAGGCGGCATAGGGGGGTGGCCGATAAGCTGGCTGGAAAGTGGGCAAGATCAGCCCTCCGCCTACGTCAGCCCTAGAGCAGGTCACCTATGCTGAAGTCGATCGCGCTGCCTCTGTCCACCATGTCTGGAAATCGTGCCCATGCCGCTGCGCTGGCGATCGCGGTGGCCACTGCCCTACTCTGCGGCTGGCTGCTGCACGGGTCAACGCCTGACCTGCTAGATCCTGACGGGCTAAAGCTGGTGCTGCAACGGCTGGGGGGCTGGGGGCCGTTGCTGTATGTGGCCATTTTGGTGATGTCGGTGGTGGTGAGCCCGGTGCCTGGTGCGCCCCTGGCGGTGGTGGCGGGCATGGTGTGGGGCATGCCCTGGGCGGGCATCTACAGCGTCATCGGTGGATTTTTGGGCAGTTTGATCGCGTATTTTTTGGGGCGCACCCTGGGCCACTCGGCCATTCGGGCACTGACGGGCAAGCGTATTTATGTGGCTGAAACCCACGGCCACCGTTTTTTGGGCTGGCTGATCTTCTTTAGCCGCCTGCTGCCGGTGCTGCCCTTTGATGTGATGAGCTACGGCGCAGGCATGGTGAAGCTCTCGTTTCGGGTATATGCGATCGCAACTCTGCTGGGCATGATTCCATCCACCTTTTTGCTCAGCTATGCGGGGCAGTCGCTGACATCAACGCTGCCCCAGGCGATCGGGGTTGGGGTTCTGCTGGCCGTGCTCCTGGTGGGGTTGCCCTGGGCAGCTCACCGCTACAACTGGTTTGGCTTCCGCGACATGATTCGGGTGGAGTGAGGCCAGTGGAGTAAGGCCGGTTGGCAGGTTGAATAAATCGCATCGCCCTACCGATACTCGGGGTTAGGGAAATCAAACCGGCACCCGGCGGCCCACTGCGATCGCTGGTTGCCGTGGGCGGCAATGCCCCCCGCATCCTTGATCAGGCGGGCCATGTGCAGCAGGTTCCAGGTCATGAAGGTGGTATTGCGGTTGGTGAAATCGTTCTGGGGGCCACCCGAACCAGGATCCAGGTACGACGGCCCCGGCCCCGCTTCCCCCAGCCATGCCGCATCGGCCTGGGGCGGGATCACGTAGCCCAGGTGCTGGAGCGAGTAGAGAATATTCATGGCGCAGTGCTTGGCCCCATCTTCGTTGCCGGTGACCAGGCAGCCGCCCACGCGCCCGTAGTAGGCGTACTGCCCCGCCTCGTTGAGCAGCCCCGAGGCCGCGTACAGCCGCTCCACCACCTGGGTACAGACCGACGACTTTTCCCCCAGCCAAATGGGCGTGGTAATCACCAAAATATGGGCCGCCATCACC
>DATIVG010000459.1:0-4198 GCA_035466075.1 Nodosilinea sp. | reverse complement strand
CAACCGTTACATTCCGTTGCATAGGCCAGAAGTTTACGAATGTATAGAAAAATCCCTGGGGGTTTGCTGTGAGCCGGTGGAGAGGAGGCGCGATCGCACCTCTCCACCGCCGATCTTCTGCCCGATCACCCCCCAGAGAGCCCGATCGCCAAAATTTTGCCGCCTCTTAGCGATCAAAGCTGCCTACAGACGGGGGTTTCAGAAGGCTCACTGCCCCAGAAGATTTAAGATTTTCATATTTGCTATTGTTCTGAATTAAACAAATTCAGACTCTAAAATTTGGTCTGAGTCACAAATAGCTTTTAGAAGCTGCTTTTGAGCTTTCAGAATCCTTTAGGAAAAACTAGAGACTCTCAGCTCTGTCTTGCGAGCTCATCTATTCTCAACGCCCCTTCCCAATCCCTAGGCGGTATCGCCATAATCCAAACAGCCGAAACACCCTGGGTGCGCAGGTAACTGTGTAGACCCTGTTTGTTTAAAAGCCAATCCCTGTCCAGCGGGTCAGCCGTTGTCAAACCAACCGCCCCTGGACAGGCCTTGGCCCTATCCGCCCTAGATGAGCATTCTCCCCTATGGTTCACCAGACTCTAAAGCTTTCTGTGTACGGTAAAGGGGGCATTGGTAAGTCCACTACCAGCTGCAACATCTCGGTGGCCCTGGCCAAGCGGGGCCGCAAGGTATTGCAGATTGGCTGCGACCCCAAGCACGACAGCACCTTTACCCTCACCGGGTTTCTGATTCCCACCATCATCGACACCCTGCAAGAAAAATCCTTCCACTACGAAGACGTGTGGGCCGATGATGTGATCTACAAAGGCTACGGCGGCGTGCACTGTGTGGAAGCGGGCGGCCCTCCGGCCGGCGCAGGCTGCGGCGGCTACGTGGTGGGCGAAACCGTCAAGCTACTGAAGGAACTCAACGCCTTCGATGAGTACGACGTGATCCTTTTTGATGTGCTGGGGGATGTGGTCTGCGGCGGCTTTGCGGCCCCGCTCAACTACTCCGACTACTGCGTGATTGTCACCGACAACGGCTTTGACGCGCTGTTTGCGGCCAACCGCATTGCCGCCTCGGTGCGCGAAAAAGCCCGCACCCACCCCCTGCGCCTGGCGGGGCTGATCGGCAACCGCACCTCCAAGCGCGACTTGATCGACAAGTACATCGAGCATGTGCCCATGCCGGTGCTGGAGATCTTGCCGCTGATCGAAGACATTCGCATCTCGCGGGTGAAGGGCAAAACCGTGTTTGAAATGGCCGAAACCGACCCCGCCCTAGATTCGGTGTGCCAGTACTACCTGAACATTGCCGACCAGATTTTGGCCCGCCCCGAGGGCGTGGTGCCCGAAGATGCCGCCGATCGGGAGCTGTTTAGCCTGCTGTCTGATTTCTATCTCAATCCGCCTGCGGATGCGCCGAAGCAAGAGAAGGAGGAGATGGATCTAATGATGGTTTAAGCCTTGCCTGTCTGCCCTTACCCTGGCCCTCTTCCTCGGAAGAGAGACCGGCGGTGAGGGCCACAACAACCCCTGCTGCAAAAATCCCCCTCGATCAAGTTCTAATCCTGAGGCGCTGCATTATCATCGGTACGCAGCCGTTCAGCGGCTAACGACCAGCGATTTAGCAAAGAGTCAGGATTATGGCCTTTTTTGAGAACTTTACCCAAGTCATTCGCCAAAAGTGGTTAGACTACGTGCAATCTAACCGGGCCTGGTTGACGCTGCAAATGCAGCAAACCTCGGTGCGAACCCCCGATGGTGGTCGCCGTCCGTCTTCCTTTTTGGTGTTGGGGGTGGTAAATGCTCTGGAGCCCAAGCTGTCTAACCTGATGGTGCCCTTTTACCAGCTCAACTCCGACGAGGACGCGCTGGTGGAGGTGCTGGGGCTCAACTTCGACCCCGAGATGGTGCTTGACAACAGCGACCACCCGCAAACCATTGAGGCCAATGAGGATCACCCTCTGCTGCCCGATGGCCCTGATATGTAGCCCCTCCAGACCAGACCGGGACCTGCCGTTTTTAACCGGCAACCTCCCACTTCTGGGCTGGACGCAGACCACAAGATAGCCCCGTAGGGTAGCGGTTTTCTGGTTTAATCAATCTCTGGACATGAGGTTGGCGAACCCCGCCCGAGGCATCTGTGAACAGCAAACAACTGCGGCGATCGCTCAAGACTAAGTGGTTGACCTACTACCGAGACAACCGCGAGTGGATCGACAAATTGGGCATTTGGGTAACGAGTAATGGGCAGCGGCGGCCGTCGTCGGGTTTTATATTGGGGGCCTTGGCCACCCTGGAACCTGACCTGACCAGCCTGCTCCCCCTGGTGGTGGATTTAAGCAGCAACCCCGATCGCATTATTTCGGCTCTGGGTTTAGATATCAGCCCGGTGAAGGAGCTAGCAGCGCTAGAGAAGGCACACAAAATGCTGCCTGGTAGCGCTCAGTCGGAGGTTTCGCTGGCCTCAGCCGAGACAGTCGCCGCTGAGACAGTCACCATCGACGCTCCCCCACCGCTTTCCCCCGCCCACGATGACGAAGCCTGCTCCGGTGCAGGCGGCAGGGAGATTGATAGACCCAGGCCATAAGTCCTTCACTAGGGAGATACCCCGACGATGACCCTGGCCCCAGCTCAACCCCAACCCTCAGCTCTCGAATTTGACTGCGACACCGGCAATTACCACACCTTTTGCCCGATCAGCTGCGTGGCGTGGCTGTACCAAAAGATCGAAGACAGCTTTTTCTTGGTGATTGGCACCAAGACCTGCGGCTACTTTTTGCAAAATGCCATGGGGGTGATGATCTTCGCTGAGCCCCGCTACGCGATGGCGGAGCTAGAAGAGGGCGATATCTCGGCCCAGCTCAATGACTACGAAGAACTGAAGCGATTGTGTGAAAGTATTAAGCGCGATCGCAACCCCTCCGTCATCGTCTGGATTGGCACCTGCACCACCGAGATCATCAAAATGGATCTCGAAGGTCTAGCCCCCCGCCTCGAAGCTGAAATCGGTATCCCCATCGTTGTCGCCCGCGCCAACGGCCTCGACTACGCCTTCACCCAGGGCGAAGACACCGTGCTCGCCGCCATGGCCCAGCGCTGCCCCACCGAAGCAGAAGCCGCCGCCAAGCAGCCCGCTGCCCCCAAGGCCGAGCCCAAAGAAGCTCAAGGCGGCATTCAAAAGCTACTGGGCCTGGGCCGCAAAAAAGAAGACGTCGCCGACACCGCCGCCGAAGACACCCCCTACCACGACCACCCGCCCCTGGTGCTGTTTGGCTCCGTGCCCGACCCCATCGTCACCCAGATGACCCTGGAGCTGAAAAAGCAGGGTATTAAAGTCTCTGGCTGGCTGCCCGCCAAGCTCTACACCGACCTGCCCACCGTCGATGAGGGCTACTACGTCGCCGGTATCAACCCCTTCCTCTCGCGCACCGCTACTACGCTAATGCGCCGCCGCAAGTGCAAGCTCATCGGCGCTCCCTTCCCCATCGGCCCCGACGGCACCCGCGCCTGGATTGAGAAAATCTGCTCAGTCTTCAACATCGAGCCCCAGGGCATGGAGGAGCGCGAAGCCAAAATTTGGGAATCGGTCGAAGACTACCTCGAAATCATTCGCGGCAAGTCGGTCTACTTCATGGGCGACAACCTGCTGGAAATCTCCCTGGCCCGCTTTCTCACCCGCTGCGGCATGACGGTGCAAGAAATCGGCATCCCCTATATGGATAAGCGCTACCAGGCGGCGGAACTGGCCCTGCTAGAGAAAACCTGCAATGAGATGGGCACGCCACTGCCCAAAATCACCGAAAAGCCCGACAACTACAACCAGATTATCCGCATTCAAGAACTGCACCCGGATCTGGTGATCACCGGTATGGCCCACGCCAACCCGCTGGAAGCGCGCGGCATTAACACCAAGTGGTCGGTGGAGTTTACCTTCGCCCAAATCCACGGCTTTGGCAACACCCGCGACATTCTAGAGCTGGTGACGCGACCCCTGCGCCGCAACAACAACCTCAAAGACCTCGGCTGGGAGAAGCTGGTGAAGGAAGAAGCGAAGGTGTAGGTCAAAGGTAAGACTAGAGGCCGGGTTTCTCAAAGAAGCCCGGCCTCTTTATAGTAAAGAGCTTTTGTCAAGAGCCGCAGAATGCCAGCGGTTTTAAGAGTGGGGCCGTATAGATTTTACTTTTACAACCACAGAGCTTAAC
>DATIVG010000458.1:0-5377 GCA_035466075.1 Nodosilinea sp. | reverse complement strand
TCGCGACGGCAGCGCCACCACCTCCCCCGACTACTGCGCCCAGGCTACGGTGTACAACGTCAACCAGTGCTTTGGTTTTGTCACCGAGGCGGCTGCGATCGCAGCCGCCCTGGGGGCAGACTAAGCTGGCCTGTAAAGCCCTAGAGCCAGTCGAAACGCTGGGTAGCCGGTGGCGTAAAACTTCTTTGCCCAAACCTGGTGCATTTGCTCTAATTTGAACTACCCTTGGGCAGACGATTTTTCGAGCTTGTAGTCTTTACCTATCTGGCCCCCTCTACCGTCATCATGAACGTACCTTTTTCTCCCGAATCTGCTTACCCTGGAGCGGTCGCACCAGAGGCACCCCAGGGCAGTCGTCAGGCCCCCTCGGTGCCCATTTCGGTGTATCGCGAGCTGGCCACCGAGCTGCGGGCCACCCAGGCCATGGTGGACTCGCTCACCCAGCAAAACCAGCAGCTCACCCAGCAAAACCAGGTGCTGCGCCAGGAAATGATTCGCTTTGCCGACTCCGCCGCTCGCCTCAAGCAGGCGATCGAAGTCAGCCAGCCCCAGCCCCTGGAGCCGGTCAGCCCGGCCCGGTCGCCCCTGGAGATTCACTACGGTGCCGAGGCCGCCACCATGGCCGCCATGCAGCCGATGCCAGGCTCGATGTCGGGGTCGATGAGCGAGAGCCCGGTGTCGCTGCCCGAGCGGCTGAGCGAGTCGGTGGGCGAAGGGGTGTCAAACCTGGCCAGTCAGCTCACCCAGATGGTGAAGCCCAAGGCCAAGAAAGCCGCCAAGGTTCCCCCCCAGCGGCCCCAGCCCGCTCCGCCCCAGCGCCTCTACACCGAAGAGCGCCTCGACGCCAACCGCCCCGGCCAGCTGAGCCAGTCGGCCCCCGACCTGAGCGGCCTGTGGCTGGCGGCCACCATTTTGCTGATCGTGGTCAGCGCCTTTGGGGCCGGTTTCTTGATCATGAAGCCCCTGCTGAGCAACTCCCGCTAGGGGGTGACGGGGTCTGGCTAGGACGGCGGCCCGGTGCCGACCGGGCGCTCACTGGGCGCTGACCGGGCGCTGCCGGAGGCCCCTGGCCCGGTTGGCCGCATAACTGTAGCGACAAATACAGTATTCTATGGGTCAGGCCCGATACACATAGACCGAAGCGAAGCAAAAACCCCCTGAAGCACCCTGGTTTGATCTATGAAAAAAATTGAAGCTATCATTCGCCCCTTTAAGCTCGACGAGGTCAAAATTGCCCTGGTCAACGCTGGCATTGTGGGCATGACTGTGTCGGAGGTGCGCGGCTTTGGTCGCCAAAAGGGGCAGACGGAGCGCTACCGAGGTTCGGAGTACACCGTTGAATTTCTCCAGAAGCTCAAGATTGAGATTGTGGTGGAAGAAGCCCAGGTGGATACGGTGGTCGATAAAATCATCTCCGCCGCCCGCACCGGCGAAATTGGCGACGGCAAAATCTTTGTCAGCCCCGTGGATGAAATCATTCGCATTCGCACCGGCGAGAAGAACACCGAGGCCATTTAGCCTGGCCCCCGGCATTACCCTGGGCGCAGCAACCGGCTGCGCCTTTTTTGTGGCTTTAACCAGTCCAGCCGCCGCTGGCACCCGTAGCTAGAGCATTCCTTAGACGCGCGAGTCAGACCCCGCCCCGTGACCCAGCCCTCCCCCGATTTTGAGCCTTCAGAGGCGGCGATTCAGGCCCTGCTAGAGCCCTTTGGGCGCTTTGGGGTAGAGCTGGGGCTGGAGCGCATTCAGCGGCTGCTGGCGGCCCTGGGCCACCCCCAGCGCCGGGTGCCGCTGGTGCATGTGGCGGGCACCAACGGCAAGGGGTCGGTGTGTGCCTATCTGTCGGCGGTGCTGGGGGCGGCGGGCTACCGGGTGGGGCGCTACACCTCGCCGCACCTGGTGAGCTGGCGGGAGCGGATTGCGGTCAACGATCGCCCGATTGAGGCCGCTGCCCTGATGGCACGGCTGCGCCAGGTGGTGGCGGCCATTGACCCCGCCCAGCCCTCGCCGACCCAGTTTGAGGTGTTTACCGCCGCCGCCTGGCTGCACTTTGCCGAGGTGGGGGTAGACCTGGCGGTGATGGAGGTGGGGCTGGGGGGACGGCTCGATGCCACCAACGTGGTGGAGGATCCCCTGGTGAGCGTGATTGTCTCCCTCAGCCGGGAGCACTGGCAGCGCCTGGGGCCCACCCTGGCCGATATCGCCCGCGAGAAGGCCGGGGTGCTGAAGCCGGGGCGGCCCGCGGTGATTGGCCCGCTGCCGGCGGAGGCCGCTGCGGTGGTGACGGCGCGGCTGAGCGAGCTGGGCTGTCCGGCGGTGTGGCCCAGCCCGGCGGTGCCCCTGGGCCAGGGCCAGGCCCGCTACGGCAGCGGGCCAGAGGCGATCACCTATCCGCTGGCGCTGTTGGGGGAGCATCAGCGGGTGAATGCTGCGATCGCACTGGCCGCCCTCCAGAGCCTGCGCGATCAGGGCTGGGCGATCGACCCGGCCGCCATGGCTCGGGGCATGGGCCAGGCCCGCTGGCCCGGTCGCCTGCAATGGGTCACCTACGGCACCCCCGGCTACCCGCTGCTGCTCGACGGGGCCCACAACCCCGCCGCCGCTGAGGTGCTGCGCCAGTATGTGGATGGCTGGTGGGCCAGGCGGGGCGGCCATCGGCCAGGCGCTGAGGCTGGCCCCACCGCCTGGCTGATGGGCATGCTCGCCACCAAGGACCACCGCGATATTTTGACGGCCCTGCTGCGGCCGGGGGATGCCCTGCATCTGGTGCCGGTGCCCGATCACGAGACTGCACCCCCGGAGGAGCTAGGTGCGATCGCGGCCTCGGTCTGCCCCACCCTGGCCCGCTGGGACACCCATCGCTCGCTGCGGGCAGGGCTCACCGCCCTGGGGGCAGGCCCCGCCGGGCTCAAGGTACTCTGCGGCTCGCTGTACCTGGTGGGCCATTTTTTGGCCACCGAGCCCTACACCGATGCCCCCGCCGAACCCACTGCGGAGCCGCCTGAGGGCATGGCGTAGGCCAAATTCTATCGACCCAACTCAAACTCGTCGAATTTCACCACCGCCGAGCTGGGCGATCGGGTGTCGAAGTAGTAGCTGCTGACCACGCCCCGGCCCGTATCTAAAATGCTGAAGGCGGTGATGTCGTTGCTGGCCAGGTAGGGCAGCGGTGTGCCATCGTCGCCCTGCAACGGGGCCAGGGTGGGCACCACGGGCTCCAGGCCGTTGGGGTCGCCCTGGGCCACGTAGTCGCTGGGGGCATAGGTCACCGCCGAGCCCTCGATCGTCTCCGGGGGCACCGGGCGCGCCTGGTCCTGCCAAAAAGCGCCGTAGGAGTTGCCCACGTTCGAGGTTTCCAGGTAGTGGGTGCCCTGGGGCGACACAAAGCGGTTCCACAGGTGGGAGTGGCCGTAGAACACCAGATCGACCCCGGCCTGCTCCAGCAGCGGCACCAGGTCGCGCACGATGTGGTCGTCGGCGCGGGGGTATTCGTAGCGCACCGCCACCAGGCGGCCCTCGGCGTCGCGGTCGTAGCGGGCCACTGGCGGGGTGAAGGCGGGCACAATGTTGTCGCCCAGGGTGTGGGGCGGGTGGTGCAGCATTACCACTTTGTACTTGGCCTGGCGCCAGGCATCGCTGGCCAGCTCCTGCTCCAGCCACTGGTACTGCAAACTGCCCCGCTCGATGGGCTCAAAAATGTGCTGGCCGTGGCCCCAGTTTTGCGGCGTGGCCAGGTCGGCCTCGCGCTCCTGGTAGCGGCCCCGCACCGTGGCCCCCAGGGCGTAGGGCCGCCAGATCTGGGTGACGTAGAGCGACACCAGGCGCACATCCCCAAAGGTGGTGGCGTAGTAGCGGCTGGTGGTCTCGGGCCGATCGGGGTTGGGCACCTGGCTCTGGGGCAGGCTAAACAGGGCCTCGTAGGTGTCGCTATTAAAAGAATTGTCGATGATCCAGCGGCGGCGCAGCTCGGGGTCGCCGCTGGGGTTAAACAGGTCGGCATTGGCGTCGTACAGGGCCACAGCCACCGACCGGGGCACGGGCTGGTTAAACTGTTCCCCCAGGGGGGCGGTGGCGGCAAAGCGGCCCATGATTTCGTGGTTGCCCAGGGCCGGAAACAGCGGCGCGTGCTGAATGATTTCGCCCCCCTGGTAGTGGGTGGTGCGGCCGTTGCGCTCCAGGGCGTAGCGGGTGGTGCCCTGCAAACAGGGAAAAAAGGCGCAGCCCCGGCTGTCGTCAAACCACTCGGAGGCGCGGTCGGGAATGTTGACCAGGTCTCCGGCAAAAAACACGCCGTCCACCCGGCCCATGGTTTCGACCACCTTTTGCAGGTTGGCGGCGGTCATGGGCATGTTTTGGTGGTCGGAGGTGAGCAAAATTTTCAGCGGCTGCCCGGCCAGCGGAGCCCCGGACAGGGTAAAGGTGCGGCTTTCGACAACGGTGCCGTCGGGCCCGGTGCTGGCCACCCGGTAGGGCACCCGCTGGCCCGCTGGCAGCCCGGTGACCACCGCCTCGTGCCGCCAGATGGGCCGCCGCACAGGGGATTCTAAGTTTTGAAAGCTAGCCTGGTGGAGGCGAGAGCCAGCGTCTTCTCGGGTGCGGGTGAGCTGGGTGGTGGTGGCAGCGGCCTGGTTGGTCAGCGGGGCCTCGGGGGCCGACCCCCAGCGCACCTGGTGGGCCTGCCCCTCAAACTCGGTAAACCACACCACCCGCACGGCACCAGGGGTGGGGTACTGCAAAAAGGGGTCGGTCAAAAGCTGGGTGGGCACGGCGGTGACCTCGGTGGATGGCGCATCGGCGGACGGGCGAGGCTCCAGGGTGACCAGGAGAATGGCCGTCAGCACCAGCAGCAGGCCCGCTGTCAGTAAGGTGAAGTCTTCTCGCCGCATGTCGCTGAGCCTTCTCTGGTAGAGCCCCCATGCCTAAGGGTAGCGGCAAATTACGACAGTGCAAAAACTGTCTGCTCACTGATAACAGTCCTAAAAAACGGTGCAAACTTAGGGGCATGACGCAACGCGATTTTTCGGCAGGCAACTACGGTTATGGCCATGGCATTTCCCCTCAAATCTAGGGTGAGCAAGCCCTCGCTGCGCTGGACGGGGGGCGGGCTGCTGGCGGTGGTGTCGGTGGTGCTCCACGGGGTGCTGCTGGGCCTGCCGGTGCCCGAGGCCGACCCCAGTGCTGAGCTAGAGCCCCAGGCCGAGCTCAGCCAGCTCAGCGACCCGGCGGCGGTGATCGATGTGGTGCGGCTGCCTGCGCCCCAGGTGACGCCAGCGGCGGCTCCGGCGGCTCGGGCCGTGACCCCGCCCCCGGCGGCGGCCCGTCCGGCGGCAGCGGCGGCACCCAGACCGGCGGCGGGTGCGATCGCACCCGCCCCATC
>DATIVG010000457.1:0-10023 GCA_035466075.1 Nodosilinea sp. | reverse complement strand
CCTAGCGCTGGCGATTGACCCAGAGTTGCACCGAGGGCCGTTGCCACTGATGCCTGGCATAGTCGGCCAGGCGTTGTGGCACCGGGTCGCCGTTGAGCACAAGGCGGTTGAGCATCACAGCGAGGTCGGTGTCGGCAATGCACCAGTCGCCAAACAGTTCTAAAGAATTGGTGGGCAGCAGCGTATGTGCGATCGCACATAGCCTCGCCGCCGCCGCCTCGGCCTGGGCAGACAGGGGTGTCTCAACGGGCTGCAAAAAGACCACCTCCGTCGGTCGTTCTGCCCGCAGAGCCATTAGATCGCTGCGCAGCCACGCCTGAATCTGTCTGGCCTGGGCGCGATCGCGCAAATCGCGGGGATAGAGGGGCGATTCTGGAAACAGATCCTCTAGATATTCCGCGATCGCCGACGACTCAGCCAGGCTAAACCCCCGATGCACCAGCGTCGGCACCCGCTGAAGCGGAGAAACCGCCGCAAAAGACGGTGTTTTGTGCTCCTCAGCCGCCAGGTTCACCGTTTGCATGTCAAAGGCAATCCCCTTCTCCTGCAGCGCCACAAACGCCGCCATCGCGTAGGGGCTGATCAACTGAGCATCGACATACAGTAGAAAGTCGGCCTCTGCCATCCCGATTTCCTCCTAACTCCGCAGCGTGACGCCAAACTGCTTCTCCAGGGTGGCCCGCACCTTTTGGTGGGCCGGATCGACCACCTCATCGGTGAGGGTTTGGTCGGGCGAGCGGTACACCAGGCGAAAGGCCAGGCTGCGCTGCCCGTCGGGTACGCCCGCGCCGCGGTATTCGTCAAACAGGGCGACCGACTCCAGCAGTTTGCCCCCGGCCTTAGTCATCGTGGCGGTCAGATCCGCCACCGGAATGCCCAACGGCGCGTAGAAGGCCAGGTCGCGATCGCTGGCCGGGAAGGTCGAGTAGGCCCCAAACTTCACCGACTTTTGCAGCACCGGCACCAGGCAGGTCTCCAGCACCGACCGGTCGAGCTGAAACAGGTACACCTCATCGGGCAGCTGCCGCTGCTGGCGCAGCTGGGGGTGCAGCTGGCCAAACCGGCCCAGCTCCAATCGGCCCCGCACCCACAGCGAGGCCGTGCGGCCGGGGTGAAAGCGGGGGTCGCTGGCGTCGGCCCGGTAGTCAACCGCCAGACCCAACCGCTGAAACACGCTGTCTAAGACCCCCTTGGCCTCATACCAGGTGAGGGGCTGATCCTGACCGCTGGTCACCCACTGGCTCGAGCGCCCGTCACCCCCGACAATGCCGCCCACCGCCTCCGCCTCATGGATGCCCTCCTCGTCTTGCCAGAAGATATGGCCAATTTCAAACCCGTTGAGGGGGCCGTTACCCTGGTTGAGGTTAAAGGCGTAGGCGTCAATCAGCCCGTCGATCAAATCCTGGCGCAGGGCCGAGTATTCGGGAAAGAGAGGGTTGGCCAGGGTGACCTGCCGCTCAGAAATCGGTTTGGTCAACGAGTAGTGCAGCAGCTCGGTCAGCCCAGCGGCGCGAAAGGCCTCCCGCAGGCGACGGCTGAGGGCCGCTTCCACCGACAGGCGACCGCCAATTGCCTTCTGGGGCAGCGTATCGGCAAAGTGGTTGTAGCCGTAGAGGCGGGCGATTTCTTCAATCAGATCGACCTCGCGCTCCAGGTCACGGTAGCGGTAGGGGGGCACCGTCACCGCCCACTGGCCCTCCCGGTCGGTGGGGGCCACCTGGCAGCCCAAAGTCTCCAGCAGCGTTTGAATGGTGTCGGCGGGCAGCGGCTGGGGTTCTGCCCCCAGGTTGACCACCGGCCCCAGCAGCTGCGCCACCCGGCTCAGCCGCAGGTCAATCACCCGCTCGGGAATGGCCGACCCCAGGGCAGTGGTGCCGGTGGTCTGGGCCACGACGGTCGCCCCGGCCAATTGTTGCAGCAGCTGGAGGGCGCGATCGCAGGCCAAGCGCAGCTCAGCCGGGTTTACTCCGCGCTCATAGCGAGCCGAGGCCTCCGTGCGCAACCCCTGACTCCGGGCCGACTTGCGAATGGCCGCCGCATCAAAGTAGGCCGCCTCCAGCACCACCGCTTTAGTGCCATCGTGCACCTCCGTCGCCTCCCCACCCATCACCCCGGCCAGGGCCACCGGCTGATCGTTGGCGGTAATCAGCAGGGTTTCCGCCGCCAGCTGGCGCTTTTGACTATCCAGCGTGACCAGCGTTTCCCCAGGCTGGGCGTAGCGCACCCCCAGGGTGAGGCTGCCCTCCTGCCCCACCAGGCGATCGCGGTCAAAGGCATGCAGCGGCTGGCCCCACTCCAGCAGCACATAGTTGGTGACATCCACCACGTTATTAATGGGTCGAGTGCCCGCCGCCTGCAAACGCTGCTGCATCCACTGGGGCGAAGGGCCCAGGGCAACCTGGTCCAGCACCGTCGCTATGTAAATAGGGCAGGCCTTCTCGTCGGGCAGAGCCACGGTGGGGGCCACTACCCCGCTCGCCGCATCGGCCAGCGCCTCCGTCACCGGCAGGTGCAGCGGGGCCCCTGTAATCGCCGCCACCTCCCGCGCAATCCCCACCATACTGAGGGCATCAGCCCGGTTCGCCGTAGAGGTGACATCCAAAATCACATCGTCGAGGCCCAACAGCGGGCGCACATCCTGACCTGGCGTCAGCCCCTCCCCCTCAAAAATATGAATGCCCTCCGACTCCTTCGCCAGCCCCAGTTCCGCCAGCGAGCAAATCATGCCCGCCGAAGGCACCCCACGCAGTTTGCGCGGCTTAATGGTGAGATCGACCACCGGCAGGTAGGTATCCACCGTGGCCACCGCCACGGCAATATCGGCTCGCACATTGGCGGCCCCGCAGACTATAGTTGACCTATCGGCCTGGCCAATATCGACCACACAAACGCTGAGCTTATCGGCATCGGGGTGCGGGGTGCGCTCTACCACTCGTCCAACCACCACGCCGTCGGCCCAGGTGCGTCTATCCTCGATATCTTCCACCTCAAACCCCGCCATGGTCAACGCGTCAGCCAGTGCCGTGGGCGACAGCTGCACGTTGACGTAGTCATTCAGCCAGTTTAAAGATATGCGCATGGTGGAGCCGGTAGGAACGCGAGAAGATATAGACAATACTGCGGGTTTCGCCCAAACATTCTACCCCGTGGGCTATGCATCTACCCAAGGGCAGTAGGGCACCCTGGCCTGGGGGTTCATCGAGTTTTTACATTTCACTCAGATTTCCCGCAGAAGTGTATTTACCGTTGGGTGAATGCTATACCCCCCCTCCGAAACAGGGAATAATTGGGGTAATGTGACATTACCTGATGGGGTCGGCCCCTTAAAACTCCTGCGTTTGCGGCACTGTGGCTCCGTTCTGGGCGCCCCGCCGCCGGCTAATTCACCTTAGGTGTGTCCTTTGGGCTTCACCTTAGATACCCACCATTCCGGGCCGCATGAGCTACTGCATCAATCCCGACTGTTCCAAGCCTAAAAACCCTCCCACGGTTGATCACTGTCAAACTTGTGGGGCAGAGCTGCTGCTGCGGGGCCGCTACCGCATGATTCGGGCCCTGGGGCGGGGCGGGTTTGGGGCCACCTTTCTAGCCAGAGACGAGCTGCTGCCGGGCAAGCCCCCCTGCGTGATCAAACAGCTGCGCCCCTCCACCGAGGCCCCCCACATCCTCGAGATGGCCCGCGATCTCTTCAAGCGGGAAGCCAAAATTCTGGGCATGATCGGCAACCACCCTCAGCTGCCCCGTCTGCTCGACTACTTTGAAAGCGACCAGGAATTCTTTCTGGTGCAGGAATATATCAACGGCCTCACCCTACAGCAGGAGGTCAAGCGCGGCGGCCCCTTCACCGAAGCCGGGGTGAAGCAATTTTTAAGCGAAATCCTGGCGATGGTGCAGTACGTCCACGACAACCACGTCATTCACCGCGACATTAAACCCGCCAACATCATCCGCCGCGAGCAGGACAAAAAGCTGGTGCTGATCGACTTTGGCGCCGTAAAAGACAAGGTCAACCCCACCCTGGCCGCCAACTCCGATCAAACCGCCCTCACCGCCTACGCCATTGGCACCCCCGGCTACGCCCCCCCCGAGCAGATGGCCATGCGGCCGGTCTACGCCAGCGACATCTACGCCCTGGGGGTCACCTGCATTTACCTGCTGTCGGGCAAAGCTCCCAAGGATCTCAACTACGACCCCAACACAGGGGAGCTGCTGTGGCGTGAACAGATCCACGTCAGCGACCACTTTGCCAACGTGCTGCAAAAAATGCTGGAGATTTCGGTGCGGCACCGCTATCAGTCGGTAGAGGCGATCCACCGCGACCTCGACCTAGAGCCCTACATGGAAAGTCTGGCCAGGAACATGGCCTTTCCCACCGCAGCGGGCCCGGCCACCAATGGCTTTACCAGCGGGGCCGGGCCAGTCAGCGGGCCATCGCCCTTTCCCAACGGCGGCAACTCCGGCGGGTCGCCCTCTTCGCGGATGGCCGCCGCCATCCGGGCCCGGCGAGAGCGCGCCACCCAGTCTGGAGCGAAGACCGCCCCCCTGGTGCCCCTGCGCAATGGGTCGCCTCACCCCCAGGCCAAAGGCACCGCGGCCAACACCTTATCCTCGGAAGATGTCAGGCAAAAGTACACCAAGGGACGGCGCGATTTTTCGCTTCAAACCTTTAAAGACCTCGACCTACAGCGCACCCTGCTGACGGAGATCAACTTCAACCAGTCGAAGCTGCCCGGGGCTAATTTTCAGGGGTCTGATCTCAGCAACGCCAACTTTGGCCGCGCCAACCTCAGCCGGGCTGTACTGCGCAACACCAAGCTGGTAAAAGCCTATTTCCACTACGCCAACCTGGAGGGGGCTGACCTGCGGGGGGCCAATCTAGTCAATGCCTGCCTGTCAAACGCCAATCTGCGAGGGGCCAACCTCTGCGGCGCTGACCTCACCGGGGCGCTGATTTCCGATGACCAGCTGGCCGCGGCCCGCACCAACTGGTCGACGGTGCTGCCCAACGGGCGGCGGGGCATCCTCTAGGGCAGCGCCGCTGCCTTGGGCTCGGGAGCCGCCACCATGCCTGCGGTCTCAGCCTTGGGTAGATCTTGGTGAGAGTTACGCAGGGCGACAAGGGCTTCCTTGATAATCACGGCGGCGGGCACGGCGACGATGACCCCCAGCAGCCCGCCTACCCTAGCCCCCGACAAAATTGCGATAAACACCCAAAAGGGGTTGAGCCCGGTGACGCTGCCCAGCACCCGGGGGGCAATGCCGTTTTCGACCAGCTGCTGCACAATGACGGCGGCAATCAGCATAGGGATGGCGATTTTAACGTCTCGCAGAGCTACCAGCAGGGTGACAATAATGACCCCCACGGTGCCGCCAAAGGGCACCAGGGCCAGCAGCCCGACGGTGAGGCCAAACAGCGAGCCAAAGGGCACGTTGAGCAGCCCAAAGATGAGGGTGAGGGCAGTGCCAAAGCAGCTGGCCACAATGAACTGGCCCAAAAAGTAGTTGCGAAAGCTCTGGCGCAGGGTTTCTGAAAACGGTCGCTGAACCCGGCTGGGCAGCAGACCCACTACGCCACCCCAGACCTCTTCGCCGTGCTGGAGCAGGTAGAAGGTAAGGACGATGGTGAGCACCACATCGAGCAGCTTGTTGGCGGTAAAAACGGCCACGTTGATGGTGAGGTTGAGGGCTTCGCCAGCAATGGACTGAATTTCGCGTTTGAGGCGATCGCTGGTTTGGCTAATTAGGCCGTCTAGGTTGATGGGCCAGCCCCATTCAAACAGCTTGCCGTCGAGCACCATTAGCTGGGTTTTGCCCGAGTCAAACCAGTCGGGCAGGCGCACCACCAGCTGTTGGCCTTGATCGATCACAAAGGGCAGCACGGTAATGGCCAGAGCGGAGAAGCTGACCAGCGCCAGCACCAGCACTAGGGTGGCGGCCTGGCCCCGTTTCAAGCCCAGGGTTTCGAGTCGCCCCATGGGGTAGCTCAGCAGGAAGGCGAGCAGGGCGGCAATCAGCACCGTGACTAGAATGGAGCGAAAGTAGCCAAAGATAACGGCAGCAGCCCAGACGTTGAGCACCAGCAGCGGCGTGGCCAGCAGCACCAGGGCTGACTGGGCCATGGGGCTAAGGGTCTCCCACCAGCGGGCCAACCAGCTTTTGGCGATGGGTGCGCCACCCTGTACTCCGTAGTCCATAGTCTTTGCCTAAGAGCCTTTGCCTGAGAGTCTTGCCTGAGGTTGCCCAGCTGGGTTGACGGTGATGTTGGCAGCCATCTACAGCCTACGTCAAAGTTATGAATTTCACGCTGGGGCCGTGGCGTTTTTTGTGCCCAGGGTAAAGGTTGGCCGCCGTTGCTGGGCACCCCAGGGGGTAATATGTAAACAATTTAAAAGAGTACCGGTTCCCTGTTTCACAAATTACTGACTCTATGCTTGCTTCCCACACTGGTCATCCCCCAGGGCTCACCCTCAAGCAGTCTCATCCCCAGAAGGTACTGGTGCTAGGCGATAGCCTGGTCTATGGCTTTGGCGACTCGGAGGGGGGCGGTTGGGTTGAGCGCCTGCGCCGTCTGACCATGGCGCCAGGGCAGCCTGGGGCGGTGTTTTACAACCTGGGGGTGCGGGGCGATGGGGTGGGCCAGGTGAAACAGCGGTTAAACCACGAGTTTCGCAATCGGGGCGAGCTACGCAACCGGGTGCCCGATCTGATTGTGCTGTCGGTGGGCATCAATGATTCGGCTCGGGTGGGCAGTGCCCTGGGCCGTCACCGCACCGACTTTGATGCGTTTGCGGCCCAGATGCAGGATCTGCTGGCCGAGGCGCGGCAGCTGTGCCCGGTGTTGTTTGTGGGCATGACTCCGGTAAATGAGCAGGCCATGCCGTTTTCTGAGGTGTTGTTTTACAGCCACAGCGACCAATGGCGCTACGGCGAAGCGACGCGGCTGGCCTGTAACAGCCTAAATATTCCCTATTTAGATGTGCTGAACCTATGGCTGGAGCGGGGTGAGCCCTGGCGGCTACGGCTGATTTCGGCTGACGGCCTGCATCCCAATGTAGCGGGCTACCGCGCCCTGTTGCAGGATATTCTGGCCTGGGATGCCTTTCAAGCGGCTGTTGACTTGCCCGCTGACCAGCTACATTTCCCCTAGACTCCGGTGCTATGCCTGCGGCCTATGACCCCTGCTCCGAGCCAGTGATTGGAACCCACTCGGGCTCCTCCTCAGTGGCTGAACGGCTGGCGGCGGGTAAGGCCTTGCGCCACCGGCTAAGGCGATCGGATCACGGCATTTATACCCTGGCCCCCAACCGGGTTGACCCGCTGGAGCTGTTGATGGCCCAGGACACTGGTCGTCTGCCTGAGCTGGTGCCCATTCGCTACGGGCGGATGCTCGCCTCGCCCTTTGCCTTTTTTCGCGGGGCGGCGGCGGTAGCGATTGCCGATCTGGCTCCGGCCCCGACTACGGGGCTGTATGTGCAGGCCTGTGGGGATATGCACGGGTCGAACTTTGGGGTGTTTGCATCGGCTGAGCGCAACCTGGTGTTTGCCATTAACGACTTTGATGAGACCTACCCCGGCCCCTGGGAGTGGGATCTAAAGCGTCTGGCCGCCAGCGCGGTGGTGGCGGGGCGCTATTTGGGCTGCGATCGCAGCCGCTGCCAGGCGGCTGTGCGGGCGGTGGTGACCAGCTACTGCGAGCATTTGCACACCTACGCCGCCATGGGCTACCTCGATATTTGGTACGACACCATTACCGAGGCCGAGCTGCTGGCCAAACTGCCCGCCGACAACGGCAAAGATGCCCAGCGCATGCTCGCCAAGGCGCGCGATCGCACCCATCTCCAGGTGCTCGACGAAATGACCAATCTGATCGACGACCGCCACCACATTGTCGAAGATCCACCCCTGGTGGTGAGGGCCGCCACCCTGGGCGATGCCCCCACGGCCCTGGCCGCGGTCACCTCGCTGATGCAGAGCTATGCCGCCTCCCTCAGCGGCGATCGTCGCCTCCTGCTGTCGCGCTACCACCTGGTGGATGTGGCCCACAAAGTGGTGGGGGTAGGCAGTGTCGGCACCCGTTGCTGGGTGGTTTATCTGGAGGGTAGAGATGCTGGCGACCCCCTATTTTTGCAGGTCAAAGAGGCTCAGCCCTCGGTGCTGGCCCCCTACGCCGATCCGCTCTGCGGCGATCGCCTGCCCGACTCCCACCAGGGCAAGCGGGTGGTCATGGGTCAGCGGCTGATTCAGGGCTCGCCCGATATCTTTCTGGGCTGGGGCGAGTTTGAGGGCACCCATTACTACGTTCGCCAGCTGCGCGATATGAAAGGCGGCTTTAAGCTAGAACCCGAAAAATTTCAGGCCGCTACCCTGCCCGACTACTTCGCCCTCTGCGGCTGGGCCCTGGCCCTGGCCCATGCCAAATCAGGCGATGCCGCCATGCTGGCGGGCTATACAGGTAAAGGCAACTCCCTGGCCGAGGCCCTGGTCACCTTTGCCGAAGCCTACGCCGACCAAACCGAGCAGGACTACGATCGCCTGGTGGCCGCCGCCCGCCAGGGGCGAATTGCCGCCACCTACGAAGTCTGAGACCCCTAGTCCAGGCAGCCTTCGTCCAGCTCTGCCGCTGCAATGGGCGGCAGCGTCGCCGCCTCAATCGGCCGCCCCAGCGCCCGCGCCGACAACGCCGTTGGTGGGCCTTGGTCGCAAAGGGCCTCGACCTCAATTTCCACCAGCATGTCGGGGTTGATCAGCGCCGCGATCGCAACGGTGGTATTGCAGGGGGGATGGTCGGCGAACAACTCTCGATGGGCCCGGGCAATGTCTGGCCAGCGGGCCATGTCGGTGACATAAATCCGAGTTCTGACCACATCGCTGAGGGTGGCCCCCACCGCCTCTAGGGCCTGCTGAATAATCTCGAAGCAGCGGTGGGTCTGGGCATAGGCATCGCCAGGGGCATAGGTGCCCCCCTGGCCGTCGCTCGGCGAGGTGCCCGACACAAACACCTGCTGGCCCACCCGCAGCGCCCGACAGTAGCCCACCTGCTCTTCCCAAGGAGTGCCCGAAAAAGCCCGCTGCCGTGCCATTGCCCCACCCGCCGCTAAAAACCAGAATCAGCATACAGCGTTTTCGCCGCCCGTGAGGGGCGCGGCTCGCCGGGTCGATGGCGTTCTCGACATGGTCCTGCCCCAGGTCATACCGGCATCTCCGCCCCCGGGTAGAAGGAATCGCCGCTCACTTCAGTGAATATACGAGGACGTTGAGTTTCTCTGCCGCCATGCTAGAAGTGCTTAAGTCTACGGTTCGGCCCCTGCTGCTAGACGATCAGGTCTTAGAGGCCGCCTACAATCTCTACGTCAAATCCCCCTCCACCCGGACGCCAGCCATTAGCCTCAAGCGGCTGTCGGAGATCACCGGCAGAACGCCCCTGCGGTGCCGCAACGCCATTGTGGAAGCCAATGGGCTGGGCCGGTTCCCGGACTGTGAGCTGCATCCCTAGGGTGTAGATCTAAGGATGTCGGTGAATGAATTAAAGCTAGGACAACAAGGGGGAGAGGGTGCGATCGCAGCCTGCGAACCCCAAGGTGCTGTGTGAAGGGTTGGTTTTTGGGGTAGCCTAGCGGTTGCCCCCGGGGGCATCTACAGCTATCCTGCTCTCCGTCGTACCTTCGCCCTGTGATGCTGCACAAACGCCTGGAGCCGTTGCTCAGCCGCAAACGGATAGCCATTCTTGAGGCGTGCGTCATTGGGCTGGTGTCGGGCCTGGCCGCGGTGCTGCTCAAGCAGGGGGTGGAGAGCTTGGCCCTATGGCGCACCTCCAGCACGCTGCCGCTGTGGCTGGCGCTGCCTACCATTGGCCTAGTGGGCGGCTGGCTGTCGGGGGTGCTAGTTGAGCGATGGGCCCCAGAGGCGTCGGGCAGCGGTATTCCCCAGGTCAAGGCCGCCCTGGGCTTTGCCAAAATTCCTTTAAATTTACGGGTAGCGCTAGTTAAGCTGGGCACCACGCTACTGGCGTTGGGCTCAGGGTTG
>DATIVG010000456.1:0-2814 GCA_035466075.1 Nodosilinea sp. | reverse complement strand
GCCGAGGCCGCCGCCGAGCGCCGGTGCAGCAGGGCAAACAGACATTCCAGGGCCAAAAAGGCCGATGTGACCAGCAGCAGCAGGGGCAATATCGCCAGCACCACCGTTCCCAGGCTGTTCCAACTTAGCGTCATACCCTGCCCTTTTCCCCAATCGTGAATTGCTTCCAGGTTGCCCAGATCGCCCTCCGGATTTTGGCCGGAGCCCGTCACGCCCAATAGCTTTACCGGATGGCGTTACCCAGTGACGTTACCCGGTTGCGTTATCTGGGGCATGATCTGGGGCATCCCTAGGCCCATCAGGCAGCCTAGCGAACCTTGGCGGTTACCATGACGGCGGCGTGCCAGATTCACAGGAGCTTTAAGAACCTGTGTACAGCGTTTTGCGGCTAGGGAATCGTCCGGCCCGCCGAACAAGGGCTGACTATCGGGGGCATTTGGAGACGATGGGTTGAGCCTATATCCGCCACCGCTCAAGCCGTTGCCGCCGCCAGGGTGGTGGCCACCGCCAGGGCCCAGCCCTCGGGGGCCACCGCCGGAGCCACCGGCCAGCCCCGGTCGGCCAGCTGCGGGTGGGGGCCGTGGGGGCCGGGCAGCACCACGGGGTAGTCAACATTTTCCAGCATGTCCAGGTCGTTGGGGCTGTTGCCAAGGCCAATGGTGACCACGGCCTCGGCGGTGGGGTGGCTGGCCTGGTACAGCTTCACCAGCTGGTGTACGGCGTGGCCCTTGCCCGCCGCCGCCCCGATCAAATGGGAGAAGCGATCGCCAATCACCACCCGAAAGCCCATGGCCTCCACCGCTTCGCGCAGCTGGTCGGCGGGCACGTTTTTGGGGGTCATAAAGGGTTCGCTAAACTCTCGGGCCTTGGCCTGTTTGGCCTCCTGGGGCGACAGCCCGGTGAGCTGCACAATCTGCTCCACGCTCCAGTCGCCAAAGCCCTTGAGGGGGCGGCCCAAATCCTGGGCAATGGCCTTGAGCCCGGCCCGAGCGGTGACGTAGTTGCAGCCCAGCTGGAGCACCCGGTAGCCCTCTACGTCTTCCCCCGGCGGCAGGGCAAAGCGGCTCTGGTCGGTGGGCAGGTAGACCGCGCTGCCGTTTTCGACCACAAAGGGGTCGCGCAGCCCTACGTCTTGCCGCAGCTGGGCGACTTCCTGGCGGGTTTTGCTGGTGACGGGCACCACCGGAATGCCCTGGTCGCGCAGCTGGGCCAGGGTGGGCAGGGCCGCCTGGTAGGCGTAGGTTTCGCCGTTGAGCAGGGTGCCGTCGAGGTCGGTAAAGACAATGCAGGCCATAGACGCTATGCCATAAACAACCAGGGTGGCGTTGCCAGCATGGGGGGCAAAATTCGCCATCCAAAGCCTACCGCAAAGGCATCGCTTTGCCCGGTATAGCAGGGCTCAGGCCGGTTCTGTGGGTATGCCCCAGGGGTATTCCCTGGCGACGCCATGCCGATGGGCGGCGGCTTGGGGCCGATTGGGAGCCGATTGGGGCCGACTGGGGCCGATTGGGGCCTGGCCGCGATCGCAACTTTCTTTAAAGCGAGGGTCAGCAAGGGTGAGACAATGGCAGGGCAGCTTTGCGCCAGGTCGGCCCTAGGGCTAATCTAGGTAGGCGTCGGCCCGTGGCCAAGGTTTTGCCAAGATTTCGCTAGGTTTTTCTGATCGCACCCCGCTATGAGTTTTATCGAATTTAGAACCCCCGGCCAGGAAGCGGTCTATCGCCGCATTCTGCCCTGGATGCATGAGTTGTTTGGCGAGGCGCTGGTGGTTTTTGAGGATGAGCCGCTGTTTATTGTCAACCTGGGGTCGGCGGTGGCCTCGACGCGGGTGGTGCCCTGGCACGACGACGAAACCCTGATTACTAGCCGGGCCTACGTGGTCACCGATATTGAGCTGACCGCCGAGCTGAGCTACTACCTGCTGCGGGAAAACAACGGCATCTACTTTGGCCGCTTTGCCTACGACGCCGAAGACGACATTGTGTTTGAGCACAGCCTGGTGGGGGAGACCTGCGATCGCAGCGAGCTCAACCACTCGGTCACCACCGTCATTCGCATTGCCGACAACTACGACGATGAAATTGTCGCCCGCTGGGGGGGCAAGCGTGCCCTCGACCGCTGGGCCTCCTAGGGGCTTCTGGGTGAGAGGCGAGGGGTGATGGCGGCGGGAGGTGATGGCGGCACTGGCGGTAGCTTTATCCCCGTCTAAATAGTCCGGGAGTTCGGCGGCGGGGCCAGATCCGTTTTGCCCATTTAACGCTAAGATTTGCGCTACAAAATATAACAAACTACGCCGAGGAAAAAACCGCCGTGACTCGTCGCTGGATTTGGCTAGCTGTAACTGGGGTGCTAGTCGCCCTGCTGGGTCTTGGCCTCGGCCCGGCGCGGGCCGCCGGACCCCTCCAGCCCCGGCTGACGGTGAGCGGCCTGCCCCCCCTGCAAACCAGCGCGGGCCCAACTAGCAGCCCAGCACTCCAGCCCCTCAAGGCCCTGGAGCCCGGCCCCACCGACTTTGCCACCCCCGGCGGCCTGACGGTGGCCCAGGCGACGGCGCCCCGCCAGGTCACCGCCCTGGCCGACCCCACCAACTACGGCGATCGCTACCTCACCGATGTGTACGGGCGGCCCGTGCAAAACGACTTCATTGCCGTGCTCCACGAAACCGTGGGCTCAGCCCAGAGCGCCCTCAACCTGTTTCGCACCCGCCACCCCCGCGACCAGGACCAGGTCAGCTACCACGCCCTGATTGGCCGCGACGGCACCGTCTACTACATTGTGCCCCCCGAAAAGCGCGCCTTTGGGGCGGGCAACTCG
>DATIVG010000455.1:0-11651 GCA_035466075.1 Nodosilinea sp. | reverse complement strand
CTGAGTTGGGCAGCGGTTTGGGTAGAGCAACGGCGGCTGGATGGGCGGGCTTGAGAAAGATCACGCTGCCGGGCTGGGGCGGCTGAAACCCCAGTTCGCCACTCTCCACCTGCTGGGCCAGATGATTTTTTAGCACTTCGTTGGCGGTGGTCAGCTGCTGCTCGCTGCGCTGGAGGCGGTTGAGCTGCCGGGTAGCCTGGTTGAGCTGGCGACTCACGTAGACCGAGGTGCCGTAGCTCAGCAGGGCCAGCGCCACCAACGCCGCCGCCAGGGACGACGACACCAGGTGCAGCTGAGTCAGTCGCCGCACCGTGGGGCTAGTCGCCCGCTCGGGAGCGGCGGGAAACACCGCCGGGGCGGCGACCCCAGGGCTGGCCTCAGCGGGGACCACCGCAGAACCGTGGCGTAACGAGGATTGCGCACCGGGCGCCGCTGCCCTACGTCGGGATGGCACTGGACGAGGCACATAGGATTTCAGCGCAGCGGACATAGATGACCCACACCAGTATTGAAACTGAAGTCAGGATACTGCATTCTGAAAAATTTGAGCCATTCGCCCGGCAAAACCGACGCCAGCTATCGGGGGCATTGACTGGGGTGAATGACTGGCCCCAACTGGGCTATAGCTTGGTGCCGCACTCCGAGCAGAAGTTGCTGGTGGAGTCATTGGCCTGCCCGCAGCTGACGCAGGTAGACAGGCCCGCACCAGCACCGGTGCCGTGTACCTCGGGCAGACCCAACATCTGGTGGTTGCCCTTGCCGGGGGCCACCATGGGGTAGCAGTTTTCGTCGCGGCGCACCCGCACGTCGAGCAGCACCGGGCCATCGTGGGCCAGCATGGTCGCTACGGCGGTGCTGAGCTGGGTGCGATCGCGCACCACCATGCCCTTAATGCCGTAGGCCTGGGCCAACAGCTCAAAGTCAGGCATCCCCACTTCCATATTTGACGACGAGTAGCGCTCGCCGTGGAAGGCCTGCTGCCACTGGCGCACCATGCCCTGCCAGCCGTTGTTGACAATCACCGTCTTCACCGGAATGCCGTACTGGGCCAGGGTGCCCAGCTCTTGCAGGTTCATCTGAAAGCTGGCGTCGCCGCTGATGCAGATCACCGTTTCGTGGGGCAGCGCCACCTGCACCCCCATGGCGGCGGGCATGCCAAAGCCCATGGTGCCCAGGCCAGCGCTCGACACCCAGCGGCGGGGGCCATTCTTGAGAAACTGGGCCGACCACATCTGGTGCTGGCCCACATCGGTGGTGAAGTAGGCCTGGGGCGCTTGCTTACCCAGCTCGCTAATCACCTCCTGGGGCGACAGCACATCGGGGTAGGAGGGCACCACCAGGGGGTAGTCGCGCCGCCAGCGATCGATGCGATCGCGCCAGGCCAGGGTCTGGTTGGGGGGCGGCAGCTGATTTTCTTCGCTGATACGGGTCAGCAGGTTGGTCAGCACCAGCTTGACATCGCCCACAATCGGCACCTGGGGGGTGCGGTTTTTGCCCACCTCCGCCGGGTCGATATCGATGTGAATCACCTGGGCGCGGGAGGCAAACTCGTCGAGCTTGCCGGTCACGCGGTCGTCAAAGCGGGCCCCGGCGGCAATCAACAGGTCGCACTCGCTGACCGCAAAGTTGGCGTAGGCGGTGCCGTGCATGCCCAGCATGCCCAGCCCCAGGGGGTGGTGTTCGTCAAAGGCCCCCTTGCCCATCAGCGTCGTGGTGACCGGAATTTGAAAATATTCGGCCAGCTGGCGAATTTCCTCATGGGCACCGGCGGTGATGGCCCCGCCGCCCACGTACAGCAGGGGACGCTCGCTCTGGCGCAACAGCCGCAGGGCGTGGTTGATCTGGCGGGGGTTGCCCTTAATGGTGGGCTTGTAGCCCGGCAGGTTGACCTGCCCCGGCTCCACCGGCACGTAGTCAAACTCCGCCAGGCCAATGTCTTTGGGAATGTCGATCAGCACCGGGCCGGGGCGGCCGGTCTGGGCAATGTAAAAGGCCTCCGCCACCATGCGGGGAATCTGGTCGGGGGTGCGGGCCACGTAGGAATGCTTGACCAGGGGCAGGGTAATGCCAAAAATATCGGTCTCCTGAAAGGCGTCGCTGCCGATGGCGTGGCTGGGCACCTGCCCGGTGATCACCACCATGGGCACGGAGTCCATCTGGGCGGTGGCAATGCCGGTGACCAGGTTGGTGGCCCCAGGGCCAGAGGTGCCAAAGCAGACCCCCACCTTGCCGGTGGCGCGGGCGTAGCCGTCGGCGGCGTGGGCCCCGCCCTGCTCGTGGCGTACCAAGATGTGGCTAATGCCCCCGGCGGCCTCCGCCCGGTACAGCTCATCGTAGATGGGCAAAATGGCCCCGCCGGGATAGCCAAAAATATGCTCTACCCCGTGCCGTCTGAGGCTGTCGATCAGGGCAAAGGCCCCGGAGGCGCGGCGCACAAGCACAGTATTGGGAGCGGCAACGGGAGTGGTCATAGCGGCGGGTGTTGGGGTTGAGCTAGGGTGCATTGCAGAAGAAAAAACGAAATCAAAACTTCCCCCCTAGGCCACGCGGGCAGTGAAAGGCTCACCGCCGCTGCTTTACAGGAATGGTGCTGCTAAATGCTGTTAAATGAAGAACACTTCTTCCCATATTAGCAGCAGAGGCCGGGGTCTTTCGGGCCCGGCAGCCCACTTTACCGCGCTGGTTATGGGCCGTTGATATTCTCCCGGTAGCGGTGCAGGCAGGCCTGCGATCGCAGCCGCAAAAAGTCAGCCGCACTGAGCCGCTCCCTAGATCGTTCCCTAGGCCACGCTCCGGCTTCCCCCGCCCCCACCACCCCGCCCGCCACGGCCTCGGGGCACCGCCACAGCTGCCGATGGGGCACCTCCGGGTCCGCATAAAACGCTTCCTCACCGGCCCCTAGCCAGCCCGAGGTGTCGTGGGTAAAGCGGTCATGGCTAAGGCGATACCCCGGCACCGCCGGGTCGCAGGGCACCCCCCACCCATCCACCAAAAACAGGCCCAGCACCCGACCCCGCTGGCGCTGCCAGTAGCTCGCCAGTGCCGTTGCCCCCACGCACCCGGCACTAAATGCCCAAATCATTAGAGCGGGTGATGCCGCCCCGGCGCCCAACGCGGCCACAGTTGCCTCTAGTTCCCGCCGCAGCCCGTAGGCCGAAAGCACCTGGAGCGGCGACTCAGGAGCCCAGACCACCCGCCTCAGTGGTCCCAGGGTGTCATCCGCCGCCGCCATCGCCACCACCGGCTCGGTGTCACCGGGCGGCCCCATCCCCCCGCACACCACCAAAACCACATCGCCCATTTTTGCTTCTCCCCTCCTGGCCCAGTTCAACCGGTCTCAGCCAGCTCCAGCCTGACAGATTACGTAACGCAATGAAAAAGAGACCGACACTCCCGCTTAAAACAACAAGGATTGAGAAACGCTGCGCTTTAAATAGTTTTTCCAAGCATCCGCAAGAGAAAAATTATTTTTTTCTAAAACTTAGGTAGGGCAACCAACATTGTTGAGCTTATATGGGGAATACCTGAGGTGATTGAGATGAATGTCATATCAAGGCTTTAGAACGGTTTTAATGCTCTGGCTCCAGCGGTCTACTCCCGTCAATCTCGGGATTGGTCAAGCCCTTGTCAAGAGCCTCGTTTTCCCACTACCCAGCGGGTTCACAGCCAGTTTCCCCTTGTTTTGGCTGATCCCCATCCCGCCGGGTCATTCAACATCCCCGACCCTCCTAACAACTATCCCTGGAGTTGAATTCAAATGACACAAACCATTGTCAACCTAACTTTACCGATCGTAACGGATAAAATTGACGATATTTTGGCCGCCTATCCGCTGTACGAATATCGGCAGGTTTTTGCTGTTCCTGAACTACGCCAAAAGCTCACCGCCTACGTGTTGGCTCGCCTGCCCGTGGTGTACGTCACCATGGACAGCAGCACCGCCAGCGGTCTCGAGGCCAGCAGCGACTGCTACTCCTGCGATCAGCACGACCAAATCAATCAGCTGATTCACCAGGGCATTCAAGCCTTGCTGGGGCGACCCGAGATTTTTCGCCACCGCTACAGCACCGAGCGCGTCGAGGCCGAGCCTGTGCCTTCCAGCTGGTTTGGGTAGAGCTGGTTTGGGTAGAGCTGGGTTGACTCCACCATGGCCGGGTTTCCGTTCGGTTCTACCCATAGCTCAATCATCGCGATGGGCGTAGTCTCGTAATAGAGGTCAGGTTGTTCGCCATGGGCAACCTGGTTGCTGTGGCCCCAGTGCCGCAGTCAGTCTATTGCCGAGACAGGTAACCCCCTTGGTGCAACAGTTTCTACCCCTCAGCCACCTGCTCAATGGGCCCGATCTCCAGGGCCCGGCTGGGCCAGACACGGCCCAGCGCCATCGCGGGGCTGCCCTTGGGTTTGCGGGCCATGGCCTCAACCGCTCGACGGAGGCCATGGGGCAGGCCGAGCAGGAATGGCTGAGCGGACTGAGCGCTCTGATCAAGCTGCTGCTAGAGCTGCCCTCGCCCTCAGCGCCCCCGGCGGTGGACTCGACCGGGCTCTCGTCGCTGATGGGAGTAGTGCTGTCGGGGCCCTTTCCGGTGCTCCCCGATCGGCTGATGGGGCAACGGCTGGCCCACTGGTTGCTGGTGCCCGAACCCCTGGCGCAAATTTTTTCGGTGACCCGTCCCCTGCTGCCGGGCCAGGGGCGCAGAGAGGCGGCGGCCCCCGGTGGCGATCTGCAAATGGTGCCCCTGGCCACCAGCGACCCCCTGGTCGGCGAGCGATTTTGCCTCCTGCTCACCCCCCATCTGAGTCTTTTGCTGTTGCTGGGCCAGCGCGCCGATGGGCTGCCGCAGTTTCAGTTTTCCTTTGACCCGGAGGTCATTGGTCAGAGCTGGCAGCAACTGCGCGATCGCATCTCTGCCGCTCGACCACCCCTGCTGCCCAGCCTCGATCGTCTGATCGAGCAGTTTCCGCCCGTCACCCCTGACTACCGGCTGGTGACCCGCTATAGCCATCTGCTCATGGCCCAGCTGCGTCAGCCCTCCCTTGGCGAACCGTATGCCGCTGCTCCTGCCGAGGTAACGCCAGCCCTGGCCCTGCCGGGTCGGCCTACCCTGGCCTCGTTTCAGACCGAGCCCAGCCCCCATCTAGAGCCTGCCCTCCACACCACCGCCTTTGCCGACTCGGCCCCCCCGCCCGCCGACAGCTCCGATACCGAGCTGCTCAAGGCCATGGCCCACGAAATTCGCACCCCCCTCACCACCATTCGCACCCTGACGCAATCGCTGCTCAAGCGCAAAGACATCAGCGACGAGGTGGCCAAACGCCTGCGGCTGATCGACCGCGAATGCACCCAGCAGATCGACCGATTTAGCCTCATCTTTCGGGCGGTTGAGCTAGAAACCGACCGCCCCACCAAGCCGCGATCGCCCCTGTCGGCCATTTCCCTCAATCAGCTGTTTGAGGATGCCATTCCCCGCTGGCAGCAGCAGGCCAGCCGCCGCAACCTCAACCTCACGGTCAACGTGCCCCCCTGCCTGCCGATGGTCAACAGCGACCCCGCCATGCTCACCCAGGTGCTCACCGGGCTGATCGATCGCTTTACCCACAGCCTGCCCCCCTACAGCCACATCGAGCTGGCCGTCACCCTGGCCGGGCACCAGCTCAAGCTTCAGTTTCAGGCGCAGCCTCCCCAGGGCAGCGACAGTCAGCCCCAGGTCGATCCGTTTTCGTCGCCCTTCAAGGCCCTAGGGCAGCTGCTGATGTTTCAGCCCGAAACCGGCGGTCTCAGCCTCAACCTCAACGCCACCAAAAACCTGTTCCAGGCCCTGGGCGGCAAGCTGATCGTGCGTCAGCGTCCCCAGGCAGGCGAGGTGCTGACGGTGTTTTTGCCGCTGGAAACCAAAACCCTGTAGGGCGCGGGTCGATACCTCCGTTCCGGCAATGGGGCGCGTGCATCCGTAGTTACCCGGAGAAAACAGGCTTTTTTTCGAGCTGGTGGGCCAGCTCTAGGGGTTTTTGGCTAAAGCCTCCGACTTTAGGCATTCTTGCTGCTATTCGTGCCGGTCTCCTGGGCAACCTCAGGCAAAGCTTTTGCGCCAATTGACACCGTTGTTCCTGACGCGCCCCACCGGCGTGGCCATTGCGGTTGCCCATTCCCCAGGAGACCTCCATGCTGAAAAATTTCTGGTACGCCGTTGAGTTTAGTGCCGCCGTGACCAGCGCTCCCCAGCCGGTGCGGCTGATGGGTGAAAACTACGTGCTCTACCGCAGCAGCAATGGCCAGGTGAATGCCATGGCCGACCGCTGCATCCATCGAGGGGCTTCCCTGGCTGGGGGCTGGGTGGAGGGCAACTGCATTCGCTGTCCTTACCACGGCTGGCGCTACGAGGCCGACGGCACCTGCGTGCAGATTCCCGCTGACCCGGCGGGCACCCCGATTCCCAAGCGGGCGCGGCTGGAGTCGTTTCCGGTCGAGGAGCACTACGGCATGGTGTGGATGTTTGTGGGCGACCTGCCCGCCGAGCAGCGTCCGCCGATTCCGGCTCTGCCCGAGTACGGCGACCCGGCCTGGCGGGCCATTACCGGCGAATACACCTGGGATGCCCACTACACCCGCGTCGTAGAGAGCGGGCTAGACAGCTCCCATGCGCCCTTTGTGCATTCGGTGTTTTTTAACCTGCGCGACGACGCGGTGGTGCCCCCCTACGAGGTGCAGGTAGAAGACTGGAGCGCCACGGCCCGCACAGTTTCTAAGCCGCCCAAGCGAGCCGGGCTGCTGAAGCTGATTGTGAAGCGCGATCGCACCTTCTCCAGCGCCACCCTGACGGCCCACCTGCCCAACATCAACCGCATTCACCTGGACTTCAACTTTCGCGGTTATCAGTACATCTACTTCGCCAGCAACATCCCGGTGGACGAAAACACCACCCTGACTAAGTGGATTGGCCTGCGCAATTTCTTACCCCAGGCCTGGGCCGACTGGAATTCGCGCAAAAACACCAACGACACCTATCTAGAAGACAAAGCCGTCATCGAAAGCCAGCTGCCTCGGGTGGTGCCCCTGACGGGCGAAATTTTGCTGGCCTCCGACAGTTTGCAGCTGGCCTACCGCAAGCTGATTCGCCAGTGTGTCGAGCGGGGCTGGGCCGTGGGCAGCGACTACGGCGTGGCTCCTGCCCCGGTGTCGGTCAGCGGCAACGGCAAGGCACCGGTCGAGGTCAGCGTCGGGTAGGTTGTTGTCCTCACCGCCTTTGGTGGGCGGTGCCCACCCTACCCAGGTTTATCTGCCCCCCTTTAGCGGGGGGCATTCCTCCCCATCATCTGCCCCCCTCACCCCATCCCATCGAACTGGAAGCACACCGCCATGCTCGAAAACTTTTGGTACGCCGTTGAACTCAGCCACGAGGTTGGCACCAAACCCACCCCCCTCAAGCTGCTGGGCCACGACTATGTGCTCTACCGCGATGCCCAGGGGCAGGTCGTTGCCCTCGACAACCAGTGCGCCCATCGCGGCGCGGCCTTAGCTCTGGGCTGGGTTGAAGGCGGCTGCCTGCGCTGCCCCTACCACGGCTGGACCTACGAGGCCGATGGTCAGTGCAGCCACATCCCTGCCGATGCGCCGGGCACCCCGATTCCCAAGCGGGCGCGGGTGCAGTCGTACCCGGTGCAGGAAAAATACGGTCTGGTGTGGCTATTTGTCGGCAGCGCCGATCTACCAGCGGATCGGCGCCCGCCGATTCCAGAGTTTCCCCAGTTTGAGGCACCTGAGCGGCCCGCCACCTACAGCCGCCATGTCTTTGCTGCCCACTTTACCCGCACGATGGAAAACGCCATCGACACCTCCCACGCGCTGTTTATGCACAAGGGGGCGATCGGGGCCAGCAACGCGCCGCAAAATACTGAGATCGATGACTACGAGGTGACGGTGGGCGACTACGAACTGGCCGCCAGCCTGCCCATCAAGGTGAACCGACTCAACGGCGTGATGCGGTTTGTGCTGCAACAGGATGACCCCGAGGCCCACAAGAGCTACCGCTTTGCCCTGCCCAACATCACCTATTCGGCGGTGCAGTTTGGGCGCTACAGGATCGAAAGCATCATGGTTCACATTCCCGTGGATGAGGCGACCACGGTGGTCAAGTCGGTGAATATTCGCAACTTCCTCAATCGGGTGCCGGGGCTGGGCCACTGGCTCGACGGCAACACCGCCCAGGTGGGCAACAAAATCATGCAGGAAGACGATGTGGTGGTCAAAACCCAGGTGCCCCAGATCGCTCCCTACGGCGACATGCGCCAGGAGTTGCTGGTGGCCAGTGACGCCACGCTGATTGCCTACCGCAAGCTGCTGAAGCAGTACGCGGGGCCTGCGGTGCTGCCCGAAGCCGTCGTCGCCGCTGAACCGGTGACTGGCTAGAGCGCAGCCCTCGTCCTCGCTTGGCGGGGGATGTGGGCAGGAACTCAGGAGATCTCGGCATTTTTCGGCATTGAGCTGGTGGGCGGTGCCCACCCTACGGCAGCCTCGACCGGGTTGAGGGTAAGTCTTTGACCGATCAGCGCAGCCTCGTCAACGCAGCCCGACATAACACCACCAAAACCAAACCCATGGAGCACAACCGCTATGTCTATTGCAGAGTCGCCCATAGTCAATCGCGTCTGGGAATGGCAGGGGTTACCCATCAACTACCAGCAAGTAGGTGACTCTGGCCCGGCTCTGGTGCTGATTCACGGGTTTGGGGCCAGCGTGGGCCACTGGCGCAAGAACATCCCTGCCTTGGCGCAGCAACACCGGGTGTTTGCGCTGGATCTGCTGGGGTTTGGCAAGTCGGCTAAGCCTGCCCCTGGGGAGCCGCTGCCCTACGACTTTGAGACCTGGGGGGCTCAGGTGGCGGACTTTGTGAAAGAGATAGTTGGAGAACCTGGGTTTCTGGTGGGGAACTCCATCGGCGGGGTGGTGGCATTGCAGGCGGCGGTGCTGGCCCCGGAGCAGAGTCGGGGGGTGGTGCTGGTGGACTGTGCCCTGCGGCAGATCTGCGATCGCAAGCTCCACACCCAGCCCCCCATGCGCCGCCTGGGCCGCCCAGCGCTCAAAAAGGTGCTGCAAAACCGCGCCCTGGTGCACTGGCTGTTTGCCCAGATTGCCCGACCGGGGCGGATTCGCGCCGTGCTTCGCACCGCCTACGGCAACCCAGAGGCGGTTACCGACGAGCTGATCGAGCTGCTGCTGGAGCCCGCCCGCGAGCCCGGTGCGGCGGATGTGTTCTGGGCCTTTATTAACAATTTCGACGGGCCACTGCCCGAGGATCTGCTGCCGCAGATCAGCTGTCCGGCCCTGATTCTCTGGGGCACTGCCGACCCCTGGGAGCCGATTGCCCTGGGCCGCGAGCTGGCCAATTTTCCGGCGGTGGAAGACTTCATTGCCCTCGATGGCGCGGGCCACTGCCCCCAGGATGAAGTGCCTGAGCTGGTGAATGGCCACCTGAGCGCCTGGGTGGCTCGCCATGCGGCGATCTCGGCCCAACCGCCTGTCATCCCTGTCGGAAAAGGAGTGGGTAGATGAGGGGATGAAGGGACGGATGAGCAAACTCACCCTCCTCACCTCCCTCATCTCCCTCACCGTCCTCACCGTCTCACCCATCCACCTCTCATCTATTCACTCCTTAACTATGTCCGTAACGCCTGTCAACGCTAAGACGCTATCGACACCGCGGCTTGTGTTTATTTTCATCACCATCCTGTTTGACAAGCTGGGGGAAAGCCTGATTTTCCCGATTTTGCCGTTTTTGGTGGAGCGGTTTCGCTCCGACGCATTTACCCTGGGCATGCTAGCGTCGAGCTATGCGATCGCACAGTTCATCGCCATCCCAATTATCGGGGCTCTGTCTGACCGCTACGGTCGCCGCCCGGTGATGCTGGTGTGTGTGCTGGGGACCGCCATTTCGTACTTCATCTTCGGCTTTGCCACAACGCTGTGGATGCTGTTTTTCTCCCGCATTCTCGACGGGGTGACCGGCGGCGTGGCGGCTACGGCCCAGGCCTACATCGCCGATATTTCGGCCCCCGCCGACCGGGCCAAAAACTTTGGCATCACCGGGGCGGCCTTTGGCCTGGGCTTTACCCTGGGGCCAGCGGCGGGGGGCCTGTTGGCCAGCATCAACCTGAATCTGCCGGTGTTTGTGGCGGGCACCATTGCCCTGCTGAACTTTGGGCTGGGCTATTTTGTGCTGGCCGAGTCGCTGGAGCCCGAGCAGCGCCGCCCCCTGGCCCTGCGGGATCTCAACCCGATCGGCCAGCTCAGCGATATTCTGCGCGATAGCCGCATTCAGGGGCTGCTGATCTCATTTTTTATCTTTAACTTTGCCTTTGCAGGCTTTAGCAGCATTTTTGTGCTGTTTTTGAACAGCCGCTATGGCTGGGGGCCCAGCCAGGCCGCCATGGTGTTCTTCTTCATTGGCATTGTCTCCACCCTGGTGCAGGGGGGCCTAATTCGCTGGCTGCTGCCCCGGTTTGGGGAGGCCAAACTGGCGGTGGCGGGTCTGGGGCTGGTGGCCCTGGCCTTTGGCGGCGTGGTGCTGATTCCGGCGGGCAGCCCGGTGCTGATTCCGGCTCTGTACAGCACCCAGGCGCTGCTGGCCCTGGGGGTGGGGCTGATCATTCCCTCCCTGCGGGGGCTGATTTCGATTCGGGTGTCGGCCCAGGAGCAGGGCAAGACCCTGGGGGGCAACCAGGCGTTGCAGAGCGTGGCCTCCATTGCCGGGCCGCTGTGGGCGGGCTGGATGTTTGACCGCTCGGGCATGCTGTCGCCCTTCTGGATGGGGGCGCTGTTCATGGTGATGGCGGTGGGCTTTGCGCTCACCAACCTGCCCAGGCGGCGGCTGTCGGTGTAGCGATAGCGAGTCTAAACCCGCCGTGAATTGCCGTTGGAGTGGGTGCGATCGCACCCACTCCCTAAACCGATCTTCTGAGCCGATCTGAGGACTTGCCATGACCCCGCTGCCCCCCCAACTCAATCGCCAGGTAGCCATACCGGGGATTTTGGGCGGCCTCGGCCCCATGGCCCACGTGCAGTTTGAGCAGTGCCTGATTCAACGCAGCGTAGACCGGGGTGCCAAGGGAGACCAAGACCATCCCGTGTGGCTGCTGGTCAACGGCACCACCATTCCCAATCGCACCGAGAGCTTGCAGGGGGTGGGCCCCGACTGTGTGCCTGGCCTGGTGCGCTACGCCCAGCTGCTAGAGCGGGCCGGGGCCAGCTTTTTGGTGGTCACCTGCAACACCGCCCACGGCGTCTACGACCAGGTGCAGGCCCAGCTGGGCATTCCCTGGATTCACCTGATGGCCTGCACCAGCGGCTACATTCAGCAGGTTTACCCGACGGTACAGCGGGTGGGGGTACTGGCTACCGACGGCACCGTACAGTGCGGGCTCTACAGCCGCAGCCTCAGTCAGGCGGGGCTCACCCCCATGGACTTTGGCCTCCACTCTCCCTGGCAAAATCAGGTCATGGACGCGATTTATCATCCCGATTGGGGAATAAAGACCACAGGGACTCAGGTATCTACCAAAGCATTGACCGTACTGGAGCAGGCGACGGGCTGGCTCAAAACCCAGGGGGCAGAGGTGGTAATTGCGGGCTGCACAGAGCTATCGGTGGCCTTTGCCCA
>DATIVG010000454.1:0-3952 GCA_035466075.1 Nodosilinea sp. | reverse complement strand
CCAGGAGCTGGGGCTGAAGGGGCTAGAGTTGCAGGTATTTCGCACCCTGAGCGCGCCACCGCCCGCCGCCGAGATGGCCGCCGCCGCCGCCCAGATTCGCACGGTGTGGCAGCAGAGGTTTGCGCCCCAGTCGGTGCCGTGCGAGTCGTAGTGCAGCGGGTGAGCTCCTCCAGCGTGACGGTGGCGGGGCAGGTAGTGGGTGCTATTGGCCGGGGTTTGACCCTGCTGGTGGGTTTCGCTCCCACTGACACCGCCGCCGAGCTCACCTGGATGGCGCAAAAGTGCCTTGACCTGCGGCTGTTTCCGTCGCCGGAGAGCGACCGGTGGGATTGCTCAGTAGGCGAGATCGAGGGCGAGATTTTAGTGGTTAGCCAATTTACCCTCTACGGCGACTGCCTTAAAGGGCGGCGACCGTCTTGGGCGGGGGCAGCTCCACCGGCCCAGGCCCAAGCGCTTTACGACAAGTTTGTGGCGCTGCTGAGGGCTAGCGGGCTGCGGGTTGAGACCGGCCAGTTTGGGGCAACCATGCAGGTTGCGATCGCAGCAGATGGCCCCGTCACTCTACTGCTCGAACGCGACTCCAAAGCCCAGGCTCCGGCCGCCCTGGATGGCTAGATACCGCTAAATCGAAACAACTGCGCCAGTCGCCACCATGCGATAGCCAATCCCCCGCACGGTTTCAATACAGTCACTGCCCAGCTTTTTGCGCAGGTAGCCCACATAGACATCGACAATGTTAGAGCCAGGGTCGTAGCCATAGCCCCACACCAGATCCAGCAGCTGCTCCCGGCTCAGCACCTGCTGGGGGTGGCGCATAAACGTCTCCGCCAAAATAAACTCCCGCGCCGACAGCTCCACCAGCTGCCCCCCCACCTGCACCTGACGGGTTTGCCAGTCGAGCACGATTGCCCCCACGGTGAGCGTGGTTTTGGCCACCTCGGGGCCGGTTTGCACCGTGCGCAGCCGGGCGCGAATGCGGGCCAGCAGCTCTTCAAAGCGAAAGGGCTTGGTCACGTAGTCGTCGGCCCCGGCCTCAAAACCAGTGACTTTGTCGTGGAGGTCATCGCGGGCGGTGAGCAAAATGATCGGCTGGGCAAACCCCTGACCTCGCAGCGCTTCCAGCACCGTCAGCCCATCGCGATCCGGCAGGCCCAAATCCAAAATCAGCAGGTCAAACTCCCCGTCCAGAGCCAGTTCCAGGGCGCGCTCCCCGGTGCTAGCGGGGGTGGTGGTAAAGCCGTTGGCCTGGAGCCCCTTCTCCAAAAAAGAGACAATCCGAGGCTCATCTTCAACTATCAGAATGCGATTCATCGTTCGTGCTCCTGGAGGGAACTAGGGGAAGCACCAGGGTAAACATCGCCCCCTGGCCGGGCTGGCTGAGCAGCGTCACCTGGCCGCCGTGGGCCTGGGCAATGGCCCGCACAATCGCCAATCCCAGCCCCGAGCCATCGGAACTGGCGTAGCGGCTCTGGCCCCGCACAAACCGCTCAAAAATTCGCCCCTGGTCAGCGGGGTGAATGCCCTCACCGCTGTCGCTGATCCACAGATGCACCTGCCCCTGGCGCTGGCTCGACCCCAGGGTAATAGTATCGGTGGCCTCGGTGTGCTGGGTGGCGTTTTGGGCCAGGTTGACCATCGCCTCGGTGAGGCGCTGGCGATCGCCCACAAACACCCCTGCCCCCAGCGCCCCCAAGCGCCAGCGGCGATCGGCCAGGGCGGTGATTTTGGCAAACAGTTCTTCCGTAAAGACCGTCAGATCCAGGGTTTCGGGAAAGAGAAAATCGGGGCGCTCGGCCTTGGCCAGCAGCATCAGCTCATCGATAAAGCGGCTGATCCGGTCGAGCTCGTCGAGCACAATGTCGAGGGTGTCGTTTTGCTCCTGGGAGGTGGTGCCCATCAGCTCCAGGTGCCCCCGAATGATGGTGATGGGGGTGCGCAGCTCGTGGCCCACGTCGTTGAGCAACTGCCGCTGGCTGTTGAAGGTGGCTTCCAGACGGTCCATCATGTCGTTGAAAGTGAGGGTCAGCTCGGCAATGTCGCCCGTAGAGCCCTTCAGGGGAATGCGCTCGGTCAGGTTGGAGTCGCTGATGGAGCGGGCGGTTTGGCTGAGCAGCCGCAGCGGAGCCAGCACTCGGCCAGCGGCAAACCAGGCCAGCCAGGAGGCGATCAGCAGCACCACCACCGACACCTGGGCCACCGTCAGCACCGCCTCAGTCACCCCCGCCTGTTCTCGGGCGGTAAAGTGGGCCACCACAAATACCCCGCCCACCGCAGGGGCAGGAGCGTCAAATTGGTAACGCAGCAGCACGGGGTCGGCCCGGTACAGCACCAACCCGTTGGCGGTGTTGACCTGGCCATGTTCGGCCTGGGTGAGCTGTGACCAATGCTGTACCAGCCGGTCGTCTGGGCGAATGCCCAGCGGCAGCGCCAGGGAGCTGGCCTTGTAAAACTGACCGTCGACAATGGCCAGCAAATATTCACTGTCTTCAGGAATATTGCGCGATAGAAACACGTCGAAAATGGCCTCCACGTCATCGCGAAAGGGCTGCCCCGTAGCCGGGTCGCGACCATTTCTCAGCTGGCGAAATTCTTCAATCTCCTGGGTCAACGTCTGCTCAATGCGCTCTTCCAGGCGCACCAAAAGAATCTGCCGCACCACCAGCACCGACACCAGGCTAGACAGCGACATCAGCAGAAGATACCAGACGAGAATGCGAGCGCGGGCTTCCCCCAGCACGGGTCGCCAGATCTGGGCAGGGCGGTGGGGCAAAAACGGCTCAGACGATGCTTTTTTCAAGGCGGGGACAACGTTCTCAGGAGGGCGTGGCAAGCGAGCTACAGAGGGTTTGAAGATATTTCATCGGCGCAGGTTCCCTGGCAGTCAGGGTTTGACCGTCAGGGAACCTGCGCTCATGCCTGACTGGATCTTATCTAGCCACAGTCAGGTTGGTGAAGAGTGGTGCTGGGGAAGAGAGTTAAAACGTTGGCAGGTTTTCAGGTTGGAACGTGCAAATCTTCCAACCTGAAAACTGATCTAGTGCAGCATCAACAATAAAAATTAGGGTTCTCGTAGGTTGGGTGAAACGCAGTGAAACCCAACACCAGAGCTAGTTTTGTTGGGTTCTGCTATCGCGCAATCGGCCCACAAATTTAGGCTTGACGGACCACTAGCCGGTGCTTCGTGCTAGAGGCGCGCCTCGCACAACACCATCAGGGCCTCGGTGTAGGAGCGGCGACTGGTAATCCGCTGGCTGATGTGGATGTGGCGCACCAGGGTGAGCAGGGTATACAGCTCGATTTCTGCCCCCAGCGCCTCCGCCCGGTGGGGCGTCAGGGCTATGAACGCCTCCCGCAGCGCCGTTTCGCGATCGGCCAGGGCCCCAGGGTCGCCCAGCTGCCGCAGGCTTTGCTCGGTGATGTGGGCAATAAAATTGCCCAGGTCGAGGGCGGGCGACCCCTGGCAGTAGAGGTCAAGGTCAACCAGCCAGAGGCGATCGCCATCGACCAGCACCTGGTCAGCATAAAAGTCACGGTGAATGCCGGTAGGCGGTAGGGCCTGGGGGAATGGGGCGGCCAGAAAGGGGGCCGCACGGTGCTGGCAGCGGGTCAAAATATGGTCGAGGCGGGCCGCCCAGGCGGGGTGCTGCTGGGCCACCAGGGGCAGGCGCTGGCGGAGAATATGCAGCTCATCGGCCAGGGTGTGGACTTTGGCGGTGGGTACTGGTGTGCAGTGGAGCTTGTGGGCCAACGCCGCAATGCGCGGGGCCAGAACGAGGCCCTGGGGGGTAGCCAACGACTGGGTGGCGGGGGTGCCGGGCACCCAGCGCTGGAGGGTCATGTGCCAGTCGGGCACCACGCCCAGGGGCTCTGGCACCGAGACACCGTCCGGACTATCGGCGGCCCAGCCCGCCTCCCACAGGGTGTACTGCACCCGGTAGCTGGCCAGGTCGGT
>DATIVG010000453.1:0-2946 GCA_035466075.1 Nodosilinea sp. | reverse complement strand
CACCCACTGAATAAGCCCTCTCCAGCCAATCCCGCAGGCATGGGATTCGGTTTATCGATGGAATTTTTTTAGAGGCTTCTACTTGGGCCTCGGTGGCGGTGTATGGGGCAGCCCCTAGACCATAAAATTCTGGAAGATCTGCTTTAATCCACACTACTTCTTGGGCAGCTAGGGGCGTCGTCCAGCCTTACTAACGTCAGCATTTACTTCTGTTTCTCTTCACAGCAGGCTCACAAAACCGATCTACGATAAAGATAAGAGGTAGGTGGATTTGGGCAACTTCAAAGCTACAACAGCATAGCTCCAATGCATCGCCTCCCAGACAACAGAGAGTCGGTGGTTTTATCCCTAGCGAATGATAAATCTGCCGAACTTATCTCCCTACGTTAACGGAGGAAACGTTATGGCTATCATGCAACGCGATTCCCTAGACAAAATTACCCATTGGGAACCCTTCAGAGGGATTGAACAGCTGCACCAAGAGATGAACCATCTGTTTGATCGGCTCATGCAAGAGGGGGATGGCGATGGGCGATCGCTCACGTTTATCCCCTCCGCTGAGCTAGAAGAAACCGATCAGGCCATTCAGCTCAAGCTCGAAGTGCCGGGCATGGAAGCGAAGGATCTAGACGTTGAAGTGACCGAATCAACCGTGTCGGTTAAGGGCGAACGCAAGTCCGAATCTAAAACCGAAGAGAAGGGCGTCGTGCGTTCAGAATTTCGCTACGGCACCTTTGAACGGTTGATTCCGCTGCCGGTTCCGATCCAGACCGCCAATGTGCAGGCCACCTACAAAAACGGCCTGCTGACCCTGACTTTGCCCAAGGTTGAGTCAGCGCCTCAGTCTACGGTGAAGGTCAACATTAGCTAGGGCTGCGGCTGGTAGGGATGGCCTGTCCCACTGCCCCAGGCTGGCAAAGGGCTAACATCCTTTCCGTTGAGGCAGCGATCTCACCATCGCGATCGCTGCCTCAATTCACACCCGCCCGCCGTCGCGGCCCGGTGCTTTAAACCATGCTGCACAGCTCCCAGTTTTTGCCCGGAGGTCCTTATGTTCACGGTGGTACGACACAGCCAGATTCGGGGCTTGAAGGCCGTTGATGGGGCTACCGTTTCGAATCTGGGTGAAATCGAGGCCGTGTGGCTCGACGACACCGGCAATGTTGCCTATCTGTCAGGCCGCGAGGGCTATCTGCCCCTCAATCAGGTGGCCGACATCAGTCAGCAGGCGCTGTCGGCCTACGGTCGGCTAATGGTAGAGGCTCCAGGCCATCTTCAGCCGCTGCATGAGCTGCGGGTGCAATCATTTTGGGGCGATGTGCTGGGCTGGGTCGATGACTTTCTCTTCGACTGGCACACGGGTGAAATTGCCGCCTATGTGCTGGCAGGCCGCAGTGTAGAACCCCTGGGCGAACACGCGGTGTTTTATCCCGAAGATGTGGAAGAACTGGCTCCCGACTACGTGCGCCTGAAAGAAAATGCCTACGAGGACCTGAAGCCCGAATCGGAGGGGCTAGAGCACTTTTTTAGCGAACGATCTCAGCCGGTGCAGCAGCTGGTGGGCATTATGCACCATCGCCTGTACCCGCTGCTGCTGCCCCAGGATGGCCCCGACACCGTGCAGGTCAAGATTAAGGACGTCAGCGATGAACTGGCGGCCTCGGGGGAGCATGACCCCAGGGCCCTCCAGGAAGCCACCGCTCTGCTGCACAACCAGTGGGAGAGTTTGCTGCACGGCCTCAGCCGCTCGGGCCAGCGGGCCAAGGCGGCCCTGGCTGCGGCGCGTCGGCACCTGTTGGGCAAACCCCAGGCTTAACGGGCCTTTTGGAGAACCACCATGCACGCCCACTACGCCCAGTTTAAAGACCGTACCGATGCCGGACGGCAGTTGGTAGCGCGGCTTAAAGCCTACGCCCATCGCCCTGGGGTGCTGGTGTTGGGGCTGCCCCGAGGCGGTGTACCCATCGCCTACGAGGTCGCCCAGGGGCTAGGGGTGGCCTGGGATATTTGCCTGGTGCGCAAGCTGGGGGTGCCCGGCCACCGCGAGCTGGCCATGGGGGCGATTGCCGCCAACGGCGTACGGGTGCTCAACTACGAGGTGGTGAGCTGGCTGGCTATTTCGGGTCGCACCATTGATGCCGTCGCCGCCCGCGAGCTCAAGGAGTTGCAGCGCCGCGATCGCATCTACCGGGGCGATCGTCCCCAGCCTGAAATCCGCGATCGCACCATCATTTTGGTGGACGATGGCATGGCCACCGGGCTGACCATGCAGGCGGCGATCGAGGTGATCAAGCCCCAGCGGCCCGCCCGGCTGATCGTGGCCGTACCCGTGGCCCCGCCCCAGACCTGCGCCACCCTCAAAACCGAGGTTGACGAGGTGGTGTGCTTGCTCACCCCCAAAGACCTCTACTCGATCAGCCTCTGGTACGACGACTTTGCCCAACTCACCGACGACGAGGTCTGTACTCTGCTCTCGCAATCGTCGGTGATGCTCCCAACCCCGCATCAGTGATCGGTGCCACCGCTTCCTGCCGCCGGTCAAGCCAAGATTTGCTTCAGTTTTAGCTAAAAATTAGCCTAAAGAAACGCTGTAGCTACAGACTCAAATACTCTCAGCAATGCTTCTGCCTGACTAGCTAGGGATAAGGCAACTAGATACTTTCTAAGCTCTATCAACAGCATTTTTTCGAGACTAATAATCCTAGGCCATAAGTAGATCGCCATATATATTTGTGGGATGGGTGAGCGAAGCGTAACCTGTGCGGACGTTGGGTTACGCTTCGCTCACCGCAACCTAAATCTAATCATTTTATCTATGGCAACCTACTTATATCAGGGTTGGGATGGCAAACTGGCACATCCTAGGGCAGGAATCGAGCGACAATTTGCACAGATTGTTACTATTCGGTTGCGGCATGAACAGTATCGACAGCCCACCGCCAGAGG
>DATIVG010000452.1:0-2055 GCA_035466075.1 Nodosilinea sp. | reverse complement strand
CTCGACCGCAAGGGCTATACCCTCGACACCGTGCTGCCCGCCGGTGAGATGTGCTACCTGCGCGCCACCGCCAACCTCAGCACCGGCGGCATTGCCATCGACCGCACCGACGACATTCACCCCGACAACGTGTGGGTAGCCCAGCGGATCGCCAAAACCATTGGCCTAGACATTGCCGGTATTGACGTGGTCACGACCGATATTTCTAAGCCCCTGCGGGAGGTCGATGGGGTGATCGTGGAGGTCAATGCGGCACCGGGGTTGCGTATGCACGTGTGCCCCAGCGTGGGCATTGCCCGCAACGTGGCGGAGCCGATCCTGGCGATGCTGTTCCCGCCGGGGCAGCCCGCTCGCATTCCGGTCGTCGCCATCACCGGCACCAACGGTAAGACCACCACCACCCGCCTGACCGCCCATATCTTTAAGCAGACTGGGCAGATGGTGGGCTACACCACCACCGATGGCATCTACATCGGCGACAACATGGTGGAGCCCGGGGACACCACCGGCCCCCAGAGCGCCCAGGTGATTTTACAAGACCCCACCGTGGAAGTAGCGGTGCTGGAGACGGCCCGCGGCGGTATTTTGCGATCGGGTCTGGCCTTTAAAGACTGTGATATTGGGGTGGTGCTCAATGTGGCCGCCGACCACATGGGCCTGGGCGATATTGAAACCCTCGAAGACATGGCCCACCTGAAAAGTGTGGTGGCCGAAACCGTGCGCCCCAGCGGCTACGCGGTGCTCAATGCCGACGACCCGCTGGTGGCGGCCATGGCCCAGCGGGTGAAGAGCCAGGTGGCGTATTTTTCGATGGATCCCCACAACGATCTGGTGCGCAAGCATTCCCAGCAGGGGGGGCTGGCTGCCATCTACGAGCAGGGCTATCTGTCCATTCTCAAGGGTGACTGGCTGCTGCGCATCGAGCAGGCCGAGAAGGTGCCCTTGACCATGGGTGGGCTGGCCCCCTTCCAAATTGCCAATGCGCTGGCGGCGAGTTTGGCCGCCTTTGCCCAGGGGGTAGATATCGGCTACATTCGCCAGGCGCTGCACACCTTTGAGGCGTCTACCGACCAGACCCCCGGCCGCATGAATTTATTTAACCTGGGCCGTTTTCATGCCCTGGTGGACTATGCCCACAACCCGGCTAGCTACGAGGCCCTGGGCGGGTTTGTGAAAAACTGGCCGGGCCGCTGCATTGGCGTGGTCGGCGGGCCGGGCGATCGCCGCGACGATGACTTTATTACCCTGGGTCGGCTGGCGGCTCAAATGTTTGATGACATCATTGTCAAAGAGGATGACGACACCCGGGGCCGCTCTCGGGGGGATGCGGCTAAATGGATCGTCCATGGCCTAGAGGAGTCGGCGGGTACGGCCAGCTACCGCACCATTTTGGATGAAACCGAGGCGATCAATACCGCCCTTGATGGCGCCCCCGACGACAGCCTGGTGGTAATTTTGCCCGAGAGCGTGACCCGAGCGATCGATCTGATCCAGGCGCGCCATCCGCTGCCCCCAGAGCCGAGCTTGAACGGTAAGTCTAGGGGTAACTCTGGGCCTGCTGCCGCTGCCGCAGATCAGTACGCCGAGGTTCACTCTTAACTGATTTGGGCCTGGGTCAGCATGTCTCTTCAGATGTTGATGACTTGGGCCGTGAATTGGGTGGGGGCAAACGACCGTTTGCCCCTACGGAAGGCGTTCGATATTTGGTTTGTACCGGCATTTAGCAATCTTTGGCTGGCTTCGACCTTACCGTGTCGCTAGCCTGGGCAGCCTTAGCCAGGGGTGGGAGTTGTGGCGAGGGCGATTGAGGGCAGCGGCTCTTTTAGCCAATCCCACACTTGATCGAGCAGGTCTGGGGCATTGGCATCGAACCACTGCACGGTGGCGCGGTTGCGAAACCAGGTGCGCTGGCGTTTGGCAAACTGGCGGGTGTGTTGCACTATCTCGGCCTGGGCGGTGGCGAGGGACACCTCGCTACGCAGGTGGCGGAGCATTTCGGCGTAGCCCAGGGTTTGCAGCAGGGGCAGGTCGGGGCCGTATTGGTTGGCTAGATGG
>DATIVG010000451.1:0-5001 GCA_035466075.1 Nodosilinea sp. | reverse complement strand
CCAACCCCCCGCAAAAAATCAATCCAACCCTCGCCCCAGCGTGTATCCTTTATCAGAACTTCTACTGACCCTCCGGGTACCGCCATGAATCTGCTTCGTAAGCCGTCTCTGGCCATGCTGACACTGTTTAGTGCCCTGGCCGCGCTGCCGCTTAGCGCCATTAGGTCTGAGCCGCGACTGCTGGCCCAGGTGACGGCGGAGCCGACCCCCACCTTTACCCTGCAAGAGACCGTGGCACCGGGAACGACCATCGCCATCGAAGGGTCGTCCTCCATGGCGGGCATTAACCAAAGCCTGGAAGAGAGCTTTGAGCAACGCTACCCCGACACCGATGTGGTGTTGGCCACCAGCGACGACGACCAGGCCCTCCAGGCCCTGCGCGAGGGCCGCATCGACCTGGCGGCCCTGGGGCGATCCCTGAGCGCCGACGAGCAAGACCCCAGCCTGACCTCTATTCCGGTAACGCGAGAAAAGATTGCCATCATCGTGGGCCGCGACAACCCCTTTCGCGGCGATCTGACCTTTGAGCAGTTTGCCGCCATCTTTCGGGGCGAAATCACCAACTGGTCCCAGGTGGGCGGCCCCAATGTGCCCCTGCGCCTGATCGATCGCCCCGCCACCAGTGCCACCCGCCTGGCCCTGGCCGACTACGAAATCTTCAAAAGCCAGCCCTTTGAAACCGGCACCACCGCCGTGCCAGTGGAGGAAGACGACACCGTGGCAGTGGTGCGCGAACTGGGCAACGACGGCCTCAGCTACGCGATCGCCTCCGAAGTCCTCAACCAGGATGCCGTCCGCCCGGTCAGCATGGACGGCACCCTGCCCGACGATCCCCGCTACCCCTACTCCCAGCCCCGCAACTATATTTACCGGGGCGAACCCAGCCTGCCAGTGGAGGCCTTTTTGGGGTTTGCCACCAACGCCGAGGGTCAGGCCGCCGTGGCCGAGGCCAAGCAAACCGCCAGCGACAACCTCACGGTAGGGGCCAACAAGCTGCCCGGCGGCGTGGCCCTTGCCCCCGCTGGCGACTTCATGGTGCGCGGCACCGAAACCGGCCAGCTGCAATGGCTCGACGCCCAGGGCAACCCCACTGGCGATCCCATTGACGCCCATCGGGGTGCAGTGTCAGCGGTCGGGGTCAGCCCCGATGGCCAAACCGTGGTCTCCAGCGGCGCTGACGGCACCCTGCGGCGCTGGGATCGCAACGGCACGTCCCTGGGCGATCCCCTGATCGGGCGCGGCGGGCCGATCCTAGCCCTGGCACTCAGCCCCGACGGCCAAACCCTAGCCAGCGGCCATGCCGACGGCACCGTTGAGCGCTGGTCCCTAGCCGATGGCACCTCGCTGGGTGCGCCCATTCCCGCCCACGACGCGCCGGTGCAGGCCATTCACTTCCCCGCCGGGGGGCAAGGGTTTATCACCGGCAGCAGCGACGGCAGCCTGGGCTTTTGGAATACCGATGGCACCGCCGCCAGCCAGGCGACCAGCGCCCACCCCGGCGGCGTTACCGCCATTACCAGCAGCCCCGACGGCCAGGTGTTGACCACCACCGGCGGCGACGGCAGCCTGCGCAACTGGGATCGCGCCACCCTTCAGCCCCGGGGCGAAACCCTTCAAGCCCACGGCGATGCCGTCAGCGCCGTGGCCTACGCCGCCGATGGCAACACCCTGGCCACCGCTGGGGCCGACGGCACGCTGCAACTCTGGGGCGCCGACGGTCGGCCTCGCCTGCCAGAGCCAATCGAGCTCGATGCCCCTGCCGCGTCCCTGGGCTTTACCCCCGAGGGGCAGCTGGTGGTGGGCAGCAGCGATCTTGAGGTCGAGCTGCGCAACGCCCAGGGCGAGCTGGTGGATGCCGCTGATCCTTCAGCCGATCCTTCAGAGCCAGCCACCGACCTGGGCGATTTTTGGCAGCGCCTGCAAAATTTACCCCCCAGCGCCTGGTGGATGCTGGCGGCAATTCCTGCCGTGCTGCTGCTGGCGGGCCTGGTGGGGTCGCTGTTTGGCAGCAAAGACCGCGACGAGGAGGATGACGATGAGGTCCTGGAGGCCGACCTCTCCCCTGGCCCCGGCTCGGGCATCGACTTTTCGGAGGTGGGGAAACCGGCGGTGGTGGTGTCTCCCGAGCGGCCTGGCGATCAGCCACCTGGCGGTGAGCTACCTGGCGATCAGCTGTCTGGGCTCGGGCTACCTGGAGCTGAGCTACCTGGGCTTGGGCCCTCTGGCGATGAGTTTTTGCCCCCCGAGGTGGCGCTGGTGCCCGCCGAGGGAGAATACCCCGGCCCCGCGACCCCCAACAAGCTAGAGCAGGCCCGCATTGACCTGGCCGAGGGCCGACGGTTGATGCGCGAGGGCCGCTACGACGAAGCCCTGATCTACTTTAGCCAGGCGGTTGAGGCCACCGAGGTGGAGCGGGTCAAGGCCGAATCGACCGGCGTGCCCGCCCAGGGCATCAACGCCATTGCCGCCCAGGCCCAGGCCCAGCGGGGCAACGCCCTGGCGCTGCTGGGTCAGGCCGATGAAGCGATGGACAGCTACAATGCCGCCCTGCAACTCGATACCAGCGTGGTCGAAGCCTGGATTGGCAAAGGCCGCCTGTTGACCACCCTGGGCCGCTACGAAGAGGCGTTGTTTTGCTTTGATAGCGCCCTGGAGCTAGACCAGGCCGCCGGTGATGCCTGGCTGGGTAAAAGCCAGGCTCTACAGCCGATGGGTCGTCAGGCCGAGGCGCAGGCCGCCCTGGCGCGGGCCACCGCCCTGGGCAGCAGTGACTCCAGCTTGATGGTACCGGTAGAGCTGCCCTACCCCACGGGCGAGGCCATAATGCCGGGGCCGGGCATTGTACCGGGGCCAGCACCGGGGCCCCTGCCCGAGTACGGTCTGCCCGAGTATGAATCAACCCCAGGCTACGACCCCGATATCCCCCTAGAGCTCCAGCAGATGGTGCTGGGGTTGCCCTCCGCCGACGCGGTGATTGAGAGCCTGGGGGCGATCGGTAGCCTGGATGTACCGCCCGCTCTGGCGGAACAGGCCGCTGGCCTGCCCGGCCAGGCCGAGGCAGCCACCTCTGGCAGCAGCACGGGCGGCGGCAGCACGGGCGGCGGCAGCATGGGGACTCTGCCCATTACCCCTGGGCCACTGGTGCCGGCGGAGGTGCCATCGGGAGCGATTTCGCCGGGGCCAGCGGAGCCTGAAATCCTTGAAACCACGGAATTAGGGGCAATTGCCCCAGGGCCGGTGCCCAGTACCCTAGAAGAGGAACTGCTCAGCCAGGTGAGTCTCGGTGCCGGTGACTTGACGATGGCCGCGCCCATGACGCCGACCCCCATAGCGCCGACCCCCATAGCGCCGACCCCCATGACGCCGACCGTGACCGACCAGGGGATGGCCCTGGGTGAGGCGGTGCCACCCCTGCGCCCGGCCCCCACGCCGGTGCCGCCGCCGGTGCCGGTACAGCCGGGGGACTACATTCCGCCACCGCCCGCTGTGGTGGGCTCGGAGGCATCGGATCTGGAGGGGCTGCCGCCGGAGGTGATTGCGGCTTTATCGAGCATTCCACCCAGTTCGCCCGACAGCTTTGGGGTGGTGCCCGCCAGCGCGGCGACGGCAACCCCGGCGGTGGCTGAGCCCCTGAGCTGGATTCGGCTGTCGGTGGACCGCGAAACCGAGCGCTTTTATGCGGTGTGGCAGCTGGATGACAGCGATCGCAGCCGGGCCAAGCAGCAGGGGGGCGAAATTATGACCCTGCGCCTCTACGATGTGACGGGCCGGGCCACCTCGGCACCCTTGCCCGAGGCGGTGGTGGAGCAGCGCTGCCGCGACGACTTTGCCCAGGATTGGTACCTGCCGATTCCCCAGCATGACCGCATCTACGTGGTGGAGGTGGGCTATCTCAACACCGCCGGGGACGACTGGCAGGCGCTGGCCCAGTCTGTTGAGGTGGCGGCGATTACGGGCTAGGCGGGGGGATCTGGCTGTAGACGGTCTGGCTGAGCCAGCTTCTGTAAGGCGTTCGCAGGAACGTTCTCAGGTTTGAACGTTCTCAGGCTTGAAGGTTCTCAGGTGGTGGTTGTGCTGACCCAGGGGCCTGGGGCTATGGATTGGGGGCGGGGGACAAAAAAATGCCCGGAGCAGGTGCCCCGGGCATGGTCAGGAGTTGGATGACGATTTCAGGATGACGATCTCAAACGTGACGGTTCAGGTTTTGATCAGGGTCTGCTGTAGGGTCAGACCTTGATCACCCACTGGTCGCGGGTATCGGCGCTGACGAAGGGGGCGGGTACGTAGTCGATTTCGACCCCAAGGGCAATAAAGGCAGCGCGAATGGTGGTGGCGTGGGCCGCTTCGGCGGAGGCAATGCTGGCTCCGGCGGTGACCAGCTCAGGGGTTTTGAGCCGGGCGACTTCGCTGGCGTAGGCAATGGCGGCATCGGTTTCGAGGGCCAGGGCCAGCTTGGCGATGTTGACGTCGGAGTCGAGGCCGCCGTCGCCGCGCTCCAGGTAGGCGGAGAGGTCATAGCTGTCTTCGGCTGTTACCGGGGTGCCGCCGAGGTCGGTGATCACCTGGCTGAGGACATCGCGGTGCACCATGTGGTCGGCCTGGTTGGCCAGGGCGATGGCCAGTACGGCTTTGCCCACATCGGTGTCGCTGAGGCCCCCGGCGGCGGCGCTGTAGGCCCAGATGGCCTGGTGTTCGTAGTAGAGAGCACCGTTGAGAATTTCGACATCGTTGGCAGCGGCGCTACCGTGGCTGCTGGCTTGGGCGGCGCGCTGGGTCAGCGCCGAGAAGCCCAGGGTACCAGCCAGACCTGCGATCGCACCTCCGACCATGACCCGGCGCCGAGAGACCCCTGCCCCCAGGGGGCGCTGATCGACAGACATTGGGTCGTTATTCATAGCAGTATCCTTTGCGCTAACGTCTTATGCGGGCCTTGTTATCTCAAGAACCAGGCACAATACGAGTAGCCCTTATCCCTGGATTGGGAGTTTTAAGTTTTGAATT
>DATIVG010000450.1:0-5314 GCA_035466075.1 Nodosilinea sp. | reverse complement strand
AAAGGTGTCAAAAAACGGCTGTTAATAAAGTTGGAATCAGCATCAACCTTTTGGGTTGATACCTAATCTGAGCTTTCTATACTGTCAGATTAGATCCTCCCCATTGTTCTGCCATGGGTCATTGGATGGAGATTGCCTCTATTTACTCTGACTCAAACGATAGTACGTCGATAGCCACGGTAGATTAGGTGAAGCATCAGCCACCGCACCAAAACACCGGCAGTCACCTAATTTATTGGTTAGCATTCAGCATTAAGTAGATAGCTCTAAATTAAACGACGCTGCAGGGTGTGTTGTGGCGCAGCCCAACGCACCGCATAGTATAGGCTTGGTGCGTCACGCCAAGGGATGACACACCCCACAAAAATTAGGGCGTTTTACTTAAAGTGATTTAGCCATGCCAGAATCTTTGGGCTCAACCCTGAACCTTTTCTTTCCGCAGTGGCAGGGTTCAGCAAGATTTGAGCTGTACCAAGGTACCAAACTACTTCACACATCTCTACGCCATAAACTTTCTTTTGCCCAGATTCCTGTTTCTCTAACCTATTCACTAGCTACGGATAAAAACATCCTGGGCTACGGCCAAATTCTTGCTCAGCTTATAGAGGTCTGTAGAGTTATTCAAACTCACAACCCAGACCGTATCTTAACCATTGGCGGAGATTGCGGCGTTGAGCTGGCTCCGGTTTCTTTTCTCAACAAAAAGTATGCTCAGGCTCTAAACGTACTCTGGCTAGATGCCCACGGTGATTTAAATACGCCCAGCTCATCTCCTAGCTCTCATTTCCACGGTATGCCGCTGCGCGCTTTGCTGGGCGAAGGCGATACAGGTCTTTTGGCCCATGCTTTCTCAATGCTGAGGCCAGAGCAGGTATTTTTGGTGGGTGCCAGGGAGTTTGACCCGCCAGAGACAAGCTTTATTCAGCAGCAGGAGCTATCTACATTCTCCGCTGAAGCAATCAATAGTGGAGATTTCGACAGGCTATTTTCAGCCCTGGTCAAGACTGGCTCTAACCAGCTCTATATCCATCTCGATCTCGATGTCATTGAGCCTGAAGAGTTTCCCCATGTGGCTTGCCCAACCCCCGGCGGCATACAGCTAGATCGGCTCGGAGATTTATTAGCTAGCTTAAAAAATAGGTTTGATATCGTGGGCTTTAGCGTGCTGGAATGTTTGCCTACTGGGGCAGAGGGCTCAGCCGCCTCAGATGTTGCCAACCTGCTTAACAGCCTCGATTTGCAGCTTTAGCGGCAGTGTAGCTATTGCTATGCAGAGGGCCCTTGCCCCAGCTCTTAAATAAAGTTTTTGAGTAGGGGGCTGGGGAACTGGTGTTGAAAGAGTCAGTCATGGAAGATAGTTAGTCAGTAGAAAGCCTTCATTTTCCTAGGGTATGTCATACCTTGGCGTGACGCACCCAGCTCAGACCCGGCGGGGCGGCGCCACAACACACCCCGGAGCATCGTTTAATTCGAGTGAATTAAAACCACCGACTAACCATTGGCCACCAGGTGAGTTTCGCGCCATGTTGAGACTGCTGAAAAAAACCAGCCGGGCGATCATGCTGCTAGCGCCGATTGGTGTGATGGCGGGTATTTGGGGCATCTGGCATCTAGATGATTGGGGGCTGACGCCCGAACGAGCGGCCAGGCGCGACGGGTTGTGTGAAAAGGCCCCAATTATCAAAGCACAACAGCAGACGCCGACGACCGCCATTGTGGTGTGCCAGGGCTGGCCCACCCCGGCGGAGGGAGCGCATGTGCAGGTTTCGCGGTTGCCCTGGGGCGTTTGGTGGATGCCGCCCAGTGGAGGAACTTTTAGCTTTCAATCGTCTGAGGCCGTGGCAACGGAACTGGTGGACTACATTCACTTTGGCCCCACCCAGAGTGCTCACACTTCGCTGATTTTGCTGGGTCGAAGTCGCTCGGCAGAGGTGGCGGCGATGGAAGCCAGGTTGAGCGATGGCCGCACCTTGAGCAATGAGGTGACGAACGGCTTGTTTGTCTTTGATGCGCCGATTCGGGCGGTGGGCGTCAAGGTGGATGAGTTGAAGGTGATGGGGCCCGATCGCCAGGTGCTTGAGGTGATTAACGTGAAGCCGGGCTTTTGAGCACAAAAGAGCAGTGGGCTAACTCGGCTACGATGGAAGCAGACTCTGGGAGGTGTGGCCCCTATGCAGATTACTCTCGACTTGCCCGATGAACTTGCCCAGCATTTCAACTCTGAGCACCTGGCCCGCGAAATTTTAGAAGCCCTGGTCGCGCAGGCTTACCAGGTCGAAAAAATTACCAGTGCCGAAGTTGGGCACATCCTAGGTCTACCTTCTCGCTGGGCCATTGATGCTTTTTTGAAACAGCACAACGCTGACCTGCACTACGACACGGTCGATTTAGAGCACGATCGCGCCACCCTGCACCAGCTTCGTCAGCAACAGTCCCCCAACCGTCAATGATTGTTGTTGCCGATACCTCTCCCATTAATTATCTTTTGCTCATTGGTCAAATCGATCTGCTACCCCGCTTGTTTGGGGAAATTATTATTCCCGATGCAGTGCGCGATGAACTGCTCGATCCAGGTGCTTCCCCCGCGCTCCACCGGTGGATTGCTCAACCACCACCCTGGCTTGTCGTGCAAACGGTTAGCGTCACCGATGCAGCCCTTAAGGCTCTTGACCCAGGCGAACAGGCTGCCATCACGTTGGCTCAAACTTGGCCAGCCGATCTCCTGATTATTGATGAACGCCGGGGAAGGCAGGCGGCGAGCGATCGCGGACTGTCCATCATTGGCACCCTGGGCATCTTAGACGACGCAGCCGGTCAGGGTTGGATCGATATTGCCGCTGCAATCGCCCGACTGCAACAGACAAATTTCCGCATTTCCCGCCAAATGATTGAAAGGCTGCTGCAAAAGCCGGTCGATATGTAGCGAGACAAGTCTTAAGGTTCAGCGGAGGGCATTGCTAGCCTGGCGGCCGGGTTGTGTGCATTCCTTCTGCGCCAGTTCCAGGGGTGGGCGATAATACCTTCGGTTTCTCTGCCCCCCTTACCCAATGTTGCCCTACCTGCAAACCACTCTGCTGCCCTACCTGCGCACCCAGGTGCTGCCGTCTAAACCCGCTCAGCTGCTGATTCAAACCTGGCTCAAGTGGGATCGCGACAATGTTCCGGGCATGGCGGCGGCGCTGTCGTACTATGCGCTGTTTTCGCTATTTCCTCTGCTACTGGTCATTCTCAGCGTTGTGGGGGCCCTGGTTGGCCCCGATAGCGAGGCCTTTGCGGCCATTCAAGAGGTGATCGTGCGCTATCTGCCGCCGGAGGTGCACGAGCTAATCAAAGAGACCATCATTGCCCTCAACGAAAACAGCGTCGGGGCGGGGCTGATTGGCTTTGGCATTTTGCTGTTTGCGGCCAGCACGATTTTTGCCATTCTCAAGCGCTCGGTCAACAAAATCTGGGAGTCGCCCAGCCAGGTCAGCGAGGCGGGGTCGCCCACGCGCATGGCGCTTTTTTTTGTGGTCAACAAGCTGTCGGCTTTTTTGCTGGTGCTGGGCACGGCGCTGCTGCTGCTGGCGTCGCTGGTGTCGAATATTGTGATCAAGGTGATTCTCACCCTGGTGACTACGTTTCAGGAGACCTTTGCCTTTTGGGAGGTGGACACGGTGGCCCTGAGCGAAGGGCTACAGGCGGGGTGGTCATTTTTTGCCCTGGGGGTTGCGATCGCAGGTCTCTTTCGCATTCTCCCCTCGATCAAGCTGTCCTGGAGAGACATTTGGCCCGGTGCCCTGCTCACCACCGTACTGCTGGCGGGGTTGCAGTGGCTGGTCAGCAACAGCGTCATCACCCTGGGCAGCCGCTTTGTCTCCTACGGCGTGATCGGCAGCGTGATGATTTTGATGCTGTGGATTTTTCTGGCCTGCCAGATTTTCTTTGCGGGCTGCGAGTTTTCGTTTGTCTATGCCCACATGTTTGGCACCCGGCGGCGGGCGGCGCGGTTTGGGGAGTGAGGGCGGGGCGAGTGGTAGCGGGGCCACCGCCGTCGGGGCTACAGTTATAGCCAGCCCAGGTAAGCTATTTCCCCAGCAGCGAACCTTCAAACGTTCGAACCTGCAAACGTTTGAAGGTTTATCTGAATGTGCTCACCGAAAGGACTGTGGCCACACCAGAGAGAAGACTTCACCTAACGGAGGTTGATGTGCCTGATTTAGCAACGCTTGGTCTGTTTTTCACCGCTGCGTTTATTCTCAGCATTACGCCGGGACCGGCCATTCTCTACACGCTGGCCCGCAGCCTCAACGGCGGCAAATCTGAGGGCCTTTCGTCGGCCCTGGGCTTATTTGTGGGCGGGCTGGTGCATGTGGCTGCCGCTGCCGTCGGCATTTCTAGCCTGCTGATGACCTCTGCTGTGGCGTTTGCCCTCGTAAAATACGCCGGAGCGGCCTACCTGATTTATCTGGGGCTGCGCACGCTGCTGAGTCGAGATACGCTGCTCATCAATGCCGATGCCGCCGCGCCGCCGCCCCATCAAGGCAGCGCATTCTATCAGGGCGTGATTACTGAGGTGCTAAATCCTAAAACGGCGCTGTTTTTCCTGGCCTTTATTCCGCAGTTTATCAATGTTGAAAACGGCAGCGTCTTCACCCAGTTTTTGGTGCTGGGTCTGATCACAGATTTTTCGAATCTGGCGGTGGATGTTTTTGTGGCGTCTTTTGCCGGGCCGATTGGCCAAAAACTGCGGGAGAGTTATCGGTTTAGGCGGGGCCAGCGCCTGGCCTCGGGCTGCACCATGATTGGCCTGGGCGCCTACGTTGCGGTCACCGACCAAAACTAGCCAACTGAGCCATCGGCGATGCTGTCGCTACGCGGGTTGGGTGAAGTAACTGGGGGAAACGACCAATGGTGAGCTTTAGAGTAGTGCTGATTGGGTTGAGCCTGGGGATGCTGTCGGCCTGCGCGGCCCAGGCCCCGGCCACCAGCCCGACCCCCAGTTTGACGGCTGAGCAACGGTTTGGCGATCGCCCTGGGGTGACGGTGCTGGCGGCGAGCCCAGCGGTGCCCGTGCAGGGGCAAACCCTCTACGTGCCGGTATATTCTGAAATTTTTGACTCCGAGGCCAACCGAACCTTTCAGCTGACGGTGACGCTGAGCCTGCGCAATAGCGATCGCACCCAGCCCATCGTCATTGACACCCTCGACTACTACAACTCCGGGGGCGATCGCATCGTCGCCTACCTCGACCAGCCCATTGAGCTGGGGCCGCTGGCCTCCACCGAAGTCGTGGTTGACCGCACCAACCTGTCGGGCGGGGTCGGGGCCAACT
>DATIVG010000449.1:0-2647 GCA_035466075.1 Nodosilinea sp. | reverse complement strand
ACCATCAGCAAGGTCTACCGCCAGCTCGAAGACGCCGGGGTGGTCGAGGCCATGCCCGGCTCCGGCATCTACGTGCGCGAGCAAAACAACACCGAGAGCGCCCGCCCGCAGACCGTGCTGTGGGCCGAGTTTCCCCAGGCCCGCGACGTGGTGGAGACCGGCCTCGACGAGCTGCTGCGCCAGGGCTGCTCGCTCAACCAGGCGCGCGAGTTGTTTTTAGCCGAGATCGACTGGCGGCTGCGCTGTAGCGCTCGGGTGCTGGTCACCGCCCCCGGCCAAGACATCGGGGCCGGTCAGCTAATGGTGCGCGAGCTGGAGAGCGCCCTGCACATTCCGGTGCAGCTGGTGCCCCTCGAAGAGCTGGACACCATTTTGGCTCAGACCCGCTCGGGCACGGTGGTCACCAGCCGCTACTTCATCAGCGAGGCCGAGGCCATCGCCGCCCCCAAGTCGGTGCGGGTGATTCCGGTGGATATCTACGACTACAAAAAAGAGCTAGGTCTGCTCAAAGACCTGCCCAAGGGCACCTGCCTGGGCATGGTCAGCGTCAGCACCGGCATTTTGCGGGCCGCCGAGGTGATCAGCTACAGCCTGCGGGGCGACGAAATTTTGCTGATGGCGGCCCAGACCGACGACCCCTACAAGCTCAATGCCGTCATCCACAGCGCCCAGACCATCGTGGTGTTTGACGAGGCCAGCCTGCCCACGGTCAAAGATGCGATCGCAGAGGCCCGCGAAGACCTGATTCGCCCGCCCAAGCTCGTCGTCTGCGACAACTACATCGGCGAAAAATCCATCCTCCTGCTCAAGCGCGAGCTCGGGTTGGACTAGGGCCCACCCCGCACCCGTCGCCAGGGCGACCTCTCTGCACCGGGCCATGGGCCGTAGGGCTAGTGATTGGCATCACGGCCTAGGGGACTTTGCTGTGCATTCTCTTCGTACGCATGGTTTTGATAGGGGCAAAAAGACCGCCTTTGGACCCCCAAAATGCCGGTTTCTATCCCTAGATAGAGCCCCTGATCGTCATTTCGGCAGAAGACTAAATCCCGAGTAATCGCCACAATGAACTTGATTAAAAAGACTAAATAACGAGATCAAGCAATAACCATTTACCCATTGCTGCCGGAGCTGGAGAGCCTGTCTTTTTAGAGATATCTCTTCGGGGACATCTCTTCGGGACATGGTTTCAGGGGCATCGATCAACCATGTTTTCCTCGAGTGGTTTTGGGGCAATGGTGGTATCAAATGTGGAGTTTACGACAATGGCTCAGTTGAATAGCAAGCAAACTAGTTTTAAGGTCAACAATCAGACATGCGGCTACCTTTTCAATCTCAAAATGCAACGCTTTGGCCGCAGCGCGCTCGCCGTTGGGTTGATGGCTGCCCTGGTGGGTGCCTGTGCCGATGCGCCTCAGCTGGAGACCTCCGACGGCTCGACCAATGTGCAAACCGAGGAAGTGGCCGGTAACACCGAAGGCTACATCGGCCAAACGGTGACGATTAGAAGCGAGCCCATCGAAACCGTGGGCGACAATTCATTCACCGTCAGCGATGAGCGATTTTTGGCCAGTGAGCCTATTCTGGTCATCAATGCCTCCGGCAGTGCGCTCACCCTGCCCGAAGAGGATGGCCTGGAGGTTCAAGTCACCGGAGAGGTGCGTAACTTTGCGATCGCAGCGCTAAATCAAGAGTTTAGCCTCACCCTCGATCCGGCTGTCTACCAAGACTACGAAGGCCAGCCGGTGATCATTGCCCAGTCGGTCACCCCAGCGCCCCAGCCGGGGGAAATCACCGCCGATCCGGAGCAGTACTACGGCCAAACCCTGGCCGTCACCGGCGAAGTTGAAGAGATTCGCAGTGAAACCACCTTCACCCTCGATGAGGATCGGCTGCTCGGCGCAGACGATCTGCTGGTGGTCTATGTTCAGCCCAGGGCTGGCTCCTCGGCCTCCCAGGCGGCCCCACCGCCCACCATCACCGACGATCAGCAGGTCGCCGTGATTGGGGTGCTGCGCCCCTTTGTGCTCAGTGAGCTGGAGCGCGATTATGACCTCAGCTGGGAATCTGGGGTGCAGCAGCAGCTAGAGACCGACTACAGCGAAAGGCCGGTGCTGATCGCCACCGAAATCTACCCCTCAGCCATCCCTGAGTAGGGTTCACAACGGCCAGGGAAGAGCGGCCCAGTACTGGGCATATCTTCCCTGGGTGAACTATGGAACGGGCCTCTTTTGGGCGGGCATGTATCCAATTCAGCTGGTGGCCAATTCAGCTGGTAGGCAGCAGCGGCGGCTAGTCAGACTTGCAGCCGTACCGTCGCCATGCCCTCGCGCAGGGGTCGCTGCTGCTGGGTCCAGAGCTGTTTGACGACAGGGCCAACCACTGGCGAGAAGCTACTGAGCCCCTGGCGCAGGGGGCCAAAGCGGCGCAGCAGTTCGCCCCGGCTGGCCTCGTGGGCCTGGAGCGTTTGGGCCTCGACGATTTCAGGCTCGCGCTCGGCCTGGATGCGGGCGATCGCGGTATCGACCGCCTCAGCGGCCACTGAGCCGCCTGCTTTGAAGACCGGGACCAGGTGGTTGGCAGCTGCGATCGCATCTCTGAGCGCCATATTGATGCCCTGGGCCCGCACCGGCGACATGGGGTGGGCGGC
>DATIVG010000448.1:0-1908 GCA_035466075.1 Nodosilinea sp. | reverse complement strand
CCAGGCCAAGCCATCAATTCAAGCATTCTGTAGTCTGCACCACCACGGCAGCGAGAGACATTTGGTGCAATCTTGTCATGACAAGTACCTGCCAGAGTCTGCCCGCCCAGTCTTTTGTCGATCTGCCGCCGCCCCTGGGCGATCTGGTGGCCGAGTATCGCATTGCGCCAGGGGAAGCCATTGCCTACCCGGTGGCCGCGGGCCAGAGCATTCAGATCATCGATGTGGCTGGTTCCCAATGCTCTGACTTTTTGGCCTTTGGCGGCCAGGGCTACAGCGACCCGCTCGATGCCGCGGTGACGCGCACGCTGACCGGGCTGGCGGTGCCCCAGGCGGGGCTGCCCAGCAAGCTTTTCTCCCAGGCGATGCAGCCGTTGGGCGAGGTGGTGCAAGACACCTGCGGTCGCCACGACAGTTTTTTGCTGGCCTGCACCGCCCGCTACTACGAAGACGCGGGCTACCCCGGCCACCCCAGCTGTAGCGACAACTTCAACCGGGTGCTGGCCCCCTACGGCATTGCCCCTCGCCCCGGCTGGCCCGCCCTCAACTTTTTCTACAACACCAGCGTTGACGGCCACGGCACCCTGGGGTTTGAGGAATCGCTGTCGCGCCCCGGCGACTACGTGCTGCTGCTGGCCCACCAGGATTTGCTCTGCGCCAGCTCGGCCTGCCCCGACGACATTGACCCCGCCAATGGCTGGCAGCCGACGCCGATCCATGTGCGCGTCTATGGGGCGGGGCAGACCTTTGCGCGGGCCATGGGGCGGCGGGTGGCGGCAGACTTGCCCCTGCGCCTCACCCAGGCCAGCGCCTTTACCCCCAGCATCCGCCCGCTGACCGATGATTTGACCGAGTACAACGGGTTTTGGGTGCCGCAGAGCTTTGCCCACCAGGGCGACCAGGCCGAGTACTGGGCCCTGCGCCAGCGGGCGGCACTGATGGATCTCTCGGCCCTGCGCAAGTTTGACATCGGCGGGCCCGATGCCCTGGCGCTGATGCAGTACGCCTTTTCGCGCAATTTAGAATCGGTGGCGGCGGGGCAGGGGGCCTACGGCTGTTTGCTCAACCCCCACGGCGGCATTGTCGATGACGGCATTGTGTTTTGTATGGGCCCCACCCGCTACCGCTACGTGGGCAACTGCGACAGCGACCAGGCCTGGCTGCGGCAGATCGCCCAGGAGCGGCATTGGAATGTGACTGTGGCAGCGGTGGATGTTCACAATCTGGCCCTCCAGGGCCCCTTGGCCCGCGACATTCTCAAAGCTCTGGTGCCAGAGGTTGCGGAGCTGGGCTATTTTCAATTTTTAGAAACCCGGGTGCAGGGCATGGCGGTGCTGATTTCTCGCACCGGCTACACGGGGGAGCTGGGCTACGAGCTGTTTGTGGCACCGGGCGATGGCGCGCGGCTGTGGGAGCTGCTGATGGAGGTGGGCGGGCCGGCGGGCCTGCTGCCCCTGGGCATGAGGGCGCTGGATCGAGCCCGGATTGAGGCGGGGCTGCTGGCCAGGGGCTCCGAGTTTGACGATTTGATTTCGCCCTACCAGGCGGGGATTGGCTGGGCCGTGGCGATGAAGAAGCCCGACTTTATCGGCAGGGCGGCGCTGGCGGAGATCCGCCGCCATCCGCCGCGGGTGGCGGTGGGGCTGGTGCTGGCGGGGCCAGAGGTGGCGGCCCACGGGCAGCCAGTGTTTGCCGCTGGGGAACGGTGGCGGGTGGGGCAGATTACCAGCGCCACGTTTTCGCCGGTGCTCCAGGCCAGCATTGCCATGGCCCAGGTGGTGCTGGAGTATGGCGAGCCGGGCACGGCGGTGGAGGTGGGCCTGCTGGACGGCCTCAAGCGCCGGGTGAAGGCGACGGTGGGGCCGCTGGCGGCCTTTGACCCCACCAAGAGCCGGGTGCGGGCATGAG
>DATIVG010000447.1:0-18803 GCA_035466075.1 Nodosilinea sp. | reverse complement strand
CTACAGCTCCGAATCCCCCTGTACCCCCTGAATAATCCGCGACAGCTCGCTCTTTTCATCCACCGAAATCCGCGTCGGCGAGCCGCTGATGATCCGCTCCAGGTTGCGGAATGAATCTTTAATATCCGGCCCCTGGCTGTTGATGGTGTACTCGCGGATGCCCTTGTCGTGCCACGAGCCGCGCATCTTAAACACGTTGATCGCCCGGGACAGCTCGCCCCGCACCTCCACGTATTGCAGCATCAAAATCGTGTCGGTAATGGTCGAAATATGCGACTCGGTAATCGAGTGCAGCCCCATAAACTGCTCGGTGGTGTTGGTAAAGAAGCCGGTGATTTCTTCCTGCTTGGCAAACCCCGTCACCCCAATTACAAACTGGCGGAAGGAGTTGTTGCTCACCCCCCGATCCAGGGCCGACAGCGAGTCAATCGCCACCCGCGACGGCTTAAACTGCGAGATCTCAGTCTTGATGATTTGCAGGTGATCTTCGAGGCCCGCCGACTCCGGGTAGGCGCAAATAATCTTCAGCAGCCCCTGCTCCTCCATCGCCTCAAAATCGACCCCCCAGGAGTAGGCGTTGCGGGAGAGCTGGGCCCGCGACTCCTCGTAGGCAAACAAAATCGCCCGCTCGCCGCTCTTGCAGCCATCCACCAAAAACTTGCTGACCAGCAGGGTCTTGCCCGTGCCCGTGGCCCCGGTCGCCAAAATGATCGAATCTTTGAAAAAGCCGCCGCCGCACATTTCGTCTAGGGTGGGCACCCCCGACGACACCCGCGCGTTGGACGATCGCTGGGTCAGCTGCATCGCCCCCAGCGGGAAGATATTGATGCCGTCGTTGGTAATCGTAAACGGGTACTCCCCCTTCATGTGGGTGGTGCCCCGCAGCTTCAAAATTTCAATGGTGCGGCGGCGGCGCTCCCCCTCCAGGGCGTTGCGCACAATCACCACATTGTCAGAGACAAATTCCTCGACCCCAAAGCGGGCCACGGGGCCGTACTCGTCGAGGCGCTCGGTGGTCATCACCGTGGTCACCCCCATCTGCTTCAGCCGGGCCACCAGGCGAAAGATCTCCCGCCGCACCACCGAGGCCGCATCGTACTGCTGAAACACCGCCGTCACCGAGTCGATCGAGACTCGCCGCGCCTTGTACTTGCGAATGGCGTACTGAATGCGCTCGATCAGCGCCGACAGATCAAAATTGCCCACCACGTCCTGCCCCTCCGGATCGGGGGAGGCATCGAGAATGAACAGCTTGCCGTCATCCACCAGGCTCTGGAGATTCCAGCCAAAGCTGTAGGCGTTTTGAATGATATCCTCCGGCGACTCCTCAAAGGTGACAAACACCCCCGGCTCGTCAAACTGGGTGATGCCGTTGTAGATAAACTGCACCGCAAACAGGGTCTTGCCCGTGCCCGAGGTGCCGCTGACCAGGGTCGAGCGCCCCGCCGGAATGCCCCCGTGGCTGATGTCGTCAAAGCCTTCCATCATGGTGCGAATCTTGTGCACGCCGACAGGCTGGACGGAGGACTGCATCTCGTTTTGGTCGGAGTCTGTCATGGGGAATGTTCTACTTCTGTCAGGCCGGGCCTGCCCTTAAATAAACTACAGGAAAAATTGCCGGAAATCTTGAGGATCAAGCATACCTCAGCCGTAGATATCGTCTTCGCGCAGCTCATCATAGAGCAGGTCAAGGCCGATCAGCACCCGCTCGCGATCGGAGAGATCGCCGATGATCTTGCGCACCGGCGGCGGCAAAATTTTAGCCAGGGTGGGGGTGGCCAAAATCTTGTCTTCCTCGGCCAGCTGGGGGTTTTTGAGCACGTCGATCACCTTGAGGGCATACACTCCCTGAAACTCTTCCTCCAAGATGTTGTTGAGGGTCTTGAGGGCGCGAATGGAGTTGGGGGTATTGCCCGCCACGTAGAGCTTGAGGATATAGGTCTTTTTTACGGAGCTCATGGACGCTCTACTCCAATAGGACAAAAACGATTGTATCGGGTGATTGTATCGGGTCTAGATTTGGTTACTAGGGTTAGTTCATCTTGTCCCCAGGGCCGCAGGAGGGTGAGCACCCCCTAGGGCTCACGGGGAATCGACCGTCGATACATTTCACACAGGTGGGCGATGACATCGATCAGGGTGAGGCGGTAGTCGAGCAGGATTTCTTCGCTACGGCCCTCCAGCTTGAGCTGTTTGGCAAAGCTGTCCATCAGCTCCATGTGAATTTCGACGATCTGGGCGACGGAAATATCGGCCATGAAGGCCTGGTCTACGAAGTCATCGATCAGCTGGTTGAGGTTGATCTTGGGGTCTTTGGCAAAATAGCCCAGCACGATGATGCGGTATTCGGCCTTGAGCTGCCCCAAAAAAGCAGCCCGGTCATCGAGGCTCATGTTGCGCAAAAAGGAGCTGGGATGGCGTTTGTAATACACTCCTAGGTACCCGAGCCGGGCTTTGAGTTTTTCGATCAGCCGGTGCTGCTGGGCGTTTAGGCTATCCGGCGGCGGCCCGGCCTGGCTGGCGACCGGGGTGGCCTGGTGGGCCTGGGGCAGCCGCAGGAACTCTTCGATGGCGTTTTGAATCACCCGATCGAGCTGGGGCAGGGCATCGGCGGCGCGGTGTACCACGGCACCGGGATAGGCTTCGGCCTGGGCCATCGGCACCGAACTGGTCTTGGCTGGGGGGGCGGCGGCCGGGGCCAGCTCCCCCAGCAGGACGACCACGGGCAGCATCAGCTCTGACTGGATCAGCATGGGGCGCAGATCGTGCTGCCACACCTGATCGTCTACCACCAGACAATCGGGCAGCTCCGCTTCCCCCCGGAGCCAGGTGAGGGCATCTCCGGGGGCGGTGGTTTGATGCACTACGTAGCGGCTGGGATCCAAATTTAACTCAGGAACCTGCACAACCCGATCACTGCGGGTCAAGATATAAATCTGAAAGGGAGCAACCAAGGGGCGACAGGGGTGAGCAGGACAAGAAACCAGCCGGGGCAGGCCCCGGGCAAGACCACCAAAATCGATCATGGCCGGAATTGATCGCGGCCAGAACCGGTCATGCCGACCTAAGGTAGATATCAGGATATTGTCAATTGTATAGGGGCGGTTGCCAGAATACAGCTGGCCCCCTAAACCGAGCCTCAAACCTCCAGGGGATTGCCTATGGCGCTGCCGCCCCTCGACTACTTTTTCGGCGATATTCCGGCCTACCCCCTGGCAACGCCCCTGGGAGACATTCTTGGCAGTCTGGGATCACCGGAGGGATCACCGGGCAATGCGGCTCCCAGCCACATTGTGGTGACCGATGCCGACCACTGCCCCCTGGGTGCGATCGCACTGGGGCATCTGTGGGTGGCCCACCAAACCCCCGGTCGGCAACTGGCTGACTGCCAGCCCTGGCTAGCGCCCGTGGTCGAGGTGGCGGCCCACCTGCCCCTGGACCGCCCCACCCTGGCCCACCTGAGCACCCTGGCCCAGGGCCAGCCGCCCCCCACCCTGGTGGCCGTGGATCTCGATGGGCAGTACCTGGGCGTGCTCAACCCCACCCGGCTGCTGGGCTGGCTGGCCAGCGGCAGCCCCAGCCCCGCCACCCCCGGCTGGAATGCCCACCAGGCCTGGGTGATGGAGCTGGGCCATGCCCTCAAAACCCCCATGACCACCCTGCTGGGGCTGTCTACCCTGCTGCTTGACACCCGGGTGGGCTCGCTGAGCGATCGCCAGTTTCGCTACGTCAGCCTGATGCGCCAGGCGATTCGAAAACTCACCGGCCTGGTCAATCTGCTGCTCGACTGGATGCGGCTGGAGTCTGAGCAGATCAGCCTTAACCTGGAGCGGGTCAACCTCGAGCAGCTAGCCGAAGACCTGGTGCCCAGCCTGCTCAATGCCCAGCCGGAGATGGCCGCCGCGGCCCCCTGGGCCACCGCGTTTACCACGCGCCTGGCCACGCCAGAGGCCTGGGTGATGGCCGACCCCCTGCGCCTACGCCAGGGCCTGCACTACAGCCTGAGCTACCTGGTGGCCCAGGGGGCCGCCCCCGGCGGCCTGGAAATCGAGCTCTGGGGCCCGCGCCTGGCCCTCACCCTGTGGAGCCCGACCCCCCTTGCGGGGCCGCCCCTGGCGACGCTGAGCGAGCCGCCGTCGCTGGAGGGGCTGGGGCTCACCCTGGCCCGCCGCCTCAGCCAGCTCCACGGCGGCGACCTCAGCTTCCTGAGCACCCCCACCTGGGGCAGCCGCATTACCCTGCTGCTGCCGGCCCCGCGGGCGGTGGCCAACCCCAGCGCCACGGTGCTGGTGGTGCTGGCCTGCGCCAGCGAGGCGATGGTGGAGCGGGTCTACAGCAGCCTGCGCAACAGCCCCTACCGGCTGGCCATTGCCCCCGCCTGCCAGGCCCTGGGGGCCATGCAGGAGCGGCTCGCCCCGGCCTGCACCCTGCTGCACTGGGAGTCGCTGCCCGATGCCCCCACCGAGGCGGCGGCTCGGTTGGCCCTGGTGCAGCGCCTGGGCATCACCCGAGCGGTGGTGCTGACTGCCCCCGGCAGCGGGGCCAGGGGCGATTTGGCCGGTGACGGTTTAGCCGGTGACGATTTGGCCGGTGACGATTTGGCCGGTGACAGTTTGGCCGGGAGCGACTTCAGCCCGATGAGCCCCGATCTGAGCGCCCCCCTGATCACTAAAACCCTGGCGGCAGAAACGCTGGCCCAGGGGCTGCCGCTGGCCCTCGACCAGCTCTGCTGGCTGACGCCGGTACCGCCGCTGCCGCCGGAGGGGTTGACTGTGCTGCTGCTGCATCCGGCGGCCGAGACTGCGGCGACGGCCCTGCCGGGGGCGGTGCAGACCTGGCTTCAGCGCTACCGCTGCCGACTGCTGCGGGTGGATGACCTGGCCCAGGCCAGCCTGCTCAGTCGGGTATGGCATCCCCAGGCGGTGATTTTAGACGGTCTGGCCCCGGCCAGCGCCAGCTATCTGGCGGCCCTGGCCAGCTACCCCGACCTGGCCCGGCTGCCCCTGGTGAGTCTGGCCCCGCGGCTGGAAGCCGCTAGCGATGACGCCCACGGCCTGCACCTGGTACCCTGCCCGGAGGTGCTGAGGCAGCCGCCCCACGAGGCGGTGCTGACCCTGCTAGGTGCGATCGCACCTAGCGGCGTGCGCTGACCCCCAACTGTCTGTGGCCTCTGGGCTACGGAAAAATCGGCGGAGCGGGGCGTCGGGCATCATCATTGGGGGCGAGTTTGGGCATATTGGAGACACTGCGGTGGGGCACCACCAAGCCATACCATGCAGACTACTATGCACGATTCCGAGTTCCATCGTCCTAGCCCCCGCCCTGGCAGCCCCGTTATCAATTCGCCGGTTTCCGCTTCCTCGGCCCTGTTGCAGTGGCTCACCCTCGCCCTGACCAATCCGCTGGCTGCGGCCGACGGCCCGGTCGACCCCAGGCCCAGGGCTCCCCAGCGGCTGATCGACGCCATGCCGGGCATTGTCTTTCAGGCCGATGGAGACGGGCAGTGGTCAATGCGGTACCTGAGCGCGGGCTGCTACGCCCTCACCGGCTACCAGCCCCAGCAGTTGATCAACCCGCTGGAGCCGGTTTCCTACAACACGATTACCGAGCCTGAGGATCTGCCGCGGGTGCTGGCCACCATTCGCCAGGCCATTGACCAGCGGCAGGCCTACGAGGTGGAATACCGCATTCACACCCAGAGCGGGGCGGTGAAATGGGTGTGGGAAAAGGGAGCGGCCATTTTTGATGCCGAGGGCGGGTTGGCGGGGCTGGAGGGATTCATCACCGACATCACCCTCCTGAAGCAGTCGGAGGCGGCCCTGCGCGAGGCGGAGCAGACCCTGAAGGCGCGGGAGGATCTGCTGGCACTGGTGCTGGACAGCGTCCCCCAGCCGCTGTTTTGGAAAGACAGCCAGGGGCGCTACCTGGGCTGCAACCGGGCGTTTACGGCGGCCATGGGGTTGAGTACACCGGAGCAGATTGTGGGGGGCACCGACCGCGACCTGCAACACCTGGGCAGCGAGGAGGCCACCTACCGCACCGCCCGCGATCGGCTGGTAATGACCCAAGGGAAGGCCGATCTCCACGCCATTGAGCCCCAGACCTACCCCGATGGTCGCCAGGGCTGGGTAGACTGTAGCCGCCTGCCCATGCGCGACTCCGATGGCACCGTGGTGGGGGTGCTCTGCACCTTTGAGGATGTGACGGCGCAGATCGCCGCCCAGCAGGGACTGAAGCAGCGAGAGCAAACCCTGGCGACGCTGGCGGAGATTCAGCGGCTGCTGCTGGGCTGGCAGTGGGACTGGCAGGAGCCCTGTATTTTGGCGATCTTTGCGGCCCTGGGCCAGCTGTCGGGGGCGAGTCGGGTGTATTTTTATGAGCTCCAGGGCGGCCCGGGGGAGGCGCTGTCGCTGCGCCAGCGGGTGGAGTGGTCAGCGCCGGGCGTTGCCTCGACGGTGGGCGATGCCCGATTTGAGGTGATGTCGGTGGAGCCCTTGTTTACCGATTGGTACGCCCGGCTGCGGCAGCGCCAGATTATCAATCAGCTGGAGGCGGATTTTTCTGAAGTGCAGCGCCAGGTGCTGGCCGGCCCCCCCAGCAGCGTCAAGTCGATTTTGCTGCTGCCGCTGATGCTGCAAGACCGGTTGCAGGGGGTGATGGGGTTTAGCAACTGCCTGGCACCGCAGCCCTGGGGAGAGGCCGAGATCGATCTGTTGCAGGTGGTGACCGCTGACCTGGCCCTGGCCCTGGAGCGGCGCCAGACGGAGCTGTCGCTGAAGCAGGCGGAGCTGAAGTATCGCAGCATGTTTGAAAACGCTGTGGAGGGGATGTTTCAGAGTACGGCGGAGGGGCAGTACCTGACGGTGAACCCAACCCTGGCCCGGCTCTACGGCTACCATTCGCCCGAAGATCTGATGCTGACGCTGACGGATATCAACCAGCAGCTCTACGTGCAGCCGGGGCGTCGTCAGGCGTTTACCGATCTGATTCAGGCCGAGGGGGCGGTGCTGGGGTTTGAGTCGGAGGTGTACCGCCAGGACGGCTCGGTGATCTGGATTTCGGAGTCGGCGCGGGGCATCTATGACCGCGATGGGGCGCTGGTGGGCTACGAGGGCACGGTGGAGGATATCTGCGATCGCAAGCGGGGGGAGGCCGCGATCTTGCGCCGCGATCGCCTGCTCCAGGGGGTAGCCGAGGCCAGCCAGTGCCTGCTCACCACCGACGATGTGCACCGGGCGATTCCCCAGGTGCTGGCCCTGCTGGGGGAGGCCGCCACCGCCGATCGCGCCTACGTCTACATTCACCATCCCCAGACCACCAGCGGGGCCCAGGCCATGACCATGGCCTACGAGTGGACGGCCCCCGACGTGGCGCCGAGCATCAACCAGCCCCACTGGCAAGATCAGAGCTACCGCGAGCTGGGCCTGGAGCGCTGGTACGAGACCTTTCAGCAGGGGCGCTCGATCTGCTCGTTGACCCGCCAGCTGCCCCCCCAGGAGCAGGGCCTGCTGCGGCGGGACGATATTCTGTCGGTGCTGATGGTGCCGATCTTTATCGACGCCGAGCTGTGGGGCTACATTGGCTTTGATGCCTGCCGCCAGGAGTGGGAGTGGAGCCCCAGCGACGAGTCGATCTTAGTGGCGGTGGCGGCCAGCCTGGGGGGTGCCCTGAAGCGCCAGCGCACCGAGGCGCAGATGTGCTATCAGGTGTACCACGATGCCCTCACCGGGCTGCCCAACCGCGCCTTTTTTAACCAGCACCTGCCCGAGCAGATCAGCCGGGCCAGCCAGCACCAGCGGGTCTTGGCGGTGATCTTCCTCGACCTCGACCATTTCAAAACCATCAACGACACCCTCAGCCACGCCGTGGGCGATCTGCTGCTGCAGCAGGTGACCCAGCGAATCAGCTCGGCGCTGCGGGCCGAGGACATCGCCGCCCGCTGGGGGGGCGACGAGTTTACCCTGATTTTGCCCAACCTCAGCAGCCCCGAGGATGCCACCAAAATTGCCCACCGCATTGCCCAGCAGCTGACCCCCCCGTTTTTGCTGCACAACCACGAGCTGCACGTCACCGCCAGCATGGGTATTGCCCTGTTTCCCGAGGATGGCGAGGATATGACCACCCTGCTGCAAAACGCCGATGTGGCGATGTACCGGGCCAAGCAGCAGGGCCGCAACAACCACCAGTTTTACACCCAGAGCCTGGGCACCGAGGCGGCCCAGCGGCTAAAGCTGGAGAGCTTTTTGCACCACGCCCTCCAGCGCCACGAGTTTATTTTGTACTACCAGCCCCAGGTGAATGTGGCCACCGGCACTGTCATGCAGATGGAGGCGCTGCTGCGGTGGCAGCATCCGGTGCTGGGGCTGGTGGCCCCGGGGGATTTTATTCCCCTGGCGGAGGAAAATGGGCTGATTGTGCCGATCGGCGAGTGGGTGCTGCACAGCGCCTGTGCCCAGGTGATGGACTGGCACCGGGCTGGGCGGCCCCTGGTGCGGGTGGCGGTCAACCTGTCGGCCCGGCAGCTCCAGCACCCCAACCTGGTCAATGCGGTGGCCCGGGTGCTGGGGCAAACCCACCTGCCCGCCGACCACCTGGAGCTGGAAATTACCGAAACGGCGGCCATGGCGGACATGGCTGCTTCCATTCAGCGGCTGAAGGAGCTGCGGCGGCTGGGGGTGAAAATTTCGATGGATGACTTTGGCACCGGCTACTCCTGCCTCAGCCACCTGAAGCAGTTTCCGCTAGATGGCATCAAAATCGACCGGGCCTTTGTCAAAGACCTGCCCCACAGCGCCGCCGACCGGGCCATGGTGACGGCCATTATCGCCATGGCCCGGGGGCTCTCCCTGGGGGTGGTGGCCGAGGGGGTCGAAATTATGGAGCAAATGTGCTGCCTGCACGAGCTGGGCTGTGGCGAAATGCAGGGCTATCTGTTTGGGCGACCGCTGGCGGCGGCGGCGGCGGTGGATTGTCTCGACCCCGCCCTGGGGCAGCGCTGGCAGCTGACCCAGGGCTAGGCCTGCAGGGCTGCCTTGAGCGCCTGGCAAAAGCGGCCCACGGTATCTAGGGCGGTGGCCCGATCGCCCTCGGCCAGGCGTTTGACAAAGGCGCTGCCGACAATCACGCCGTCGGCACCCCAGGCCCTGAGCTGGCTGGCCTGGTCGGGGTCGGAGACGCCAAAGCCCACCCCGATCGGTTTGTCGGTGGTCTGCTTGAGGCTGTCGATCAGGTCTTTGACGCGGCCTTGCAGCTCGCTGCGCACGCCGGTGACCCCGGTGACGCTGACCAGGTACACAAACCCCTGGGCCTGGGCTGCGATCGCAGCAATGCGCTCCGGCGGAGAGGTGGGGGCCACCAGCAGCGTCACGTCAATGCTGGCCGCCGCCGCCGCCGCCAGCAGCCCATCGACCTCCTCCAGGGGCAGGTCGGGCACCACCAGGCCCGCCACCCCCGCCTGCTGGAGGCTGGTCATAAACGCCTCCACCCCCCGGTTGAGAATCGGGTTGTAGTAGGTAAATAAAATCAATGGCGCCTGGAGCGGCGGCTGCAGCTCTTTCACCATGGCCAGCACGGCATCGAGGGTCACCCCCTGGGCCAGGGCGCGGGTCGCCGCCGCCTGAATCACCGGGCCATCGGCCAGGGGGTCGGAGTAGGGCACCCCCAGCTCAATAAAATCGGCTCCGTTTTGGTCGAGCACCCGCAGGGCCGCCGCCGTGGTTTCCAGATCGGGGTCGCCAGCGGTCACAAAGGGAATCAGGGCGCAGTCGCCGTTGGCCCGCAGGGCCCGGAAGCGATCGGAAACAAGAGCCATGGCAGGGTACCGAAAAACGTAGTCCAGCAAGAAGTTCAGTCGAGCCGCCCAACAGGCAGCCCAATAGAGCCCTCTAGGTCAACGGGGGCCCTACGTCTAGACGATAGCGCCCGTCTCAACGGCCTGTCTCAGGGAGGATTTAATCCCAGCAGAGTCAGGCTGAGCCTAGCCCTCGCTGGGCTGGTCGAGTTTTTCTTGCAGCGCCGCCAGTTCCTCGGGGCTGAGCTCGTCGAGCCGCTGCTGTAGCACCGCCGACTCGTAGTCTTCCATCTGCTGGTTGAGGGTCATATTGCGGGTCACCACCCGCAGCAGGTAGCTGGCCAGCCAGGCCACCACGCCGCCCACCATCACCGCCTGACTCCAGATACCGGCGGAAATACCGTCGAGGCCAAACAGCCGGAAGCCTAAAAACAGGCCGCCACCGGCCAGAGAAATGCCCAGCCCGATGGCAATAACATCAATACGTCTCATGACTGCGTCTCACGAATGCCTCTCGCGGCTCTGCCCCAGGCCTGCGCCCCGTGAATGGATCAAGGGTCTGCCTAGGCGCTCAGATCGCGGGCTCGGGGTCGAAAATTGAGAAAAGGGCTAAACAGCAGCATGCCGGGGAAAAAGACAAACACCAGCCCGTAGAGCAGGGTGCGCTCCACCGAACCCGCCACGTACCAACGCCGCCGCACGTAGAAAATCAGGGCCAGGGGAATCACCAGCAGGTAGGTGCCAGCGAGGCCAGCATAGACGCCCGCCGCGAGTAAAAAGTCGGTCGATAGGTTCGAAAGTGCCGTGGGCATGACTGTAATGCTCATCTACGCGTACCCCAACTATAGCGGCTCGGGGGAGAAGGAACCAGGCGGGGTGGAGGGATTTTTAGGTGGGGGAGATGGGGGTTATGGGGCGGGGTTAGGGGTGACCACTAGGGCGCGATCGCCGACGGTTAGGGGGCCGGGGGCCAATACGCGGGCGTAGAGTCGGCTGCTGCCGGGGTAGTGGCGCTGGCTGATGCGGCTGAACTTGCGATCGCAGAACCAGCGCATGTTGGCGCGGCAGGGCGGGGCGTAGTCGGTGATTTCGACCTGCACCGTGGGCCCCAGCCACAGCTGGCTGCCCGGCCCCAGACTGGCCCAGTCGAGGCCCGCCAGGGTGAGGTTTTCGCCGGCGCTGCCGGGGGCAATCGGGTGGCCCTCCTGCTGCAGGGTGGTAATCACCTCCAGCGACCAGAGGCAGAGGGCGCGGCTGGGGCCGCCGTGCACCTGGAGGTGGCGCTGGCGATCGCCCACCAGACCGGCGGTGGTGACCTCGGCGGTGGGCACAGGCCGCTTGGGCACGCCGCCGTTGGAGAGATTGATCTGGGCGATCTGGCCAGGGTGCATGGTCGAACTCCGGGGGCTAGCTGGGGTGGGGTGAGGGGGCGAGGGGCGAGGGAAAAGCTCAGAGCCGCCCTATCTCCTCTACCCTTATCGATTTCATATAACCCCTGTGATAGGTTATGGCCAATTTTTAGCCTATTTCCTGGAGAGCCAGCGGTTGAAAACCGGCCCTAGGGCGGTGGTTTTGGGCCAGAGGCCAGGGCCACAGCAAACCGGGGGGCAGCAATGACCCTGGGCCCTGAATCGGGGCCATTTAGCCCAAATGTGGAAAATCGTTAAGGTTTTCTATGTGATTTTACGGATTGGCTGATATGATTTGGCCGAGCTTACGCAATAAAGTTAGCCCCTACGGTACTTGACTGACCGACCCAAAGGTGGATAACGGCGGCGGCGGGAGTGGTGAGGGCAGACCCAGCTCAGGCGAGCGACAGCTGCCAGTGGTGTGATGAGGTGTCTCAGAGGATTGGTGTGAGGCGTATTCAGCAAAGACTGTACCGGGGGCTGCTGTTTGGGCTGACCCTGGTTTTAACCTTGAGCCTGGGACAGCTAGGGCCGTCACCCACCGTGGCGCAGGCCCAAAGCCGCATCTTCATCAACCAGGCGGTAGCCCAGTTTGACGGCCCCAACGGCCCGGTGACGACCACCTCCAACGAGACCCGCGTGGGGGAAGATACGACCCCCTTGCAGATTGTGAAAACCGCTGACCGGGCGGCGACCGAGCCCGGCGATGTGGTGGTCTACCGCCTGCAAATTACCAACCCCTCAACTCGGGTGGCCGCCCCGCTGACGGTGACCGACCAGCTGCCCCGCGGGCTCACCTACGTGCCCAACTCGGTGCAGACCAGCCCCGACCAGCCTACCCAGCAGGTGCTCACCGACAGCACCCTGACCTTGACCTTTGCCTCGCTACAGCCGGGCGGCAGCATCACGGTGGCCTACGCCGTGCTCACCACCCCCGACGCGGTGGAGGGCAATGGGCGCAACGTGGCCCAGGCCTCGGCCCCCGGGTTTACGCCGGTGAGTGCGGTCTTTCAGCTGACCATTCGCCCCGGCATTGTGGCCGACTGCGGCACCATTTTGGGCCGGGTGTTTGTGGATCGCAACTTTGACGGCCAGCAGCAGCCCGGGGAGCCCGGCGTGCCCAACGCGGTCATCTTCATGGATGATGGCAACCGCATTCTGACCGACCCGGACGGCCTGTTTTCCCTGGCCAACGTGCTGCCGGGCTACCGGGTTGGCACTCTGGATCTCTACAGCCTGCCGGGCTACACCCTGGCCCCCAATCTCTACCGCATTGAAGAAAACAGCGCCTCGCGCTTTGCCAGGCTGAGCCCCGGTGGCCTGGCCCGCATGAACTTCGCCGTCACCCCCACCTTTGGAGAGGAGCAGCTATGAACCATCTGTCTGCTCGATCGGTGCTGGGACTGTTGACGACGCTGGTTGGGGCGCTGGGCTGTTGGCTGCCCGCCCATGGGAGCCCCACCGCGCCGGGTTCGGCGGCGGATTTGGAAGCGGTGCAGGCGGCCAGCGAGGTGCCGACACCGGCAACCGTGGAGCCGGGCGCGGCGGAGCCTGCCGCTGCGGAGTCGGTTGAAGCTGAACCTGTTAGTGCCGATAGCTTGGCTGTGCCGCAGTGGGAGCGGGCAGAGGCTGCGATCGCAGCCTCTGCCATCCTGCCCCAGGGGGCGATCTCCTGGGTGCCCGATGAGGCCCCAACCCTGCCCGCCGGGGTCCCCCTGGCCAACCGCCGAGAAAACTCCCAGCTGTTTCAGTTTCAGTTTGGCGGCGACCAGGTGCCCCTCAACCCGCCGCCCACCGAGCCGCTGCGGCCGGTGGTGCCCCAGCCCGAGGTGGTGGCCTACAGCCTCACCCTGATCCCTGAGCGCGACATTCAGGTGCCCGCCAACGGTCGCTCGGTGCTGCCCCTGGTGGGCCAGATTACCGCCGCCGACGGCACCCCCCTGGCGGGGGATGTGGTGGTCACGGTGACCACCAGCGCCGGTGAACTGATCGGCGCCGACTACGACCCCGACCGCGGCGGCTTTCAGGTGCTGGCGCGGCAGGGGCAGTACCGGGCCCAGCTGCGCTCCGCCATCGATGCCCAGTCGGTGACGGTACGCGCCTACGTGGAGGCCAGAGCCCTGCGGGAGATCGACCCGGCCCTGCGGGAGGGCTACCCAGCCCTGGAGGCCACCACCCAGGTGAGCTTCTACACCGATCTGCGGCCCACGATCATCTCGGGTGTGGTTGACTTTCGGGTGGGCCGGGGGGGCACCAACTTCCTCGGCAGCTTCAGAGACTTTCTCAACCCCGACGCCCTCAACCAGGACGTGGAGGTGAGCTTCACCACCGGCCTGTTTGCCACCGGCTCGGTGGGCGACTGGCTGTTTACCGGTGCCTACAACAACACCCGCGGGCTCAACGACCGCTGCGACGGCAGCAGCCTCTACCGCGATGTGCAGGCCTGCGACCAGACCTACCCGGTCTACGGCGACAGCTCCACCACCGACTTTCTCACCCCCTCCATCGACAGCCTGTACCTGCGCTTTCAGCGCGACTCCCTGGCCCTCGATGCCGGTCCCGACTACTTTATGTGGGGCGACTACGGCACCCAGGAGTTTGCCGGCCCCTCCCAGCAGTTCACCGCCACGGTGCGCGAGCTGCACGGCTTTAAGGGCAACTACACCTTTGGCAACGGTCTGCAAATTACCGCCATGTACGCCGACAACGTGCGGCCCTTCCAGCGGGATACCATTGCCCCCGACGGCACCAGCGGCTACTACTTCTTGTCGCAGCGGGTGATCGTGCGCGGCAGTGAGAATGTCTTTCTCGAAACCGAGGAGTTTAACCGCCCTGGCACCGTGCTGGAGCGCAAGCCCCTGTATCGGGGCACCGACTACGACATCGACTACGACCGCGGCACCCTGCTGTTTCGCCAGCCGGTCAGCGCCCTTGACCTCAACCCCCTGGGGGTCACCCTGGTGCGGCGCATTGTGGTCACCTACGAGGTGGACGATCCTGCGGTGAGCGGCAGCCTCTACGCCGGTCGCTTGCAGTACCGCCCCGCTGGCGACGACGGCGGCGTGGTGGGGGCCAGCCTGCTGACCGAAGACCAGGGAGCCCAGGACTTTACCCTCTACGGGGTCGATTTCCTCTGGCCCCTGGGGGAACAGGGCGAGATCACCGGTGAATTTGCCCGTTCCTCGTTTAATTTGGGGGGCACCAACAGCCAGGGCAACGCCTACCGGCTGGAGCTCAGCGGCACCCCCCTGACCGGGGTGACCGGTCAGGCCTACTACCGCGCCACCGACAGCGGCTTTAACAACACCGCCACCAGCACCTTTAACCCTGGCCAAACCCGCTGGGGCGGGCAGTTGCTGGCCCAGGTGGGGCCCCAAACCCAGCTGCGGGCGGTGTTTGACCAGGAGCGCAACGTGGGCCCGACCACGGCGGTGCAGACCTCGGCCCTGGCCCTGCTGAATCCGGGGCAAAATGCCATCCAGGGCGGGCGGGTGGACAACACCCTGACCGAGCTGCGGGCGGGCATTGTGCAGCAGATCGGCAGCGCCACCCTGGGCATTGACTTTGTCAACCGCGATCGCAGCGATCGGATCGCCAATCAGTCGGCCAACGCCAGCCAGCTGGTGTCGCGCTTTAACCTGCCCCTCACCGCCACCCTCAGCGCCCTGGCCCAGAGCGAGCTCAACCTGGGCACCGCCGACACCCTCTACCCCACCCGCAACACCGTGGGCCTGGAGTGGGCGGTGCAGCCGGGGGTGAGCCTGCGGCTGGCCCAGCAGTTTTTGTCGGGCGGGCAGGGGCCGGGCTCCATTACCAGCCTCGACACCCTGGTGGACTACCAGCTCGACGACAACACCACCCTGACCAACCGCTACTCGCTGCTGGGGGGCTACAACGGCATCACCGGCCAGGGGGCGATTGGCCTCAACCACCGGCTGGTGCTGGCCCCGGGGCTGCGGGCTACCTTCGGCTTTGAGCGGGTGTTTGGCGATGCCTTTAACCTGACCGGGGCCGGGCAGCAGTTTGCCCAGCCCTTTGCGGTGGGCCAGGGAGCGGCCTCCCTGGGGCTCCAGGCTTCTACCGTGTACTCGGCAGGGCTGGAGTACACCGACAACCCCGACTGGCAGGCCAGCGGTCGGATCGAGTTTCGCGACTCGCCCCAGTCGAGCAATCTGGTGCTGGGGCTGGCGGCGGCGGGGCGGCTGAGCGACGCGCTCACCGGCCTGGCCCGCTTTGATCTGGGCAACTTTGCCAACCAGACCATCACCGACCAGCTGGGCAACTCCAGCAGCCTGAAGCTGGGGCTGGCCTACCGCAACCCGGTGAGCGACCAGTTTAACGGGCTGCTGAGCTACGAGTATCGTCGCAACCCCAGCACCACCCCCGACACCATTCTCCAGGGGTCGGGGGCCACCTCCCAGGATCACACCCTGGCCCTGGAGGGCATCTACGCGCCTGACTGGCAGTGGGAGTTTTACGGCAAGTACGCCCTGCGGGCGAGCACGGCCAACCTGGCCCAAAACTTTGGCTTTGCCAACACCATTCACCTGGCCCAGCTGCGGGCCACCTACCGGTTTGCCTACCGCTGGGATGTGGGCGGCGAGGTGCGCTGGGTGGGGCAGCCGGTGGTGGGCTACAACGAGACCGGCTTTGCCCTGGAGGCGGGCTACTACCTGACCCCCGACGTGCGGCTGGGGCTGGGCTACAGCTTTGGCGGGGCCAACGACGGGTCGTTTAACGGCGGCGGCGGCTACCGCTCGGCCAGCGGCCCCTACTTTGGCATTACCGCCAAGGTCAACCAGTTGTTTAATCGGTTTGGCGTGCAGCCGGTGTCGCCACCCCAGCAGCAGGAGTCCTACGTGGAGGAGTCGGCCCAGACCGACGAGCCGGTCGGTGAGATTATGGGTGCGGCCCCAGGAGGTGAGGAATGAATCAGCGGTGGTGGATAGTTGGCACCGGGGCCCTTGCCCTGGGAGCCCCAGCCCTGGTGTTGGGGCTGGCCCTGACGCCCGCCCGAGGCCAGTCGGCGCAGCCCGCCTACAGCCTGCGGGTAACGGACTCCGGCGACGGCCCGGTAATGCCTGACGAGGGCCTCACCCTGCGGGAGGCGATTGAGCTGGCCAATGGCACCCTGACCCCTGAGCAGCTCAGCGAGGCGGAGCGGGCCCTGGCTCAACCCCTGCCGACGGGACAGGGATCTCGCATTGGCTTTGATCTGCCCGTTGGGCAGACCACCATTGCCCTGACGGAGCTGCTGCCTGAGATCGTGGCCCCGGAGCTGCTGATCGACGGCACCACCCAGGCGGGCTACGACGCCAGCGCCGGGCTCGACCCCAAGTTTCCGCCCGCCCCGGCGGTGAGTTTGACCGTGGCTGAAGGCCGCGAGGTGGCGCGGGGGCTGACCATTGCCGCCGACGGGGTGACGGTGCGCGGCCTGAGTCTCTACGGGTTTCACACCGCCGATCGGGCTACCCAGACCACGCCGCCCTCGGATATTTTTGTCAGCGCTCTGGCCCCGCCGGTGGATGCCAGCCCCCTGAGCCCGGCCCTGGAGCTGTTTCGGCTGGAGCAGCCCGAGGCGGCCCCGCGCGGGGTGGTGATCGAGCAAAACTGGCTGGGTTTGCCCCCGGATGGGGAGTTTCCGGCGGTGCCCTCGGCCTTTGGGGTGACGGTATTTAACGCGGTGGAGACCACCATTCGCAACAACCGCATTCAAAACCACGACGGCAGTGCGATCATTACGGGCTTTCGGGCGGACGGGTTGCAGGTGAGCGAAAACGCCATCATCGGCAACGGCCTGGCGGGGATGCCCGATGCGATTCGCCTGGAGGGTGCGATCGCAGCCACCGCCATCACCGACAACCTGATCTGCGCCAACGACGGCAGCGGCATTTACCTGTTTAAGACCGAGGGGGCCACCCAGATCACCGGCAACGCCATCCAGTACAACGGGCGGCGGTTTGAGCGGGCGGCGGTCTACCTGATGGGCAACGACCACCAGCTCAGCGACAACTTCATTGGCTTTCAGCCGGGGCCGGGGGTGGTGGTCACCGCCCACCCCCTCAGCCGCCGCAACCAGATCCGCGCCAACCGCTACGCCGAGCTCGACGGTCTCACCATCGACCTCAACACCCAGGGCAATACCGAGGTGCAGGATTTTCAGAAGGGCGACGGCCCCAACCCGCCCCGCAACTCCTACCACCGCCGCCAGGAGACCGGCAACGCCGCCGTTGACGCCCCCGAGTTTGACCGCTACGGCTTCGCCACCGGCGACGCGGAGGTCACCCTCACCGGCACCGCCGACCCCGGCACCGAGGTCGAGCTGTACCGGGTGGTGGAAGCGGGCTTTCCCTACAGCCCCCTGGCCGAGCCCCTGGGCACGGTGACCACCGGCCCCGATGGAGTCTTTAGCGCCAGCCTGGCCCTGCCGCCGGGAACGCGGGTGAGCGCCCTGGCCACCGACCCCGAGTGGGGCACCTCCGAGCCCGCCGCCGTGGCCACCGTGCTGGCCGCCGACGGCAGCCCGGTGGAGCTGCCCGCCGCCCCGGTGGAGCCGCCCAGCTGTGACCCGCCCCAGCCGCCCCCCGCCCCGGTGGAGCCGCCGCCGCCCCTGGAGCCCCTGCGGCTGGAGATTCCCCGCAACGTTCACTTTGCCCTCGACCGCTCCAACATCAGCGCCGAGAGTGCGGCGGTGCTCGACCAGATTGCGGCGGCGCTGTTGCAGTACCCCTACCTGACCATCGAGCTGCACGGCCACACCGACCCCCGCGCCAGCGCCGCCTACAACCTCGCCCTCAGCGAGCGGCGGGCCCTGGCCGCCCGCGACTACCTGATTCGCAAGGGGGTGCCGCCGGAGCGCATGCGGATTGTGCCCTTTGGCCTCACCCAGCGCCGCAGCCAGGGCAGCTCGCGCCTCGACTACGCCCGCGATCGCAGGGTTGAGTTTATCTTTATCGACGTGCGTGGCCTCGATATCATCTTCAAAGATCAAGAGGCCGACCTCCAGCTGGAGTAGGTCGCTTGCTTGGCAGTCCCCTCCCTGCTCCCCCAGCCCCCTTGCCTGAGTCCAGTCCATTGATGCCCGTGATGTCCGCCATGTGCCAGTTTTCTCCGCCGATCCGTCAGCTCCTGCCTGTCGCACCTCCGGCCCCCCGCGCTCGCTGGGTGAGCCTGTGCGGCAGTCTGGTGGTCATGGTTGTGGGTTTACTGGGCTGGGCAAATCCGGCCCAGGCCCAGCTCACCCAGCCCGTCAACGTGACCTCGCTGATCACCACGCCCCAGGCCGGAATTACCACCAACTTTCCCACCGCCGCCTTTGCCGACCCCTGCGACTCGACGGCGGCCACGGGCTTTCCGGGGTGCGACAACCCGGTCAACACCGTCAACCTCACCTTTGGTGGCGGCAATGAGCTGGTGCTCAACGCGGTGATTGCGGCGGGCAACCGGTTTGAGCCCGCCACCGAGCTGCTGCCCCCGGCGGGTCTGCCCGAGCGCATTGTGTTTCGGCGGGCGGGGACGGCCCCCGGCGGCCTCACCGACCGGCAGCTGCTGTTTTACGCCTCCTCTACGGCTAACCCGACCACCATTACCCTCGACTCCAGCGA